>CALJMY010000209.1 GCA_937981905.1 uncultured Enterobacterales bacterium
TACGAGACGTCTTCTTGATCGTTCTGATACGAAGTACCCTGACTTTTCTCTCTTGATGGGACGTCGGAACCGTACAACAACCGTATGTATGGTCATCATGCGTATCACGTATGTATGTGGTAATGACCGGCATGATATTAACTGATTTAAATCGCCCGTGGCTGATATAGTCAGTGCAACCGAGTTAATGGACCGGTTATCGGCAAAATCACAGATATTGCCAAACACTTATTTCGCTACATTTCCTCAACCCATGATACAAAAGAGTACCCTTAAGCATTATAGATATTAATTATAGGTAACTGATTCTTAATTAATATTTATATAATAGGTTGCTACCTGTGACATTATGTCGCACTTTTTTTCTTATGTTCTTCTATATAATACGCCGCATATTTTAGTATTGTGTTCTATAAGGAACAAAATGAAGTACCCACTTATTATTACAATGATTGCGAGCGCTGTTTCATTATCTCTTCATGCAGAAACTAATGAGAAAATAGAATCAATAACCGTATTGGGAGAGGCTGCAATCCTTAACTCTCAACATGGCGGTGTTGATGTTAAAAAATTACCTATTAACGTTCATGTCGTCAATATGGATGAAATAGAACGTCTTCGTTTTGTTGACCCTAATGAATTACTAGATCGTATCCCTGGTGAAACTCAAGTCCGAAATTTACGTATTCCTAATGGTAGTAAAGGTTATACCATTGTTATGGTCGATGGAATGCCTATCGAAAACCCTTATGAAGGTGCAACAAGCCGTTTATCTCGTCTTAATACCTCTGATATCGAACGTGTAGAAATTTTTAAAGGTCCATCTTCAGCACTTTATGGCAATAATGCGTTTGGTGGTGTAGTTAATGTTGTGACACGTTCAGCGCCCAGTGAATCAGAACATCAACTACATTTAGAAACAGGGAGCTTTAATCGCTCTCGAATTGGTTTTAATAGCGGTGGAACTCTAGGTGAAGTTGGTTACTTCTTTGATGCTAATAGCAGACGATTAGATGGTTTACGTGATGAAACTAAAGACGATAGAGATCAATTGAGTACAAAATTATCTTATGACATTAATGACAATACATCGATATTGGCAAGAATTGAATATTTAGATGAGTTTGTTGTAAGCCGTGGTGATTTAACAGCCGAAGAAATTGCGGAAGATAAAACGCAAGCTGGTTCATTATCTTCATCTGAAGACCTTCAACAAACATTTGTTTACCTTCAGGCTAGTCACGAGTTTGATAGCGGTGTATTAAAAGCGTCTATTGCAAATCGTTTAAAGAAAACTCAAGGTGATTCTAGATTTGGTGGACCTGAAATTAGTCGCGATCGTGGAATCATTAGTAAAATAGATTACCAACATAACTTATCAAACGGTCACTTTGTGATTGGTAGTGAAAATTATAATGGTAGTGAGTTAGTTAAATCTTTTGATAATAATGACTCTGAATTGATTGGCGATTTTGATACTCAATTAAATGAATTTGATGACTTCGCTTTATTTTATCAGCATCACTGGAAAATAAACGACAAATTAAGTCTTGATGCGGGTGCAAGATATGAACGTATTTCGTTAGCTGCTACAACTTATGACGATGGTAATAGAGATTCTGCTGATTTTGATGATATATCACCTAAATTAGGACTTACTTATCAAATAACTGAAAATCATCGTGTATGGTTCGGTGTTTCACAAGGTTTCTATGCACCAGATCTTGATAGTATGTTTAGTACTGAAGATGATGCCAGTAATCTTGATTTAAAACCTGAAAAAGCAAATAACATCGAACTAGGCTTTAGAGGATCTTGGGGAGATTTTAATTACGACACGTCTATTTATCATAATGAAATTACAAACTATCTTGTCGAACAAGATTTTGTGCGTGATGATGATTCTGAATTTCAGCGCACAACAAATGCAGGCCAAGTAACAATTTCTGGTATCGAATCCGTTATTGAATATAGCCCATTTAAAGACTGGCGCTTTTCATTAACTCATACATATACAGATAATACTTACGACAGTTTTGTGCAATCTACTGTCGGAGCTGATGATGATTTATCTGGCAAAGTGTTACGCCGATCTCCCGGACATCATTATAACGCGCGTATCGCATGGGTCCCAATTGAAGCTTTAACAATTGAGTTAGAAGGTGATTTTTATTCGACTTACTTTGCTGATGATGAGAACTCTCCAGAATCAAAATTTAAACGTGATGAACGACTTAACCTTCGTGTTAGTTATGATTATGAGGCATGGAGTCTTTGGCTTAATGGCTTGAATTTAACCGACACATTAGAAGACCGTGCAACCTTTAGCCGTGGTACACAACAATTTAGAACTATTGATGGTCGTACAGTATACGCAGGCGTGTCGTATAGTTTTTAGGAGTAGTTAAATGATTTCATCTAACTTAAATCGTTGGTTATGGAAGTGGCACGTTATAGCTGGCGTATTGTCATTGCCTTTTATGTTTTTACTCACCGTTACTGGTGGTACTTATCTATTTAAAGATAATATTAATAACTTTTTCTATGATGAAGTTAAGTTTGTAGAGCCTCAGCAAATGCAACGTATATCTTATGAAGAACAGGCAAGCGTGGTTTATAATTTTTCAAATTTGTCTATTGGAAAGTTAGTTATTCCTCGTAAAGATAACGAAGCTACTCAATTTCAAATGAAAGCGCGTGGTCATGCTGCTAATAGTATTTATGTAAATCCTTATAATGGTGAGGTTACTGGTCAAATAGATCAAAAAGCTACATTGATGTATAAGGTTAGAAAACTTCATGGGCAGTTACTATTAGGTAAATGGGGTGAGTTTGTTGTTGAATTGATAGCTAGTTGGTTTGTTGTTTTACTGATAACAGGACTAGTTATTTGGTTTCCTTTTAAGAAAGTAACGTTAGCTGGTTTTTTTACAATTCGTTTTAATAATAGTAAACGTTTGATGTGGCGTGATTTTCATGCCGTATTTTCTTTTTGGATTTCATTGGTTTTAATCATAATCATTGCAGGTGGTATGCCGTGGACACAAATGTTTGGCGATCAACTTAAGTGGGTTCAAAAACAAACAGGTACTGGTTACCCAATGCAATGGCGAAATGCAGGCGATCTAAAATCATCGCCATTAACGGATAAACTATCTATTGATCAGCTTGTTGATATCGCGTCAGCGCAGCAATTAAAAGGCAATATAACGATTAAATTACCTCAAAAAGAAACTGATGTATTTAGTGTTAGCAACCGTAGTTTATGGCTTAGTGATCAGAAAGTTATACACTTTGATCAATATTCTGGTGAAGTATTAAAAGTATTAACTTGGGACGATGTTGGTATTTTAATGGATATTCGCCAAGTATTTATGAAACTACATCAAGGCCAATATGGTGCGGTTAATTTATGGGTTTTAGTTGTTACCTGTATTGTATTTTTTACCGCATCAATTGGTGGGTTTGTATCGTATTTAATGCGTAGACCTACAGGGCAGCTCGGTGTGCCTAAAGTACCTGAGTCATTTAAAGTGAGTGCTTTTGTTGTTGGGTTGATTATATTGTTAGGGTTCTTATTTCCCATGTTTGGTTTAAGTGTCGTGGCAATAGTACTAATTCAATGGTTATTGAGTTTACGAAAAAGAAAATTAGTATAAAAATAGAGATAATAAAAAAGCCCTTGGCCCTTCATATTATGAAAGGTAAGGGCTTTTTTATGCTTAATATTTTACTTGATTAAACCACGACTTCTCAATAATGGTTCGATGCTAGCGTCTTTCCCTCTAAATTGACGATACAATTTCAATGCATCATCACTACCACCTGACGAAAGAATATTCTTTCTAAAGGCGTCAGCTGTTTTACGATCAAACAATCCATTTTCTTGGAAAGCAGCGAAAGCGTCTGAACCAAATACATCAGACCATATGTAACTATAATAACCTGCTGAATAACCACCAGAGAAAATGTGAGCAAAATAAGTAGAACGATAACGAGGATCTATTTCGCTAATAAGTCCTAATTGTTCAAGCGATTCTTTTTCAAAGGTTGCTGTATCGCGAATTTTATCGTCTTCAAGTGAATGCCAGTTAAGGTCAAGGAGGGTAGCTGCCATATACTCTGTTGTCGCAAAACCTTGATTAAACTGACTCGCCGCTTGGATCTTATCAACCAACTCTTGAGGTATTACTTCACCAGTTTTGTAATGCTTAGCAAAAGTAGCTAATACTTCAGGTTGTAGCATCCAGTTTTCCATCACTTGCGATGGAAACTCTACAAAATCTCGAGGTACTGATGTACCTGTTTGTGAGCGGTATTTACCGTCAGACAATAATCCGTGTAAACCGTGGCCAAACTCATGGAATAAGGTGCTTGCTTGGTCAAAGGTTAATAATGCAGGTTGAGTTGCTGTTGGGCGAGGGTAATTAAGTACATTTACAATAATCGGTGTAACATCTTCACCGTTCATGTTGTATTGCTTGCGGTATGAATTCATCCATGCACCGCCACGCTTACCCGGACGGACGTAATGGTCAGCTAAGAATAAACCAATGTAAGTTCCATCGGCTTCATAAATTTCAAAGGTACGAACATCATCATGATAAGTTGGTAAATCAGTACGTTCTTTAACTGTGATACCAAAAAGTTTATTAGCGGTGTCAAAAACACCTTTTAGTGTTGATTCTAATGCAAAATACGGACGTGTTTGTTCTTCATCAATATCGTATCGAGCTTTACGAATTTGTTCAGCATAAAAAGGATAATCCCATGCCGCTATTTTGAAGTTACCACCTTGTTCATCAACAAGTTTTTGCATATCACTTACTTCTACTTTTGCTTTTGCAAGTGCCGCAGGCCAAATCTTGTTAAGTAGTTCGTAAACAGCAGTTGGTGTTTTTGCTACACGGTCTTCTAACACAAAATGAGCATGAGATTTATAACCCATTAGTTGAGCTTTCGTCGCACGTAGTGATGCAATTTTTGCTAATGTTTTCTTATTATCAAACTTATTGTCGTTATTGGCACGATTCGTATAGCCTAAATATAACTGTTTACGTAATTCGCGATCTTTAGCATAAGTTAAAAATGGTGTAATTGATGGGCGATGAGTAGTAAATACCCATTTTCCTGCATGGCCGCGTTCTATTGCTGTTTGAGCTGCTGCAGCGATCACTGACTCAGACAAGCCTGCTAATTTAGTTTTATCATCAATAACAACTTCAAATGAATTTGTTTCTGCTAATAAGTTATCACCAAATTGTAATGTTAAAGCAGCTAGTTGAGTATTTAGATCACGAATTTTTTCTTTTTGCGCTTCATCAAGTTTGGCACCACTACGAACAAACCCTACATAAGTATCTTCAAGTAATTTTTGTTGAGCTATGGTTAAATCTAAATTCTCTTTTTGTTTATAAACGACTTCTATGCGTTTAAATAAATCACTGTTTAGTGAGATATCATCAGAATGAGCAGACAACAATGGAGAAACTTCTTTAGCAATGGCTTTAAGGTCATCATTCGTTTCGGCGCCTGTTAGGTTGTAGAAAACACCTGCGACTTTATCTAACAGATTCCCACTAAATTCTATGGCTTCAATCGTATTAGCAAAAGTTGGTTCTGCTGAATTTGTAACAATGCTATTAATTTCTTGTTTTTGCTGAGCAATAGCGGCAGTAAAAGCAGGCAAATAATGACTAGTTTTAATCACTTCAAAATTAGGGATTTCATGTGGCGTTCCCCATTTTTTTGAAAATGGGTTGGTAGCCGCTAATTGTTGAACTTGTTCTACTGTAGATTTAACTTCTGATGTTGTTGAAGTATTCGAAACACCACATCCAGTTAATGCAATGGCTAACGCAATCGGCGCTAACGTAAATTTATTCATGGGTAATCTCCTAAAGATGAGCTTTTTTTATTGTGACTTATCCTACGGAGGTTTTATATCGATGTAAAACCTCATAAGCATGTACTAACAATTGCTTACAAAGTACTTATTAAATCTAGATCATATATGCCGATGAAATGTTAATTAGTTATCTAACCTGATTACCGAGTAAGAGATTGGATAGTTTATATTCATACACAATATTCTAGTGGTACAATACAAACCTATATTTTAATCATTGGATTCTGCCATGAAAAAGCAACAAGATGAGTTGTTTTCACATCATGAACATGCACTAGAAAAAGAGCATGAATTGTGTCCTAAATGCACTTTGCCATTACAGATTAAAAACTCTAAACACGGTACTTTTCTCGGTTGTAGTGGTTATCCGTCTTGTGATTATAGTCGACCTTTGGTTGAACAAGGTCGTATGGATCAACAAATCATTGAAGGGTCAAAATGCCCTGAGTGTGATCACGAGTTAGCGATTAAAAAAGGTCGTTACGGCATTTTTATTGGTTGTACTAATTATCCTGAATGTCGTCATATTGAAGATAATGACGTTGAAAAGATGGTGTCGTGTCCTTCGTGTAAAAGCGGAGAATTAGCACAGCGTGTTTCAAAGTACGGGAAAACTTTTTATGCGTGTAATGCTTATCCTAAATGTAAATTTGTAGTGAATTATCAACCGGTAGAAGGTCAATGTGAAGTTTGTAATTTTGGGTTATTATTACAAAAGAAAAGTGGTGGTATTGTGAAATTAGTTTGTGCTAATAAGAAGTGTGGGCATAAACAATCGAATACATAATTGTTCACAGGCTTACAAAAAGGGCTCCTACGATTCTAAATTGTAGGAGCCCTTTTTAGTTATCAAAATTAATAATAGAGTCTTCTTTATTAGAACTTTCTATTAGCACTCTAGATTAGAGATGTAGGCTTTAATATCTGAAAAAGCAGATTCAGGTAGTAAAGCAGCCACAGCTACTAATTTTTGTTGGAGTTGTTCTTGAGTATTAGCAGAAACATTAATGTGGCCCATCTTTCTACCCGGACGTTTTGACTTTCCATACCAATGAACGGCTACACCAGCAATTGCTAAAATATCATTTTCAACGCTGTCTTCACCTAAAATATTAATCATCGCTGTTGGACGCAATAATTCAGTGCCACCTAGTGGTAAACCACATACTGCACGAATATGATTCTCAAATTGGCTAGTATCAGCGCCTTGTTGAGTCCAGTGTCCTGAATTATGAACACGAGGCGCAATTTCATTAACCAGTAATTTATCGCCAACTTGGAAGAACTCAATGGCTAACGTGCCTACATAATCAAGTGTGTTCGTTAAACGAGTAAATACTTCTAATGCTGTTGCTTGAAGTTTTTCTTCGTTTTCTAATGCTAATGACACCGATAAAACGCCATCTGTATGATGATTTTCAGTTAATGGATAAACTTTAATTTCACCAGTAGCGCTGCGCATACCAACTAAAGATACTTCACGATCAAATGGAACCATTTGCTCTGCAACTAGGCCTTGAGGTATTTCACTTGTGCTACCAGCAAAGAAATCTGCAATTTCTAACCATGTTGACGGTGCTTGATCTAATGATTTTAAACGCCATTGCCCTTTACCATCATAACCCGCTAGTGCGCTTTTTAAGATGATTGGTAATTGCAGTTCTTTAAGCGCCGCATTAAAGCTTTGCTCGTCTTCAACAATAATATGTTGTGCATTGTCTGCTTGGCATTGTGCTAATAATTGCTTTTCTAAACGACGATCACCACCAGTTTTAATCGACTGACTTGTTGGTCGTAATTTACCAGACGCTTCACATAAGGTTAAAACGTCATGTTCAATATGCTCAAATTCTGCAGTAATGAAATCTGCGTATTCAATCCCAGAAGCTAAATCACCAAATACTTGGTCTTGTGCTAAAGGATTAATTACTTGCTTTGAACCTACATCATAAGCACGCAGTTCAATATTTAATGGTTTAGTTGCTAGCGCCATCATTTGAGCTAACTGACCTGAACCCAATACCAATACATTCATTGCTATTACCTATTCTGCTGGATCTGGATTGTTTAAGATATTTTCTGTTTGCTCTTTACGGAATGCTTCAACAGCTGCTTGAACATCTTTATCGTAAGTACCAATAATTTGTGCGGCTAATAGACCAGCGTTTGCAGCGCCAGCATTACCAATTGCCAATGTACCAACTGCAATACCTTTTGGCATTTGAACAATTGATAATAAAGAATCTTGACCACTTAATGCTTTCGATTGAACGGGAACACCTAATACAGGCAAGCTAGTGAATGCAGCAGCCATACCGGGTAAGTGAGCTGCGCCGCCAGCGCCAGCGATAATAACTTTAAGGCCGCGTTCTTTAGCTGATTCAGCATATTCAGCAAGTAAGTGCGGAGTACGATGTGCAGAAACAACTTTTGTTTCATAAGGAACGTTCATTAGATCAAGCATTTGTGCTGCATGTTGCATTGTTGGCCAATCTGATTTTGAGCCCATGATAATACCGACAGTCATGTATTTACGCCTTTTAGTGATTATTTGTGCTCCCCGTCACGTAGTGGGGAAAAATTGGAGCAGATTATACCCGTCTTTTAAGCAATACGGAATTAATACCCAATGCATTATTAGCGTCATTAGCACACCATAATTAAAAACCTTGTTATTCAGTAAATTGGTTAAGCGTTAGTTTGTAGATTTTATGGCAATAGGCTAGTTGCTAGCGTATTAAATTGATAAAATCGTTTCATTATTTTTAATGAGAGTAAGAAGAGTGAAGAATCAAACCGCGGTTGATGCCTTTATTAATGGTGGGGTCATTGCTTACCCAACCGAAGCTGTCTTTGGCATTGGGTGTGATCCTGATAACGACATCGCTTTACAACGTTTGTTAGCGTTAAAACAGCGGTCACCTGAGAAGGGATTAATTTTACTTGCCGGTGATTTTTCACAATTATTACCTTATGTTGATATTAGTCAAATGTCAGAAGAACAACGGTCAATAATGCTATCTCGTTGGCCTAATGGTATTACTCAAGTACTTAAAAAAAGTAACAGCATATCTCCCTTACTCTCTGGAAAATTTGATAGTATTGCCGTTAGAGTCACAGATCAATCAGACGTAGTAGCATTGTGTCGGGAAGTTAATCGACCAATCGTATCAACGAGTGCGAACTTATCTGGATTACCGCCAGCAGTGGATTGGCCGTCGTTAGATCCTCAATTAGTTGTACAGCTCGATTATGTAATTAAAGGCGCTACACTGGGCTTTGACAAGCCATCAACTATTATTGATGTTATTACCGGAGAAGAATTTCGCTCATGAGTCAAATTAACGTAGAACAAGTGATCAGTTATCTAAAATCACTACAAAATGATATTTGTCGTCAATTAGAAACACAAGAACCGACGGAGAAATTCAAAAAAGATACATGGGACCGCGAAGAAGGCGGTGGTGGTGAAAGTCGTGTATTGACTAATGGTCAAACGTTTGAACAAGCCGGTGTTAATTTTTCCCATGTAATGGGCGCTACTTTGCCGCCATCGGCAACGGCAGCAAGACCAGAATTAACAGGCCGCCGATTTGAAGCAATGGGCGTGTCATTAGTTATTCATCCTAATAACCCTTATGTACCGACTTCTCATGCAAATGTACGTTTCTTTATTGCCTTTAAAGAAGGTGAAGATCCAATTTGGTGGTTTGGTGGCGGGTTTGATTTAACGCCTTATTACGGTAATGAAACTGATTGTATTCATTGGCATCAAACGGCTAAAGACTTATGTGACCCATTTGGGGATGACAAATACCCAAAATATAAAGAATGGTGTGATAAATATTTTCACCTTAAACATCGCGATGAAGCACGTGGCATCGGTGGATTGTTTTTTGATGATCTAAATGAAGATGGCTTTGATGACAGTTTTGATTTCATGAAAGCGGTTGGTAATGGATTTATTGACGCTTATTTACCGATTGTTAAAGCCAGAAAAGATACTGAATTTGATGATCGCCATCGTCAGTTCCAGCTTTATCGTCGTGGCCGTTATGTTGAATTTAATTTAGTATATGATCGCGGAACACACTTTGGCTTGCAAAGTGGTGGACGTACAGAATCTATCTTAATGTCTATGCCACCGTTAGTGCGTTGGGAATATTGTTATTCACCCGATGAAAACTCAGAAGAAGCTAAACTGTATTCACAATATTTACCAATACGTAATTGGTTATCAAACTAGAAGTTTTAAACGTTATAAGGATTTACATGAAACATTTATTATTAGCACTATCGACAATCGTTTTACTCGTGGGTTGTAGCAAAATCAATAGTGAAAACTATGAAACTATTGAAATTGGTATGGACTACAGCGACATCGAAACGTTATTAGGAAGCCCAACAGAGTGTGATGAATTATTGGGTATTAAGCAATGCCAATGGGGCGATGATAATAAATACATCGATGTGAAATTTGTCGCTGATAAAACGACGATTTTCTCTAAAAAAGGGCTTTAATCTTTAATCGTTACCCTAAAAAAAGCCAAGTTCACTTTACTTATATTGAGATAGTAAACGTGTAGCTTGGCTTTTTATATTGGACCGAATATTACTCTTCTACTAACTGTTCTATTTTAAAGTTAGCTTTACTGTCTTGGCCAAGATGTTTTACTAAAAAAGGCATTACTTCACGTAATTGTTTTTCTAATTTCCAAGGTGGATTAATGATAATCATCCCTGTGCCTGTCATACCGTATTCACTAGTATCTTGTTTTACATTCAATTCAACACGTAGAATATTGCGAATGCCTTGCTTGGTAAATTTCTCACAGAACTTTGTCACTTGTGGACGTGAAACTACAGGGTACCACAACGCATAAATACCAGTAGAAAAGCGTTTATGTGCTGCAACAATACCTTTTATAGCATCATCATGTTCTGTTTTTAGTTCATAAGGCGGATCAATCAATACCAATGCACGGCGCTGTGGAGGCGGTAACATCGCGTTAATACCTTTATAGCCATCAAGCTTTTGAATACGCACTTTGCGATCACCGGCGAATTCTTGTTCTAGTAATGCTAAATCAGTTGGATGAAGGTCAGTAAGTTCCATACGCTGGGTTTTACCAATCATTGATTTCGCAACTAAAGGAGAACCTGGATAATAGTTCAATTGGCCGTCTGGATTTAGTGATTGAATAATATCGATATAGGTTTCCATTACTTCTGGTATATCGTCACGTAACCAAACTTTAGCAATCCCGTCTTTGTATTCACCTGTTTTTTCACTAGTTTTATCACGTAAATTGTATCGACCAGCTGCGGCATGAGTATCGTGATAAACAAAAGGTGTTGGTTTTTGTTGTAATGCTTCAATGATAAGCACTTGAACGAGGTGTTTTAATACATCGGCAAAATTGCCCGCATGAAAACTATGGCGATAACTTAGCATGAAAGAGTCCTAAAATTAATTTGCGCTAGTATACCTCTTAACCGCTGAATGTTTTAGGATGGAGGTTAAATAAATCAATGTTGTTGAGAGATAGATGAATCCACTAATTAAACCTATTGCAGAACAAGTCAGTAATATTCTATTGGGTAAAGATACACAGATTCAATTAGCGTTATGTTGTTTAATGGCTGGTGGTCATTTATTGATTGAAGATGTCCCTGGTGTTGGTAAGACTACATTGGCTAATTCCTTGGCACAAAGCTTAGGTTTATCTCATCAGCGAGTTCAGTTTACGAGTGATATGCTACCGGCCGATTTATTGGGTGTGTCTATTTTTAATCAAGTTTCACAAGAATTTACTTTTCATCGTGGGCCTGTATTTAATCAATTAGTATTAGGTGATGAAATTAATCGAGCTAGTCCTAAAACGCAAAGCGCACTGCTTGAAGCAATGGCCGAAAAGCAAGTAAGTATAGATGGCGAGACTTACAAGTTACCTGAGCCATTCTTTGTTATCGCGACTCAAAATCCACAGGAACATGCAGGAACATTTGAATTACCTGATTCACAATTAGATCGTTTTTTAATGCGAGTAACATTAGGCTTTCCAAGTGTTGAAGCAGAAAAACGTATGTTACAACAATCATTTAATAACAAATCACTTTCTCCTTTAATTGATTTGACCGCATTAGTGGATATTCAACAACAAGTTAATGAAGTAATAACCTCAGAAGCCGTCATTGATTATATTCTTCGTTTGGTTGGAGAAACACGTAGTAATAATGAATATATTCAAGCGTTGTCTCCCCGAGCAACTCGAGCATTATTAGCAGCAAGTAAAGCATGGGCATTTGTTGAAGGTCGAACGTATGTCTTACCTGAAGATGTACAAGCTGTTCTACCTTCGGTATGTGAGCATCGATTACGTGGAGGAAGTCACGGTAGTGCGAGCAGTTTAAGTGAACAGTTACTCCGTAGCGTAAATCCGTTGGCGTAACGATAAATGAAAAAACAAATACAGAAAAAATGGCTTAGTTGGCTAAAACGCAGAATGCCAGTTTTAAAAGAAGTGCAGCTACATCAACGTAATATTTTTATATTACCGAGTAAGTTTGGTGTATTTTTTTCATTATTAAATATTTTTCTATTCGTGCTTGGCATTAATTATCAAAATAATTTAGTGATTATTCTCAGTACTTTTTGTTTTTCATTATTTATGACAACAATGTTGATGTGTTATCAAAACATGGCAGGACTTTTAATTCGACCTGTTACTCGTCAAGAATATACAGCTGGTCAGTTACTTAGTATTGAGTGTCATTTAAGCGCTAAAGACATAAAACATAGTGTTGTACTCAATTACAAGCAAGAACCTGAATTGACTATCAACTCAATTGATCACCAAAAATCAATATCAATAACATTAAGTAAGCGTTCGCGTGGTACTAAGCGATTGCCTCGATTAATTCTTTCAAGCCAATACCCATTAGGTTTATTTAAAGCGTGGGCTAATTTAGAGTTTGAACAAGATATTGTCGTATTTCCTGCACCGCTTTCTTATGTAGAAACATTAACGTCGCTTGAGCAAAGTGAGGGTAAACATTCATCACGTAAAATAACTAGTGGTGACAGTTTTTCAGGATTAGAGCCTTATCGTGAGGGTGAATCGCTAAAACGTGTTGCTTGGAAACAATTAGCACAAGGAAAAGGAATGCTCAGTAAACAATTTGATCAAACGCTGGGTGAACCACAATGGTTAGATATCAATGAAATAGAAGGGCATAACTTAGAAATAAAAATTAGCCATTTAGCGTATTTAGTTGAACACTTTTCAATTAAAAATCAACCTTATGGTCTTAAACTAAACCAACATGTATTAGCGGTATCGACAGGGAATATTCATCGACATCAAGCCCTGACATTATTGGCTAATTATGGAAAATCATTATGAGCAACGCATGGTTAGTTAATCGACACGCTGTTATGTGGATGATGGGTGCATATTTCATTAGTTTAATGATGTTATTAGAATATACACCTTGGTGGATTGTACCGTTTAGTACCGTCGCTATTGGTTGGCGTTGGCTTTATGTTGTAGGAAAAGTGAGCGTGTTTAATAAACTTGCTCATTATGCTTTGACCATAACAGCCATGGGAATGCTGATAGTATCAGGCCTTAATAGTGGCATGTTAGAAAACATGGTTAATCTATTGTTACTTGCTTATGGCTTAAAGTTCATCGAGTTAAGAACGTTACGCGATGTTCTTGTGCTGATATCTGTTGGCTTTATCACCATTGCTATTGTGTTTATTTATAACGAAAGTTTGATGACTACTATCGCTGCATCTGTATTGGTTATTATACAATTAAGTATTTTAGTGGCATTACATGCACCTGATCTGTCGTGGTTAAAACAAATTAAAGTAGCATTAAAAATAGGTACGTTGTCGTTACCATTAACCATTAGTTTGTTTATTATTATGCCGCAATTAGGGCCATTATGGTCGATGTCGCCTGCGGCAGCAGGGGCAACAACTGGATTGTCTGATAGTATGTCACCAGGTGATATTGCCAGTTTAAGAGGCAGTGATGCTTTAGCTTTTAGTGTTATTTTTGATGATGATGTAGTACCAACATCTCAACGCTATTGGCGTGGACTCGTGCTAGATAAATTTGATGGTCGCCAATGGCAACAACAAGTTACACCATCTCGTTGGAAATCCTATCAAAACGATATTAAGTGGCCAGATTTATCTAATGAACTTAGTGTTAGTTATAAAGTAATTGCTAAATCGAGTAATCAACGTTGGTTATTTGGATTAAATGTAGCGACCAGTGATGACAATGAAGTTAGCCAAGCATCTGACTTTACATTGAAATATAAAAAGCCTGTTGTTTCTACCACTGCTTATAACGTGGTAAGTTACCCTTTACTAGCGAGTAAATTATCGCTATCTACTGTCCAAAAAAATCAAAACCTTCAAGTACCAATAAAAGGTAATGAAGCAACTAAACGTTGGGTAGATAAATTACGTATTAAATTTCCTAATGATCGTCAATTTGTACAATTTTTATTGCAACACTTTAACCAACAACCTTTCTTTTATACATTGAATCCACCATTGCTGGGGGATAACAGTGTGGATGAGTTTATGTTTAATACACGTCAGGGCTTTTGCTCTCACTATGCGAGTGCTTTTTCATTAATCATGCGTTATGCCGGAATTCCTTCTCGAGTCGTTACGGGTTATCAAGGTGGCGAATGGAATGAAGAGGTCGGTTATCTAAATGTTTATCAATATGATGCTCACGCATGGAATGAAGTATGGATTGAAGGTTCTGGGTGGTTACGTGTTGATCCTACAGCAAGTATTAATCCTACACGTATTATGTCGACACTGGACGATACAGACAATGAACCGTTTTTCGGTGGTAATAAACTAAGCCTTATTCGATATCGTGATAATAGTTTCCTTAACGGGTTACGTTTATCACTAGCCAACATTGAGTTTTATTGGAGTCGTTGGGTGGTTGAATACGATGACGAGAAACAACAAAAACTATTAGAAATGTTATTAGGAAAACTAAGTGGTACAAAAGTGGTGAGTTTTATTATCGCTATTTTTTCTATTATTGGGCTGATGCTGTGGTGGCAAACTGGTTATATATTTAATTTCCGTAGAGCGACACCGGAACAACGTATTGAACAATCTTATCTGCGACTGATTAAACAAATGGAAAAGCGTGGCATAAAACGTGATTTACACATGAGTCCAACAGCTTACAAAGACCTTGTTGTTAGTCATTACCCACATATTAACAATGAAATTCAATCAGTTACTAATTTATATAATACGATTAAATATAAACAGAAAACGCCAATAACTAAGCAACAAGTATTAAAACTAAAACGGTTATTACGTTTGTTATTCAAAAAACTCTAAAATGGCATGGGCAACATCTTGTGGTGCCTCCATAGGGAGTAGATGATGTTGTCCCTGAAATTCAATGAATGTTCCTTTGAATTGAAGTTTTTGCCATTTATTCCAGCACTTTTCAGTGAGAAACTCTGAATTTTGTGCACGTAACCCTAGCGTTGGTTTATTTAATTTTCGTAATAAAGGCCAAGGATTAGGAAGGTGATGATAAAACCAAGCCTCCCAGCGAGTGTCGTATCGCAAATGCCATTCATCATCAATTGCTTTGGTTCCACCAATAATATATTTCCATAGCGCTTTGTCTGGCAATGCTTGAAATGCGCGTTTAGGACGATGAAATTCAAAGGCTTGCTGCAAGCTCTCCCATTGTCTTGGACGAGATAGTGTTTTATTAACAAGTTTTGATTGCTTAGTTATTGATTCAGGAATGAATTTTAAGAAGTTAATTAATAGTGGTGATAAAAAAATAGGATCGATAAAAACTACTTTATCAAACAGTGAAGGCTTGCGCTCAATAGCCATCAATAAAATAATAGCGCCCATTGAATGCCCAATACATTGAAATGGTTGTTGTGTTTTATTGAATTTCGCTTGTGCAAAATTAATTAAATCATCCACTAGTACTAACCATTGATTGGTACCATTGGGATCTCTGTCATCCCAACAAGCACGACTTAATGGTGCGATAACGTCATAGCCTTTAAGTTGTTTCAATAAGGGAAGATAACATGCACTCGGATAACCATTAGCGTGAATGAATAAGCAAGGCACATCGCCTTGTTCAAGACGAATATAAGGTGTGTTTGTTTCATCACATATTAATTCGTTTTTATTATCGCTCTTGTGGCTAGTGTCCATGTTCTGGCATCATACCTGTTCTAGTTAAAAGTGGATAAACAATGAGTCATTGGGTAGGAAATTTACAGCAAAGTACGTTGCAAGGCACTAACAATATAACACTTGCCTATAGTGCTATGGTACAACCTAATTTATCGCCAGCAATTATTATAGTGAGTGGTCGCTCTGAGAGCTATCTTAAATATCAATCATTGATTAATGAGCTGTATGAATTAGGTTACAGCATTTACATTCAAGACCATCGAGGTCAAGGGTTGTCAGAACGCTTATTAACAAATCCTCATAAAGGCCATGTTGAACATTTTTCAGACTATGTCGATGATTTAACACTATTCATTAATTTAATAGTGACTGCTGGTCAACATACCCACCAAACGTTATTGAGTCATTCTATGGGAGGGGCAATAGCGACACGTTATTTGCAAACTCAACCTAACAAAATAGAAAAGCTGATTCTAGCTAGCCCAATGTATGGAATTATACTGCCTGTTCCAGCATTTATTGCGGCATCTATGATTGGTATGGCAACGTCACTTGATCGTTTATTACAACGTGAACCGAGCTTTGTGTCTGGTGGCACTGGTTATAAAGAAGTAGCTTTTGAAGACAATGAACTGACACACGATGAAGTACGCTATACAAACTTTAAAAAAGAATATCAAAAAAATCCAACAATCCAATTAGGCTCACCTACTTATACATGGTTACAAACTTCACTTGAAGCTGGAAGGTTGTGTGTTGAAAATGCTTCTAAGATTCATATTCCAATATTATTAATGCAAGCAAGCGCAGACACTATCGTTGATAATAAAGCACAAGATGATTTTTCGATTAAAGCAAACAATGAATGGCTGACTAAAGTTGATTTTGAAGGTTCAAGACACGAACTGTTTTTTGAAACAGATGATATTCGCACTCAAGTGATGATTCAAGTGCGAGACTTTCTAAGTAATTAGTTTAGGTATTAATCTAATGTTTAGTGATGATGCTTAGATTTTAAACTACGATAAAACAACTTGGTTGTGCGTTCTTGAGGCAACCAATTGCTGTATGTTAAATTTAGAACATCAAGCGGTTTCATCGCGACAACATCAGCTTGGCTTTTATCGCCTGCCATTGCTTTAACCATAATACCTTTAGCTTTTTTCATCAGTGCAAGGTATTGCGTTAATCCTTTTTTATCAGTGACTTTACCGTGACCAGGAATTATTTTTGTGTTGTCATCAGCATGAATTAAAATATCAGTCACAGCATTAATAATACCGTCAACACTACCACCGCTGTCTACATCAACAAATGGTAAACCACCAAGATTAAAGTAAATGTCTCCAGTATGAATTACATTGGCTTTAGTAAAAAAGATAACAGCGTCGCCATCGGTATGCGCATGTGGGTAATGCTTCATATTAGCTTGTTCATTATTAAAATGAAGTGTCATGTCATCACCAAAGCTAATCACCGGTAGAAATTTAGAATTCTTGCCATGCTCTTTTTCAAGTCGCTGGTGGACATTGTGATGCGCAATAATATGACTACCTTCTTTAGCAAAATTTTCATTACCGCCCGTATGATCACCATGATGATGTGTACTAACCACAAATTCTGCTTTGTTAGTTTTAATATCGCCTAACGCTTTTTTAATATCTTTAGATAAACGAGCAAACTGGTCATCGATAATATATAAACCATCTTTACCATGACTAACCGCAATATTACCGCCTTGACCATAAATTACATGTAATTGCTCACCAACCGGTTTTACCGTTAATGGGCTTTTAGCGTGATCGTCAGCCATTGCTGATTGTGTAGAAAGTAATAAAAATGCGCTAAGCGCTAAGGGAAATTTCATTATTTATATCCTAGTGTTATGTCAATTTGATTGCATAATTCTTCATTTTTGATGGCTAAAACAATCCAAAACCGCGTTGCTTTTAATCTCAATAGTTAGTATTGAGATTGAGAACCTTGTCTTGAGTTATCTTGTCAGCTTACAACAAGAGAGCAAAGTTAATCTAATTGATATAATTTGACAGTTGGTAAAGTGGACTCACTTTGACATACTAGCTTCGTTACGTAAATACAGAAAATTAAGTCGGGTTCTCAGTAATGAAAATGAAATTAACAGTTAGTCTATTATTAATCGTCAGTGGGTTTTATGCTAATGCGTCAGATACTTATTTTACTCCGGAAAATACTGCGCTCAATGGCACCATGGCAAATTTTAATAGCCAAGATTTATGTCATGTCGCTGGTGGTACATTAGATTATTTGAACAAAGGACAAGCTTACGATCCTGAGGTTATTAAAGCAGGTATTACGGACAAATTTGACGGTGATATTACGCGCGTAAAGGCAACGCTAGCTTTTATTTGTAAAGTAGAACAAGAAGATAAGTTAGCGAATAGGGAGTCTAGATTAACAGATATCGATTTCGTTAATACCCATTTTGAGATGATTAGATGGCGACCAAATAAGCAACAATCTGCGCAATTTGAAGTGAAAAAACCATTACTTAAAAATATCCCAGATGATCAATTACTGTTGACTAAATATTACATAAAAAAAGCAAAAGGTAGCCGATTAAAAACGAAGGAATCACCTTATGCGCTTTATGAAATTCCATTTGATGAACAATCGCTTACATTAGAAGAAGCTGATAATAAACGTGCTGACATCACGCGTTACCGTTATACCAAGCAGCAAGCGATAACAGGCGTATTAGATAGCTTAAAACTGGCTAACCCGATGATTTGGTTATCACGTGAAGGCCTCGAAGATACGCTCATGCAAGGCACTGTGATGATTGAAGGAGAGCAGGGAATACAACCATCGTTTTATAATGTAGATAGAAATAATGGCATTGCTTACGATCGCGGCATTAAAAAAGAACAACAAGGTCGTTATTGGTATTTCAAAAAAACAGATGGCATTTTAGGTTATGGTAAAGATGCTACTTATAAAATTCCTATTAAACCATTAGTGACAGTTGCTGGCGATCTGTCCTATTTAGGACTAGGAAAATTAATTATGTTAACGAGTAAAAACGAACATAGATTAGTTGTACTAGCAGATACAGGTGGTGCTTTTGCTAATAATCACTATCAGTTAGATTACTTAGGTGGTTACTTTTACAATTGGGATGATTATATAAATACGTATCGTCATTTTCCTGATTATTTTGAAGCGAGAATCTTATTATTAAAAAATCGACCTGAGTAGATTAATAACCCATAAGAAAACTTGTTATTTTATAGATCACTTATGGGTTAAACCGATATTTTTACATCATTAGCTATGATACATTAGCGTTATATCACTTACTTTAAATGACGTCCTCTGCCTTATGCAAACACGCTCCCTGATCCGAATTCTAGGCTTGTTAATTAGCATCTTCAGTACAACCTTATTAGCGCCAGCGCTTATAGCCGCACTTTATAATGATGGTGGTGGTGTTGCTTTTGTGCAGTCATTTTTTGTTTGTGTATTCATTGGGTTATTTTGTTGGTATCCAAACCGTACGTTCAGCCGTGAATTAAAAGTACGTGATGGTTTTGTTGTTGTTGTCATGTTTTGGTTAGCGCTGGGTAGTGTGGGTGCTGTTCCGTTTTTATTATCTGATAAGCCTGATATGAGCGTAACAGATAGTTTCTTTGAATCCTTTTCGGCCTTAACAACCACAGGTGCCACTGTTATTACGGGATTAGATGCACTGCCTAAAGCGATTCTCTTTTACCGACATTTACTACAATGGCTTGGCGGCATGGGGATAATCGTATTGGCTGTTGCTGTGTTACCGATGTTAGGTGTTGGTGGAATGCAGTTATATCGTGCAGAAACGCCGGGTCCAGTTAAAGATTCTAAGATGACACCGCGTATTGCCGAAACAGCTAAAGCGTTATGGTATATCTATTTAGTGCTTACTATTTCATGTGCTTTAGCTTATTGGGGCGCAGGTATGACGCCATTTGATGCTATTTGTCATAGCTTCTCTACAATAGCTATTGGTGGTTTTTCAACGCATGATGCTAGTATCGGTTATTTCGATTCACCACTTATCAACCTGATTTGTGTCGTATTTTTGTTAATATCAGCTGTTAATTTTAGTTTACATTACGCCGCGATTATTAGGCCTAAACAAATGCTTCGATCTTATTTAAAAGATCCTGAATTACGTTTGTTTTATCTATTCCAGCTTGGTCTGGTTTTGATTGTTTTTGCTGTCTTATATCGTGAAAATATCTATGGATCGGTTGATGAAGCGTTTAATCACGCGTTATTCCAAGCTGTTTCTGTCTCTACTACCGCAGGTTTTGGTACAGAAAGTTTCAGTGGTTGGCCATTATTTTTACCATTACTACTTATTTTTGCTTCATTTGTTGGCGGGTGTGCGGGTTCGACAGGTGGTGGCATGAAAGTTATCCGTGTTGTTTTGTTGTTCTTACAAGGCGCACGTGAGCTTAAACGTTTAGTGCATCCACGAGCTATATACGCAATCCGCTTAGGCGATAAAGCCTTACCAGATCGCGTAGTAGACGCTGTGTGGGGATTTTTTGCCGCATACACTTTTGTATTCGTTGTCTGTATGTTGGCATTGTTATTTACAGGGTTGGATGATATTTCAGCCTTTAGTGCGACGGCAGCTGCATTGAATAACCTAGGTCCTGGCTTAGGTGAAGTTGCTGCTCATTATGGTGATATAAACGACCCTGCTAAATGGATTTTGATCATTGCGATGTTATTTGGGCGTCTCGAAATATTCACTTTATTAGTCTTATTTACACCGGTATTTTGGAAAAACTAATGGCAACTACTCTACTAATCTATTCAACACACGACGGGCAAACGTTAAAGATTTGTCAGCACCTTGAAGCATCTTTACAAGCAAAAGGTGAATTGATTGACCTTAAGTCATTAGCTGATTGTGCTTCATTAGATTGGAATAAATATTCCAAAGTAATCATTGGTGCGTCTATCCGTTATGGTCATTTGAATAAAGCGTTATATGGTTTTATAAAGCAATATAAAGCAGAACTAGAGCAACGTGAAAATGGTTTCTTTTGCGTGAATTTAACCGCAAGAAAACCAGAGAAAAACACACCAGAAACTAACATGTACATGAAGAAATTTTTAGAATTGTCACCTTGGCAACCTCAAATGCAAGCAGTTTTTGCAGGTGCATTGTTATATAGCAAATATGGATTTTTTGACAAATTCATGATCAGATTGATTATGAAAATGACTGGTGGTGAAACAGATACCAGTAAAGACATTGAATATACCGATTGGGCTAAAGTCGATGTATTTTCTGCTCAAATAGCTAAGTCATAATTGTTATTTAATTCTCTATGATTAAGCCTATTACTATATATTCGCCAGCTCCCAGTTATAAGCAATTTTATATGGTAGCTGGTATTGCTTTATTATTGATTGGCATGAGTGGTCAGAGTTTATGGCCTGATTTTCAACTCCAGTTTGGTATGTTGTGCTTAGCTGCTCTAACGCTATTTATGATTGGTTTTACTAAACAGTTTGAGCCTGCCATTAGTCTTATATTTGATAAGCAAACATTGCAATACTTTCATCGCTATGGCCAGTGGTCAGTTAAGTGGGAAAATGTGAGTCGTGTACATATCCCTGTTTTTCATTATGCATTAGAACATCGAGAAATATCTTACATAGGCGTAAAGCTTCATGAGCTAGAAGAATTGGTTGATCAGTTTTCACCACGGCTAGCCAGTCGTATTATCCATGAGCATCGTGATATTTTAGCACTCGCTATTTCTCAAGGAGACGCGACGAGAGCCGATGTACAAATTAATTTCAGTCCTTATAAATTTGCGTCGGGTTATAAGGTCACAGGGCCTATAGCGACTTGTTTACATCAAATGGATTTATTAGAGAAAGTTTATGGCGCGCATTTATTGATTCCATTTAGCAGCTTTTCAGAGCTGCCTAATGATATTATTAAACAAATGGCGCTTGCACGTAAAGAGTAGTAGTTTTTGAACCAAGCAAAATTATAAGAAAAATGCGCTTGGTGAGAATAAACGTTCGATATCACCAATATGTTTCTTATCGATTAAGAATAAAATTACATGGTCACCCGTTTTTATCTCTGTTTTATCATGTGCAATCAACACGTCACTATCACGTACAATAGCGCCAATAGTCGCACCGGGTGGTAGTTTAATATCCATAATGCGTCTACCAACAACTTTAGAAGTCATAGAATCACCATTAGCAATTGCTTCAATCGCCTCGGCTGCACCACGTCGTAGAGAATATACGTTACTAATATCACCGCGTCTTACATGCGATAACAAAGCTGAAATAGTAATTTGTTGCGGTGAAATGGTGATATCAATATTAGTATCTTCCATTAAATCTGCATAAACACTACGTTGTATCAATACCATTACTTTTTTAGCGCCCATGCGCTTTGCAAGCATTGATGACATGATGTTTGCTTCATCGTCATTAGTTACCGCAATAAACAAATCGGTTTGTTCGATGTGTTCTTCACTAAGTAATTCATGATCTGCACCATCGCCTACAAAAACCGTGGCATCTTTAAAGCGTTGAGCTAATATTTCGGCACGTTTAGGGTTTCGTTCAATAAGTTTAACTTGATGAGTTTTTTCTAATTGTTTTGCTAAACCAGCACCAATATTACCACCACCAACAATCATAATACGTTTGTAGTGATTTTCTAGTTTTTGTAATTCGCCCATCACAGCACGAATATGACCGGTTGCTGCCACGAAAAATACTTCATCATCAGCTTCAATAATGGTGGTACCTTGTGGTCTTACTGGTCTTCCTTGTCTAAATATAGCGGCAACACGTGCGTCTGTATTAGGCATATGTTCACGTAAGGTTGATAATGCATGTCCAACTAAAGGACCGCCATAATAAGCTTTTACAGCAACAAGACTGACTTTTCGGTCAGCAAATTGTAATACCTGTAATGCGCCGGGATAATCAACAAGACGACGAATATAATCTGTTACTAATGTTTCTGGAGAAATAAGTTCGTCAATGACAAAACCATTTAATGATGATGCATCATCTTCTTTTTTAGGGTCTGCATTGCAAGTTTTCTTTGAATGAAATAATTGGTCTGCGACTCGTAAGTAATCTTCATTACGAATACGCGCAATTTTAGTGGGTACTTTATAAAGGGTATAAGCAACATGGCAAGCTGCCATGTTTACTTCGTCAGATGTTGTCACTGCAATAAGTAGATCTGCATCATCAGCGCCGGCATCTAGTAACACCTTTGGATGTGCGGCATGTCCGCAAACTGCACGTAAGTCGAGCTTATCTTTAAGTTCAGCTAAAGCGGCGTGGTCGCTATCAACAATGGTAATATCACTGTCTTCGCCTACCAAATTTTCTGCTAGGCTACCGCCAACTTGTCCCGCACCTAAGATAATTATTTTCACTCGGCTTCCTTATCTTTCTTATTGTTTTTAATCGTTATTTAAAGCAGTGTTAAGACTGCTTTACAAATTTAGCGTAATAAAAACCATCAACATTATCTTGCCCAGGTAGTATCTGCCAACCTGGTGTGCTTGGAGTGTCGTTCTCATTCAATGGAATTAACGTCGCATCATCATGTCTTTCTAAAAAGCTAATGACTTGTTCGCTATTTTCAGCGGGTAAGATTGAGCACGTAGCATAAACAAAAGTGCCACCGGGCTTTAATAGATCCCAGCTTGCATCAAATATTTCACGTTGCAGTGCAACTAACGGTGCAATGTCGCTTTCACGGCGTAACCACTTAATATCAGGATTACGACGAATAACACCAGTTGCAGAACAAGGTGCATCTAATAGAATGCGATCAAACAGTTTACCATCCCACCATGTGTCTGGTTGTGTACCATCACCACAAATAAGCTTAGCTTCTAAGCCAATTCGGTCTAAGTTTTGTTGTACGCGCTCAAGACGACGTTCATCACAATCTAATGCAACAACCTCAACTTCTTTTTCTAATTCAATGATGTGACATGTTTTTCCGCCGGGAGCAGCACAAGCATCAAGTACATAATCACCTGATTGAGCATCTAATATTTCTGCTGCTTGTTGAGCGGCGCCATCTTGTACTGAGCAAGCGCCTTCATCAAAATTAGGCAGCGCAGTAACAGGCATTGGGCTCTCTAACAAAATACTGTTATCGCCAATAATACCTTTTGATGCTGAAATATTAGCAGTAGCTAACTGTTCTAAATATTCATCACGTGTTTGTATTGAAGCGTTGTTACGGATCCACATTGGGGAACGTTCGTTATTAGCTTTTAAGATCTGTTGCCATTGCTTAGGGTAAGCTTGTGTTGCACGTTTGATTATCCATTTAGGATGATTGAACGTAACAGGGCCCTTGGTTGGCATTTTTTCTAGCAACTTTTCGTGATCACGTTGCAAACTACGCAATACACCATTAACTAAGCTTTTAAACTTAGGACGATCCAAATCATCAATAGCGGCAACGGTTTCGCCTAGTGCTGCGTGCGGTGGAATACGCATGTGTAATAACTGATAAGCGCCAACGATCATTAAATAATGAACAATGCGTTGTTTGCCTTTTAGTGGGTTTTCCACTAATGCAGCAATATAATATTCCAATTGCATTAATTCACGCATTACGCCGTAAGTAATTTCTTGTAATAACGCCTTGTCTTTAGCGTTTTCTAACTTTGATTGAGCATAAGGAAGCGCCGTAGCGAGAGACTCACCACGTTCTAATACAGCTTCAACCGTTTGTGCAGCACGAGCACGTAAATTCATTTTTTATTACCTTAGCGTTTATTTAGAGCTGTGTACCGGGAGTAAACAGAGCTTTTCGGCTATTTAAAATATCATTGATTGCCATGGCCTTTTTGCCAGGAAATTGTAAGTTTAGTAGCGTGATTGTGCCGTTAGTCGCAGCAACAACAATACCTTTTTTATCGGCGCTAATAACCGTGCCAGGCGATTCGCTAACTGATTCATTACTTGCAGTTGCTTGCCAGACTTTTATGTTCATGTCGTTCAATTGAAAATGAGAAACAGGCCATGGATTAAAAGCGCGAACGCATCGTCCAATATGCATTGCATCATCATTCCAATTTATTTGAGCTTCATCTTTAGATAATTTATGGGCATAAGTTGCTAATGCTTCATCTTGAACTTCACTTGGTAAGTTATTTTCACTTAATAAATCAATAGCTTCTACCAAAGCCAATGGACCTAATTCAGCAAGACGATCATATAATGTCGCACTAGTATCATCGTTTGCTATATCGAGGCTTGCCTTAAATAACATCGCGCCAGTGTCTAGTCCTTTATCCATTTGCATAATGGTTACGCCGCTTTGTGCGTCGCCAGCCCAAATTGAACGTTGTATTGGTGCTGCACCACGCCATTTAGGTAATAAAGAACCATGTACATTGATACAACCTAATTTAGGGGTATCTAAAATAGCTTGAGGCAGGATTAATCCATAAGCAACTACAACCATTAGATCGGCATTAAATTCTGTGAGCGTTTGTAAGGCATCTTCAGTTTTCAATGACGGAGGTTGAATAACCTCTAGTTCATGTTCTAGCGCTAATGTTTTAACTGCACTGGCTTGTAACTTCTTACCACGTCCAGAAGGTGTATCTTCTTTTGTATAAACAGCCACAACTTCATGAGGTGATTCTATTAGCGATGCTAAATGTTTAGCGGCGAAATCTGGTGTACCGGCAAAAATAATACGCAATGGTTGCAAACTACTATCCTTCTTTTGCTAATAATTTAGCTTCTTTTTCTAATTTAGTAGTAATACGTTTGCGCTTAAGTGGCGACAAGTGGTCAACAAAAACTTTACCCATTAAATGATCTAATTCATGTTGAATACAAATTGCTAATAATTCAGTTGCTTCAATCTCGAAAGTTTTACCATCACGATCAAGTGCTTTAACTGTTACAGCTTCAGCACGTTCAACACTTGCATAAACACCAGGTACAGATAAGCAACCTTCTTCATTTTGCATTGAACCTTCACGTTTAATGATTTCAGGATTAATTAAAATAATCGGAGTGTCGTGTTCTTCAGAACAATCCATTACAACAATACGTTGATGAACATTTACTTGTGTTGCTGCTAACCCAACACCACTTTCGTCATACATGGTTTCAAGCATGTCATCGATGATTGTTTGAGTCTCATTAGTGATTTCAGTTACAGGTTTTGCTACTGTACGTAATCGTTTATCTGGAAATTTTAAAACATTAAGAATAGACATATTTTTTCTCGTTCAGGTTACCTAAGCATAGATAGGTAATTAGTAATCTGTGATATGCTTTTATTTTAAACATTTCAACAGCTATTTGACAGTTTTATCTTATTGAACTGTTACTAATATAAGATGGTTGTTGCAATATTATTCATTGATTGTTTAAATCCATTGATAATTTTTTGTACTCCGACTTTAAAGGCAAGGAAGTAACTATGTGGCGTTTTTTTGTATTAGGTGTGATTTCGTTAATTTTTAACCAAGCTAACGCTGACGAATTAAAAATAAAATCAGATTCTCCAAAGACTTATGTTGTTGTGAAAGGTGATACGCTTTGGGATATTTCAAGTAAATATCTTGCATCGCCATGGCGCTGGCCTGAATTATGGGGACGTAATACACAAATTGATGATCCACATTTAATTTATCCAGGCGATGAATTAATGTTAGTTATAATTGATGGTAAACCTCGATTAGTAACTAAAAGTTCAAAACCAACATTGACTCTTAATCGTCATGGTCGTAAATCTCGCAAAGTGAATCCAATTCCAACTATTGCATTGGACGAAATTGAGCAACACTTAACAAATCAACAAATCGTTAGTGTAAACGATTTTAATGATTTACCCGTTTTGGTTGGTTCAGAGCGTGATACGTTATTTTATAAAAATACAGATATCGTTTTTATAAACAAACCGCTTGCTCAAGGTGAAATGTATGGAATTTATGATAAAGGCCGCCTCTTTTCTTCACCAAAAACAAACGAAACACTTGGTTTAGAATTACAACTTGTTGCAAAAGGTGAAGTGGTTGAAAGTGGTAGCATTAGCCAATTAAAACTTATTGATGTTAAATCTCAAGTACGTAATGGATTGGTGTTATTACCATTACGTGAAGGTGATTTACCAGCTTACTTCTTACCAAAAGCAGCACCAAAAAATATAGCGTCTTCTGTATTGGGTTCATCTAAACTTTATAGAATCTCTGGTAAACATGACGTAGTTGTTATTGAAGGTGGTACTAATCAAGGCATCCAACAAGGCAGTGTTTTCAGTGCTTATAAACCAGGTAAAGTTCAATTTGTAGATGCTGATGGTGAAGTAAGAAATCCAGATAACTATCGCGCTTATGATCGAGTTAAAGCTTATTTCGTTGATGATGAAACGCAAACATTACCTGATGTTTATCGCGGTAAAGTAATGGTTTTCAGAACCTTTGAAAATTTGAGCTATGCTTTAATTCTCGATATCAAACGACCTATCAGGTTAGGTGATGAGTTAATCAATCCGTAGTTAGATGATTGAATCATTCTCCTTTTAGGCTTAAAGGAGAATGCATGAAACGTTTTCATCAAGCTTTAGCATTAGATTTATTACCTCAATTAGGCGTTTATCGCCTGTCAAAACGCATTAAAGAGATTTGTCCATTTTCTCTATTTGATTTAACTCATGATGAATTAAATCAAATAGGTTTTAATGAGGCACAAATCAAAATATTCCATCATCCTCCCATTGAAAAATTAGAATCTATTGATCGTTGGTTACTGGCGAAACCCAACCGAACGGTCATTAGTTATTATGACGATAACTACCCAGAGTTGCTCAAAGAAATTTCATCACCACCGATGTTATTGTTTTGCCAAGGTAATGAAAAATTACTCCATAGCGCACAAATAGCAATGGTTGGTAGTCGAACGGCTACTATTTCAGGTAAAGAAACGGCTAAGCATCTTGCTAATGAACTTACTCAACAAGGTTTTTGTGTCACTAGTGGTTTAGCTGCTGGTATTGATAGTTCTGCCCACCAAGGAGCGTTAATCAATAAAGGAAATACGATTGCTGTTTTAG
Organism: uncultured Enterobacterales bacterium; assembly: GCA_937981905.1. GTDB lineage: Bacteria > Pseudomonadota > Gammaproteobacteria > Enterobacterales > Psychrobiaceae > Psychrobium. Next base: position 28,270 of record CALJMY010000209.1, read on the forward strand.
GTAGCGGTCTTAATATTATTTATCCTAAATCTAATATTTCATTGGCAAAAAATATCGAACAAGATGGTTTGTTAATTTCAGAATTTTGGCCAAATACACCACCTAACGCATCGCAATTCCCACGTCGAAACCGCATTGTTAGTGGTTTATCATTGGGTATTATCGTTGTAGAAGCAGCCCAGCGTAGTGGTTCACTTATTACAGCAAGGTTAGCGTCAGAACAAAATAGAGAAGTATTTGCTGTGCCTGGTTCAATTAACAACCCTAAAGTGGCAGGTTGTCATCAATTAATTTCACAAGGCGCTAAACTAATTACCTGTGCTGCCGATATCTTAGATGAGTTTCCTCAATATAAGTTTGTGATTGATGAAACAGCTAATAAACATTTGGCAGTGCCTGACAAACAATATAACGACGTGTTAGATCCTGTATTGACTAACATTGGTTACGAAACAACATCGATAGACCTTATTTCCCAGCGGTCTAATCTATCTATTGATGTTGTATTAGAGCGGTTACTTTTTCTGGAATTAACAGGGGAAATAATGTCTTTATCTGGTGGTTATATTCGAAATAAGGGCAGCGCTTAATGTTGAAATGTCTTATGTATTTACATGAGCGCTATATTCACAGTGAGATTGATGCAATGAGAGAAAATAGAATATTAACGAGAGATTTACTTGATGCTGGTTTCCACAAAGATGCTGTCTTTAAAGCACTGGCTTGGATAGAAACTTTAGCTGACATGAAAAGTGATTTCGATTATTCATCATTATCTAACAAACCTTTAAGTTCTTTTCGTGTGTTTACACTCCAAGAAGGCATCAAATTAGACCTTGAATGTCGTAGTTTTGTTTATTTCTTAGAAACAATTGGTGTATTAAATCCAGAAACCCGTGAAATGGTTATTGAACGCGCTATCCAAATTGATAATATCAATTTTTCAGTAGATGATTTGAAATGGGTTGTATTGATGGTCCTATTTAACTTGCCTGATCAACAAGCAGCCTTTACTCAACTTGAAGAATTAATGTTGGATGAAGCTGGTGGTACAATGCATTAAAAATGAACTGGAGTTATTGTTTTGCTGCAATAACTCCGAAGTATTCACTATAGAAATAATGTTAATTAGCTCCCTTCCTAATAAATTACCTCTAATATTATCCTTAATCCAGAACCTGCAGTTTCATTGTTAAATGATTCTTGAATTCAAATAAGAAAAGCAATTGTACATTTGACAACATATTTATTATTGCTACAATTTACCTATCGGTAGGTAGCTATTGTTTGGAAGCTATAAATAGGAATAATATGAAAATTAATGCTGAATTTAATAAACGTGTCATTGTGCATAGTGCAGATCTGGACTGGATTGAATCACCTATGCCTGGTGTTTCTCGACGCCCGTTAGATCGTGTTGGCGGCGAAGTTGCCCGAGCAACAACAATTGTACGTTACGAACCGGGCAGTAAATTTTCATCACATGTTCATACTGGTGGTGAAGAATTTGTTGTACTTGAAGGCGTTTTTCAAGATGAGCATGGTGATTTTCCTGTTGGTTCTTACATACGTAATCCACCAGAATCTAGTCATACTCCGGGTTCAGATAAAGGTTGCGTTATCTTTGTTAAATTATGGCAATTTGATTTAAGTGATAGAACAGAAGTGAAAATATCCCCTAATTCTATTAAACCGATAAAAGATACTACTCAAGACGGCGTTGATATTACGCCTTTACATGTTGATGCAAATGAAGCGGTTAGTATTCATGATTGGCAAGCCAATACAAATATAGAGATAGATGCCAAAAATGGTATTGAAGTATTAGTACTAGACGGATCGTTTGAAGAGCAAGGTGATGTGCTAAAGCAACACAGCTGGTTAAGGTTACCTGTTGGCAGTGAACTAAAAGCTAAAGCTGGTACTAATGGCGCTAAGGTTTGGATAAAACAACACCATTTAAAACGGGTTGATTTTGAAGTCGAGCGCATTAATGCAACGAATAAATCATAGGTATATTTCTGTTCCTCTTTTTGAATTTTATAACGCAGCTAAACTTTAGCGGCGTTTTTTCAATGAGATATACATCCCTAAATTAAAGGGAAAATAGCATCGTATTTCATTCTATTGTTAAATAAATCACTTACAAGATAAGCTGTTTCTATACTCTTTAATCTCATTATGATTATCTAAAATTCCTTTTTTTGAATAATGGTCTTCTTCTACAGCTTCACTGTTTCTTCCTTCAGTTGTTTCCAAAATAGAATATTCAACTGTTTCAAAAATGGAATCTTCATCATTTGAATACTTCTCACGTTCAATTTTTTTAGTATTTTCAGTTAAAAGGTTTTCTAGCCATATTTCTGTGTAATATATCAACGTTGACATGCTTGCTCTAATAGAATGAGCATCCGTACTACACCTTTTAGGAAATGCATCAAGATTTCCATTAAGTTTGTCTAAAAAGGCATCTTCTAATTTCAAATTCGGGATTATACTTTCAGTTATATATTTTGTGTCTAAAGGGGATTGTTGTTTTAATATGAATAAGTCTTCTGGATTTTTATACATCGGGTATTGCTGATCATAATTAGCTAGTTCATTACAAATATATACTCGACATTCCTCTGTCTCTACCTTCCTTTTGATCTTTTTGTAACCAATAAAAGAACAAGTAATCACAACAACTAAAACAACCGAAAATATAGTATGGAATCCTCCATTATTTGATTGACTTGGTTTCTCTTCATCTGAAGATAAATTTTCATCGCTTAATTGACGCTTATTTAATCCTTTCCATATACAAGAAGTAACCAAACCAAAACAAAGTGCCGCAAGAAACATGACAGCTGCATAATCTTGATCTCTTCTGTTCCAGCCTTTAAGAGCAAACCATACAATGACAGCAGTAATTAATAGAGTGGGTATAAGCAGTAAAAATTTGAAGTTTTTCATATTGTTTTTATTTTTCATCCATAAATATTAATGAAAAGTTTATGCACTTTGAGTAACAATTGATACAAATTTTCATATATTAAATATTTTTGATACCTAGTAATATTTTTATACTGTTTTCTTTGAGGGAGATTATGGCGTTTAAATTGAAGGATGATCGATATATTGTACAGTCTAGCTTACTTTTGATTACGGTTTGTGTTTCTAATATGGTTCTAAGGTTAGATAAAAGGTAATAATTTAGATAATTAGTTTTGGGGTTGGGGGCTGCGGTTGTAGTGTTTTTCCTAAATGCAGAAACTTACGTTGTATGTAATTGATGATGCCAATAAAGTTAATTACTGACATCATTGTAAACTTAATTCTTATTGAAGAATGTAAGATTTACCAATAATTTTCCAATCACCGTTAACTTTTGCTAACGTTAACGCATCGTAAAAACGAGTAGTAGAACGGAATAAAACAACAGCTAAACGATCATCAACCACGTCTAAGCTAAGAATCTCACCATCAAGATTTCCGCCAGCAGGTTTTTTGTTAGATGCCCATTTATTTAAAACACTTGTCATATCTTTCCAAGATTTAATCACGTCTTTACCAGCATCGTCCTTTACTACACCAACCATTGTTGCGTGGTCTGCTGCAAATCCACGGAATAAACGTTCCTTGCTTGCTTCGCCTTGACCTTGGAAGTAATCGTTTACAGCGGCTTCAATAGCTACTTTGTCAGACGCTTGTGTGTGTGCTTGCGCGCCTAATGAAAAAATTGTAAGGCTCATAGCGATTAAAAGTGATTTAAACATGAAATTTTCTCTCTTTATTTTCTTTGGTAATACACAGCGCATTAACCTATAGGCACATTAAGACAGCAGTAATGAAAATTTTAATTCAAACAAATTATGATGAACTCTGTAAACGAGAGTTAAATCACATAATCGTTTACCTCAAATAACACACATTATTGCTGACGATATATTTTTAATCGTCATACCATTAATGTAATTTATTGCTTTCTAAGAACTTTAAACCAACTTCAAACCCCATTTCATAATCTGAATTTAAAGCTGCTTCACTGCTACCCATAATTTTGCTTAA
>CALJMY010000210.1 GCA_937981905.1 uncultured Enterobacterales bacterium
CAAGTAATTAAATTATTGATTAACTTATTAGAGAACGGCATTATTTATAATGCACAATAACATGTTTGTGGAGTGGTAGTTCAGTTGGTTAGAATACCGGCCTGTCACGCCGGGGGTCGCGGGTTCGAGTCCCGTCCACTCCGCCAATACGTTATAAATATTGTTCTGCAGTTCCTTGATGGAGTGGTAGTTCAGTTGGTTAGAATACCGGCCTGTCACGCCGGGGGTCGCGGGTTCGAGTCCCGTCCACTCCGCCAACGCTGTTGAAAAATATTTAATAAAAAACGCCAGCTTTATGCTGGTTTTTTTATGCCTAAAATTCAAGAATAAATTTTTTATTCCTTCGTCCAATAACTCCTATTAATTTGTCTAATACCAGTCTTACTTAAAACGTTCACAATAGTATTCGTTTCAATCTACAATAAGTGTGCTATGTACAATCAAGTTGCTTTTAGTGCCAACTTCCTCTTAGTACATTCATACTCATGCCAAAAGACAACGTTAGTAGAAACCCTAACAGAAAGCTTTAATAGCCAGCGTTAGCCTCGTATATAGTGAATTATCAAAAGACAATAACTCATCTAAAAGGTTTGATGAATCTTCATGTTAATCAAGATGTTCTTAAATAAAGAAGAGTTAGAGAATAGATGATTAGAGTCACCGACGCTAAGGCGTTATAGAGAATCGATAATCAAATGGTAGGCAATAAAAAAGGGTTAGCAAATAGCTAACCCTTTTGTTGTGATGCTCATAAGTAACTAAGATTTCACAATAAGATCACTTGGGTCGAAATCATCAACGTTAATTGATTTTAGACGACCAATTTCTGTTTTACGTAAGTGTTCAGCTTCTTCTTGCGTAATATATCCATTAGCTAGAGCTTCATCTGCTAATTTATCTAAGAAGATAAGTTGTTCTCGTTTACCACTGGCTTTACTAATTTTAGCGATAATAGATTCGGCTTCAATCACATCACGTAACGTTTGCTCTTGAATACCAACAACATTAAATTCAGTAGGTTCCCAATATTGCCCAGCACCTAAGCGATCACGTGCCATATTTGGTGTTTGCAATATTTTAGATATCTCATGATCAAGTTCATCGTAAGGAGCAACTAATGTAATACCAGTAGGGTACATAACAGCACGTAATACTTTACCTACCCATTTAATTGGGAAGTTACGTAGTAATTCATCTAATGCAGTTTGTGCTTTAAATAAAGAATCACGCGCAGCCCAATGTACAAATGGTAAATCGGCTTGTTGACGGCCTTCATCATCGAAACGTTTTAATGTTGCACTCGTTAAGTAAAGTTGACTTAAAATATCACCTAAACGTGCTGAAATACGTTCTTTTCGTTTTAACTCACCACCTAAACATGCCATTGCAATATCAGATAAAAACGCTAAATTTGATGAAAAACGATTCATGTGTTGGTAATAACGTTTAGTGTCATCATTAAATGGTGATGCAGAGAAACGACTATTACTTAAACCTAACCAGAAACTACGACAGAAGTTACTAATAGCAAAACCAATATGACCAAATACAGCTTTATCAAAGGCTTCTAATGCAACGCGATCATCTTTTTGGCCTGCAGCATCAAGCTCTGCTAATACGTATGGATGACAACGAATAGCGCCTTGACCATACACAATCAATGAACGAGTTAATATGTTTGCACCTTCAACTGTAATTGCAATTGGAGCACCTTGGTAAGCACGACCAGCGTAGTTATTAGGTCCTAGACAAATACCTTTACCACCGTGAATATCCATCGCATCAATCACTGATTGTTGCATACGTTCAGTTAAGTGTAATTTTACAATAGCTGATACAACCGATGGTTTTTCACCTAAATCGATAGCGCCTGTTGTCATCGTTGTAACAGCATCCATTAAGTAAGCATTACCACCAATACGTGCTAATGGTTCTTCAATACCTTCCATTTTACCAATGGCTACTTTGAACTGACGACGAATACGTGCATAAGCACCTGTAGCAAGTGCTAATGTTTTAACACCACCGGCACTGTTTGAAGGTAGCGTGATACCACGACCAACAGACAAACATTCAACCAGCATTTGCCAACCGCGACCGGCCATTTCTGGACCACCGATAATGAAATCTAATGGGAAGAAAACATCGTTACCGCGTGTTGGACCATTTTGGAACATGATGTTTAATGGAAAATGACGGCGACCAGTTTCAACACCTTCAATATCAGTTGGAATTAGCGCACAAGTAATACCTAACTCTTTTGTATCACCCAATAAACCGTCGGGATCGTCAAGCTTAAAAGCTAAGCCTAATACGGTAGCGACAGGAGCAAGCGTAATGTAACGTTTGTTCCATGTAACACGCATACCTAAAACTTCTTCACCATTCCATTGACCTTTACAAACCACACCGCGATCAGGAATTGCGCCAGCATCTGAACCAGCTTCAGGGCTAGTTAGTGCAAAACAAGGAATTTCATCACCAGAAGCTAAACGGGGTAGATAATGGTCTTTTTGTTCTTGTGTACCATAATGTTGTAATAACTCACCAGGTCCTAATGAATTAGGTACACCAACTGTTGACGCTAATACTGTGCTTACACCAGATAACTTTTGTAATACACGAGATTGCGCATAAGCTGTGAACTCTAAACCACCGTATTCTTTCTTAATGATCATAGCAAAAAAGCCATTATCTTTAAGGTATTGCCATACTTGTGGTGATAAGTCAGCTTTTTCATGACAGGTTTCATGCTCACTTGTCATGGCACAAACTTCTTCTACTGGACCATCTAAAAACGCTTGTTCTTGTGCGCTTAAACGTGGTGCTGGGTAGTTATGCATTTTTTCCCAGTTAGGAGCACCTCTAAATAAATCGGCTTCCCACCAAGTTGTACCAGCATCAATCGCTTCTTTTTCAGTACGCGACATTTCAGGCATGATAGAGCGATACACTTTTAACAGATGCACACTAATATATTGTTGTCTAAATGTTGTGATATTAAGTGGTACAGCAACGATGATAAATAGTAACCAAATTATAGTAGATACTGATGTTGCCATAGAAAGAACTAAAAGTGCCAAAGCAAAAGCACCAGTGAATGTAATTAATGATGCACGTTTATAGGCGAGGACGCCTAAGCCTACAATAAACATCAATACGAAAAGCAGTGTATACATATAAGATTATCCTTGTTTGTTGTTAATTTTTTATCTCATCGTACCAGTCTACCCTATAAATTTTGTAAAGGGCTAGTCTTAATCTACTATAAATTGAAAATAAATACATTTATTCATAATGTATTAAGTATTATTTATATTTATTAATAAGTTGCGGTTAAAACGATTGTTTGATTTTTT
>CALJMY010000211.1 GCA_937981905.1 uncultured Enterobacterales bacterium
GCAATACCCATAAAGAATGGCGAATTATTTTCTGGATAAGAATACCCTAAATAACCATTACCAGAATCTAATAACATAAGATGCATTACAGGCTTTTTGTTATGTTCTTTAGGCGTTAACGTTCCATGCTTACGTAATGCGCCGCGAAGAGGCACTGTAAACTTTCGGCAGAATCCTAAGAGCTCTTTTGCTTCATTAGTGTCTGGTGTTTCAACACGAATATCACCACATTGAGGCAGTAATTGGGTATGTTCAATAATAGCGGATACGCGATCTTCACTTGGTAAATCTTTAAGCTTGGCAACGACAACAACCATCTGACGAGCAAACACTAATTTATTAAATGAGATAGTTTGAGCCAATTTATCAGCTTGTGCCAAGTCAGGTGTAATGTAGTTTACATAACCTGAGTTGTCTTTAACTACACAATAACCATAAATCTCTTGCTCACCTGCTATCTGTCCAATTTCACCGGCGCATTCTTTTTCAAAACCACGACGACAATAAAGTAATAACCCACTATTCATTAATATGCTCCCCAGAGCGTTTAACGTGCCACGCCAAACCAGCAAGTGACAACCAACCTAATATAAAACACACGCCCCCAATGGGCGTTAAAAACGCGGCAATTTTAACGCCAGTGAAGCTAAATAGATACAAGGTGTAGCTAAAAAGAATAATACCTGTGATAAAAAACGTCATACTGACAATTAACCAACGACTAACAACTATAAACTGCCCTACCGCTAAGATTAATAACACAACCAAATGTAATATATGCTGCAAACTAGCCTTTTGATAAACCGATAATAAGTAAGGAGAGTTGTTAAGTTCAGGCGCATGACTAGCGTATGCACTTAATCCAACAAATACAGCGCCATTTATAGCGATGAATAACCAGATAAACTTATTTAGAAATACTGAATGCTTACTCATATTGTTATCTATATTAATGTTGTTGAATTTACCCATGTTGGGCTCCTGGTAAACGACTACTTTTTTGTTCTTGCTCAAATAAGTTAAGCATCCACTCCCTAAACGCTTTAACTTTGCCTAACTCACTTTGACTCTCTTCAGACACAATATAATAAGCATCTCGGCTAACTAAGACTTCCTCGAATGGACAAACTAATCTACCTGCTTCAATATCTGGTCGTGAGAATACGCTATAACCCAACGCAACACCTTGCCCATAAATAGCCGCTTGTATCACTAAGGACGACATACTAAAAATAGGACCTTGATTAACATTAACGTTTACTGCTCCAGCATTACGACACCAACGCTTCCAGTCTTTACGTGATAAATCATGAAGCAAGGTATGATTATTTAAATCTTCAGGCTTATTTAAAGGATTGTCGCCAGACAATAACGACGGTGCACAAACAGGTAGCATATATTCATCACGCAATTTGTCAGCGCGGATACTTGGCCAGTAACCTCGGCCATAATAAATAGCAATGTCAGTGTCATCAGTTAAGAAATCATCATCTGTTGTCGCGGCTTTAATTCGTACATCTATCTCAGGATGTAACTCACTAAACTGCGCTAAACGCGGTACAAGCCATTGAATGGCAAAGCTCGGTTGAGTTGCAACCGTTAATGCACCACTTGCTGTTTTTGACAATAGTTTTTCTGTTGCATCAGATAAAGCCGTAAATGTATCTTTAATATCTAAATAATAAGATTGCCCTTCATCTGTTAAGAATAAATTTCTATTTTTACGTCTGAATAATTTTATCGATAAATTTTCTTCAAGTGACTTAATTTGATGAGAAACCGCGGCTTGCGTGACAAACAATTCTTTAGCAGCCTTAGTAAAACTAAGATGTCTAGCGGCAACTTCAAATGTTTTTAACGAATTTAATGGTGGTAATCGCCTAGGCACTGCACTCTCACTTATTATTAGTTTTTCTAATGCGAAATATTACATTTTATCGTTTGTTGGTGCAACATCAATTGCGTATATTATCAACAACAAAGCAGTACTTAACATTTAAAACAACTTAACTTAAATTATAAAAGGAACACTCATGAACACCCTAACTAAATTCGCCCTTGTTATTACTAGCATCGTTTTGCCACTATCTGCAAACGCTGCACTTAAAAGTAATGTACTAGATTCTACAACGGTAAAAAATACAGATGTTGTAAAGTTGATGGAAAGTGAAATGAAGTTAAATACAGATGAGTTAGTTCATTTAATAACGATTGAATCTAAAATCGCTATTTCACCAGTCTCAATTTTGAATGAATTTCAATTAGACGATTCACCATATAATAACCCAGCATCACAGGTCGTTATTAATAAATAATACATCACAATTAAGAAGTATCGCTCTCTCCTATACTTATTAATTGAAAGATGTAATAAAAAAGGCGCTAATCACTTCATGTGATTAGCGCCTTTTTCGTAGCAAGTTTAATTAACTTCCTGTATCGATTTCAGGTAATGACTTAGTAACGTCATCAATTGTTTTTATCTGCGTTAAAAACGCTTCTAAACGCTCTAATGGCAATGCACAAGGACCATCACATTTAGCATTGTCAGGATCAGGATGAGATTCAAGAAATAACCCACCAATACCTTGGCTCATACCAGCAAGTGCTAGTTGTGTTACTTGAGCTCTACGGCCACCAGCACTGTCACTACGTCCACCGGGACGTTGAAGCGCATGCGTAACATCAAAAATAACCGGATAACCAGTTTCTTTCATAATGCCGAAACTCAGCATATCAACAACTAAGTTATTATAACCAAATGATGAGCCACGCTCACAAAGGATTAACTTATCGTTACCGGCCTCATTAAATTTAGTTAAGATATGACGCATTTCTTCAGGTGCTAAAAATTGCGCTTTTTTAATATTAATAACCGCATCAGTCTTAGCCATTGCGTCCACTAAATCAGTTTGACGAGACAAGAATGCTGGCAACTGAATAACATCAACAATTTCAGCAACAGGCGCAGCTTGATAAGGTTCATGAACATCTGTAATCATGGGTACGTTAAACGTATTTTTAATTTCTTCAAAAATACGCAGCCCTTCTTCCATACCAGGACCACGAAATGAGTTAATTGAAGAACGATTAGCTTTATCAAACGATGCTTTAAATACGTAAGGAATACCTAATTTTTGAGTCACTTCAACATATTTTTCAGCAATACGCATTGCCATATCTCGTGATTCTAATACATTCATGCCGCCAAATAGCGTGAATGGTTTGTCATTAGCAACATCTAAACTGCCAACTTGAATAATTTTTTGTTCCATCTTTGAATCCTTTTAAACTGCAATAACTTGTAATATTTGACCGCATAACCACGCCATAACGGTACCTAATAGATATCCAAAAACCGCTAACAACACACCGACAGGTGCTAGTGATGGGTGAAACGCTGATGCAACAACGGGAGCAGAAGCAGCCCCACCAACATTAGCTTGTGACCCTACCGCCATAAAAAATAATGGCGCTTTAATTAATTTTGCCATACCTAACATCAATAAAGCATGCACTAACATCCAAATACTACCTAAGATAAATAGATCAAACGAATTAGCTATCTCCATAATATCCATATGTAGGCCAATAGAAGCAATCAAAATATAAAGATAGACAGTACCTACTTTAGACGCTCCAACCGACTCTAATTTTCTTGCTTTAGTAAACGATAAAATTAGCCCGATGATTGAAACTGAAACAATCAGCCAAAAAAACTTACTATGAAAACTCAATTTATTTAAATGTGGATAATGTTCAACAAAAAACGGAGTTACTGTGTCGGCGAACACATGTGCTAATGCTGTAAAGCCAAAACCAACACCTACAATAAGCATTAAATCTGTTACGTTTGGTGTTTTATTATTAGCTAACTGATAATCTTCAGCTTTTTTACGTAAGGCATCAATAGCAGAGGTATCTGCGCCTGCTGCTGCATCAATTTTTTTAGCGTTACCCGCTAATATTAATAAGACAGCCATCCATATGTTAGCAACAATAATATCAACGGTAACCATTGATGAAAATATCTTATTACCTACCTCATAAACTTCTTTCATGGCCGCTTGATTAGCACCACCACCAATCCAACTTCCAGCAACCGTTGTCATTCCACGCCAAACAGCTTCAGGCCCATCGACACCAAGCATGTCAGGATTAACAGATGACATAATTAATAACGCAATAGGCCCGCCAATCACAATACCTACCGTCCCAGTTAAAAACATAATTAGAGCTTTAGGTCCAAGGTTAAAAATGGTCTTAAGATCTAAATTAAGTAATAAAAGAATTAAGCAGGCTGGTAATAAATATCGTGAAGCGACATGATAAATTTGCGATGCATTACCATCAACAATATTAAACGTATTAAGCAATGACGGGATGAAATAACACAATAATAATGCAGGAATATATGTAAAAAATTGCTTGCACTTGGGGTGATTACTCGCATAAAAAACACCACTAAGTATGGTTGCTAATAGTCCTAAAACTACAGCATCATTAGTAATTATTGCATTATTCATCCTATAACCTTAATTTTTTAACGGCGAATAACACTAATGCATTATCACAGTTTGATCTTTGAGTTTATCAATATGTATTTTTAATACATCACTATTGGGGTGCTCAGGGCACTGTTCAATGAAAAACGAAAAATCTTCCATAGCACCTGCTGGGTAATCTAGTTGTTGTAAGATAAAACCACGTTCCATTATGATATTAGGATCATCAGGTAACAAATTAAGTAATAATTCACTTAACAATAAAGCAATGTCATATTCCTCTTCCAATAAGCACGCTTGCTTTAAACTCACTAGAAATCGCTTTTTAATATTTTTTTCTTCAGCAATGACTAAATGTTCATCGGTTAAAAGCACATGATTTCCTAAGTGCCCTCTAACAAACGTTTCCAATACATGCCTAGACATTATCTTACCGTTGAGCGGATCTATTTTTTGCTCATCTAACGCATTTAATTGAATTACAAATGGTCCAGGAAAATCAATGATTTGTGGTTCAAGATCTAGAATAGATAATAAATGATGAACCAATATTGATGACAATGCATTATTGCCTTTTCTTGTTGTTAAAAAACAAAACAAGTTATTACTATCAACTGAAAAGTAATCATTTTGATCAATACTAAATTTCCATTCATCATAAAAAAGTACTTTAAAAGCATCCCAACGTGCCGTTAATGATAATTCATTTTGTGCTATTTCACGTACATCAGCGATTAACTCATCAAGTTGTGCATAAATATTGTCTGATACAGAATTATTATCAAGTGTTAATTGTGATGTAAATTCAATTAATTCAAGTAATTCAATCTCATGCATATCTGGAAGTTTATTATCAAATTCCACAATCTATCCTAAAAATAGAGCTTGTTTGAATACAGCAATCTTTCCAGCAATTAATACCCAACCAACAGCACCAATTGTTGTTAATATTTTAGTCTTCAATGTTTTAGCGCGATACAGTGCGATATAAGCCAAAATAATATAAGCAATTAAACAAAGTACTTTTTCAGTTAACCAATTATTTGCAATTGGATATTGGCTAATAATGAAACATAACGTGATTGCTGAAACTAATAAGAATGTATCTGCGATACGTGATGTCATTTTTGCCCATTTTTTGTCATGAATAGGTTTATTCATAAACATCAATGCTGCACGAATAATAAAAAATAAAACGCTAAAGGCGATTAAAGTAAGGTGAATGTGTTTAATTGGCAGGTATAGGTTTTCCATTGTAAATGTCCGCAATAGTAGAATTGCAGACATTTTACTTACTTTGCTCAATAATGCGAATTGCAATTAGCTAAATAAGAATTTAGATTTTATAAACGTATAAAATACCAGCAAATTCAATGATGACATGTCGAATATTCATGATTAGCAATTTAATCTGGGTATTGATCCATAATGGCTAAAAATTTATCTATATTATTCATAAACAAATCAACTAATGTTGGGTCAAATGATGTCCCTCTATTATCCAGAATATATTGAGTACAAAAATCAGGTTCAAATGCAGGTTTATAGCATCGTTTATGATAAAGCGCATCAAACACATCTACTAACGACACAATTCTACCGTATAAATGAATATCTGTTCCCGATAATCCATTAGGATAACCACTACCGTCCCATTTTTCATGGTGAGTTAATGATATAAGTGCACCTGTTTGTAATATGTTACGCGGAGAATCATGGAGTAAATCATGACCTATTTGAGCGTGGCCCTTCATTATTTCCCATTGTTCACTATCCAATGGTCCTGGATGATTCAATACAGAATCAGGAATTCCTATTTTTCCAACATCATGTAATGGCGATGCTAACCTTAATGTTACAATTTCTTCGTCATCAACTCCTGCTAATCCTGCAAGCAATGCAGAAAAGTGAGCGACACGTTTTAAGTGATGCCCAGTTTCTTTAGAGCGAGTTTCTAGTGCGTTACCAAGACGGTATACAATTTCTCGTTGAGTATCTTCGATTTCTTGGCTTAGTAAAATGTTGTTATAAGAAATTTGAACATTACGTGAGAATAATTTAATAAGATGTCGGTCGTGTTCACTAATATCTTCAGGGATACCACAAATAAATACTAAAGTAGAAAGCTGTAATGGGTCATCACTATGGTATAACAGGTACCCTTCCCCAAAAATAAACTCATTAGACTTTTGTGCTTCTTGGTAAACATTTTTTAATGAACTAGGTAATATAGAAGAAACTTCCTTTCCTTCTGTACCAGAAAAATCACCTTGAGCGGCAACAACCGTTAATTCTTTTTCATTATTATGATTAGCATGACATTCAGCAACAACTGAACTTAATTGGAAAGATTTTTCAGTATGATTAAAGACTGAATTTAACTGCATAAGTAAGCCATCAACAAATGGCCCCATGGAATGCGTAGAGAATAGATTACTAGAAGCGCTAATGACTCGTTCAAGTCCTTGGCGATTTTTTTCAATGGATACTAGATCACGATAAGATCTTAACGAGGCGACAATGGTTGTAAATAAGCGTTGTGAGGTGAGTTCTGTTTTAGACTTATAATCGTTAATATCATAAGTGACAATGACATCTTTTTCTGGAGCTTGCCCTGGTTGCCCAGTTCTAAGCACAATACGAATCATATGATTTTTAATTACATCACGAACGTAGCGGACGACTTTTAAGCCAGCATCATCAGATTCCATAACAACATCAAGCAGCATAACAGCTATGTCGTTATCTTTATCTAAAATATCCTGTGCTTCTTGTCCACTGTAAGCACTAATAAACTCTACTTTACGTCCTAAAAACTCAAAATCACGTAATGCAAGCTTAGTTACAGAATGAACTTCTTTTTCATCATCAACAATTAAGAGTTTCCAGCTAGGACTATTAACTTTTGTTTCGTCAATATCTGGTTCTTCAGCAAATAGAAAATCATCCATTATTAATCCACTTATTTATAGGTTTATATTAAATCTTAACTATAAACTATAAATTTAGCGACATTTAAAGTCAAAAAAATTATAAATATTGAGCAAAAGTAACGCGGTCGTTCCCAGAGATGTCTTGAAGAGTTATGATATTAAAATAACCATGAGATTCAAATAATGCAGCTACGGCTTTAGCTTGTTCGAAACCATGTTCAAATAAAAGATAGGCATTAGATTTTAAAAAGGGTTTAGCGCTAGACATAATATCTATGTAATCTTGTAATCCATTATTGTCAGCTATAAGCGCAGAGGCAGGTTCAAATCTAACATCCCCCTGGGAAAGGTGAGGATCGTTCTTATCAATATAAGGAGGGTTAGACACAATGAAATCACATTGCCCTATCCAACTTTCATCTACATTTTCAAGCCAACTCGACTGTATAAATTGAGTATTATTAATAGATAATGATTGTTGGTTTTCTTTCGCTAGTGAAACTGCATCATGACTATAATCAATACCAAGCAATGACCATTGTTTCATTTCATGAGCCAAACTTAATGCAATAGCGCCTGTACCTGTGCCTAAATCAATACCTTTAGCATTAGTTTGTGTGATGTTATCTAACACGGCTTCAACTAATGTCTCAGTATCTGCACGAGGAATTAACGTAGCGGGACTGACCTTGAAATTTAGTGACCAAAATTCTTGATAACCAATAATGTAAGCAATAGGTTCACCATTAATGCGTCTGGTCAAAAGTCGTTCAAATTGGTGGAGTTGTTCTGGCTCGATAACCTTTTCAGGCCATGTGTAAAAATAACTACGGTTAACGGCTAAAACATCAGCCAGCATAATTTGAACATCAAGTAATGCACTATCACTTTGCAGTAATTGTTCACTACTTGATTTTAAAACACTGGCTAACGTTAACTTGCTCACTTAGTGAACTTCTTCCGACAATGCAGCAAGTAAATCCGCTTGTTGTTCGTTAAGCAATGGATCAATAATCATATCAAGTTCACCTTGCATGGTTTCTGCTAAACGGTACAACGTCAGGTTAATACGGTGATCACTTACTCGCCCTTGCGGGAAGTTATATGTACGAATTCGTTCACTACGATCGCCACTTGCTACTAAACTACGACGAGTTGATTCTTCCGCTAAACGGCGTTTTTCATCTTCAGCTTGCTGTAAACGTGCACCAAGTACAGACATCGCTTGTGCTCTATTTTTATGTTGTGAACGCTGATCTTGACACTCAACCACTGTGCCCGTTGGAATATGCGTAATACGAATAGCCGAATCAGTTTTATTAACATGTTGACCACCAGCACCAGAAGCGCGGAATGTATCAACTTTTAAATCAGCAGGATTAATTTTAATCGCTTCACTTTCTGGGATCTCAGGCATAACAACAACGGTACAAGCTGATGTATGAACACGCCCTTGAGATTCAGTCTCAGGGATACGTTGAACACGATGGCCGCCTGACTCAAATTTCATTTTTCCATAGATGCCATCTCCAGAAATTTTAGCGATAACTTCTTTAAAACCACCTTGTTCGGATTCATTAGTATTAATAATTTCAAGACGCCAGCCTTTACGTTCAATAAAGCGGCTATACATTCTAAATATATCACCCGCGAAAATAGCAGCTTCATCGCCACCAGCACCGGCACGAATTTCTAAGAATGCGTTACGATCATCATTTGGATCTGTTGGTAACAATAAGATTTGTAATTCATCTTCAATCGTTGCAATAGCTGCTTTGGCTTCTTTATATTCTTCTTGAGCCATTTCACGCATATCAGGATCTTCATCTTTAAGCATTTCTTGTGCTGACTTAAAGTTTTCTTCTGCTTCTTTAAAGCTATTGAATGATTCAATCACTGGGCCTAATTTGGCATATTCTTGATTTAATGCGCGAAACAAGTTTTGATTGGCAATAGTAGCAGGGTCGCCAAGTAAAGCTTCAACTTCCTCATGACGTTCTTGCAGCCCTTCTAGCTTTCCATAAACTGTTGGTTTCATTATTGTATTTCTCTATTTAATAAATTCTACGAGCTCAAGATAGAACAACGTATAGTCAATCGACTATGATATTGCGTTATTGTATTAGTTATCATCGCCAAGACCTAGTGCCTTAGAGATAATATTTAACGTTTCGTTATCACCCATCAAACTTGCGCTACTCATTGCACGAGTTGGGTGATGAATTAATTTATTGGTCAGCTTGTTTGCAAGCTCAAT
>CALJMY010000212.1 GCA_937981905.1 uncultured Enterobacterales bacterium
TTAATGACCTTAACCCTATGATTTGTTATGCGATTAAAGCAAACTCTAATCAAGCTATTTTAACGTTATTAGCGAATTTAGGTGCTGGCGCTGATGTTGTGTCAGAAGGTGAACTTCGTCGTGCGTTAGCGGCTGGAATTAGTGCCGATAAAATCGTATTTTCAGGCGTGGCTAAAACGTCTAATGAGATTGAATTTGCACTTAATCAAGGTATCTTTTGTTTTAACGTTGAGTCGACGGCTGAATTAAGACAAATATCAGCCATAGCAACACGAAACAACCAAATAGCTAAAATATCATTACGCATTAATCCAGATGTAGATGCTGGCACTCATGCGAAAATATCTACGGGTAAAAGTGAAAATAAATTTGGTATTCCATTCACCGATGCCCTTTGTGCTTATCAGTTTGCCAATGAATTAACGGGTCTAAAAATTTGTGGTATCGATATGCACATAGGCAGCCAAATACACAACGTGGACGCTTTTGATAAAGCGATTGATCGCCTAGCACAACTTATTGAACAACTTGCTGAAATTAACATTGTTATCAATCATATAGATTTTGGTGGTGGGTTAGGTGTTCGTTATAATGAAGGCGATAAATCAGAACAAGTATTACTAAAAGAATATGCTCAAGTTATTCATAAACATGCTGCTAGGCTAAATTGTCAGTTTATTTTTGAACCCGGAAGATTTATTACCGCCAATGCTGGACTGTTAGTTACACAAGTTATTCATGTAAAACCTGTAGAGAAAAAAACGTTTGTGATTGTTGATGCAGCAATGAATGACTTAATCAGACCAACACTTTATGACGCGTGGCACGACATTACACCAGCCAAAGAACCGATTAAAAGCAATAGTAATCAATTGGTTGATATTGTAGGGCCAGTGTGTGAATCAGGAGATTATTTAGCTAAAGACAGAGAATTTAGTGTTGTAAAAGCGGGAGACATATTAGTTGTACATTCGGCAGGTGCTTATTGTGCAGTTTCTTCAAATACCTATAACACTAGGCGTTTAATAGCTGAGGTATTAGTTGATGGAGATAAAGACTATTTAATTAGACCAAGCCCAAGTTATGAACAACTTATTGCACTAGATAAAGTGCCAAGCTGGCTGTAGATTTTGTTGAATCTAGCTAAGAATAAAGAGTTTTTCATTCTAGTTATATCTCTTTATTCTTAGCAAAAACAGTGCAATTTAAAAGGTAAATAAAATATTCTATTTGTCCTATTAATTTACTGTTTTAGTATTAAGAATCAACTTGTGAATAGCCTTCTTTGTCCATACAGCTTTGCACTACAGAATCAAATGTATGTTGCCATGCATCTTGCGCCTCAATGTTTTTCGCCTTAATTTTTCCTCTAGAGAAAGAACAAGACGAATCATATTTTGTTGAACAGTTAGGTAAATCCTGACGAACAGGGGATTGACCAGCTTTTTCAGATGCAAGCGTCTTACATTTAGTCAGTGCTGTTTCTTGTTTGTTTTTTTCAATATTGGTCTGTTTGACCCATTGTGTTGGTTCATCTGAACTGATGCATCCAGACAACATGACTATCAAACTACAAAAGATAATTTTCTTCATTAACATTCCTTTCTTTAGTTGATTATTATTTTATTGTTAGGCGTAAAATATAAAGCATAATGACAATTGTTTCATTAATTAATCGATGTTTAATCACACAAACATATAGAAGGTAAAATAAACAATATTTTATTCCTACTAAACACCGTAATCACGTTCTACTTTTGAAATACGTACCTTAAAAGAATCATACCAAGACTTACGACCTGTTTTTTGAGCTTCTAAATGCTCTGAATTAGCTTTCCATTGTTTAATTGACTCAAGGTCAGCCCAGTAAGACACAGTTATGCCAACATCCTCTCTTGCTGATTCTATGCCTAAAAAACCTGCTTGTTTTTCGGCTAGTTCAACCATTCTATCTGCTGTTTCACCATAACCATTATCACTTTCGGTTCTGGTTGATGTGAAAATAACAGCAAAATAAGGAGGTTTGGGTGTATTAGCAATGAGTGACATTGGTGCTCCTTAATATTTCATCTATTTATATTGTGTAAAAATATAATAAATTATTTAGCGATACAAATGACTATGCGTCATCAACTTAAACAACCGTAATGCATCCTGTTTATTTAAGTCGTGCATCCATTTCTTTTTTTCGATTATCGAGTAAGTTCTGAACATTTTTAGCATCTGCTATCAATTCAGCTACATTACTCGTGTTTATATTATTTGATACTGGTTTTTCTGAACTCTTCTTATTGCTAACAACGTCTATTGATTTAGGTTCTAGTGGTTCAATTGCAGGCATAATTGTTAAGTTGTTAGGCTTTACCCACGCATCGTCTTTACTGTTACCTTGGTCTGAATAATGAAAAGCCCCAGACTCGTCTTGCCATTTATAAATATTAGCGTCGGAGTTTTGATTAACCTTAGCTTTTTGATCGCTAGTTAATGACTCTACGTTATCAAGAATGGTATTTTTAAATTGAGTTATGTTGTTAGATATTGCTTGAGAGTCGTAAAAATTAGAAGTGCTTAACCAAGGTTCACCGGTAGGACTTTTAAGTACGAATAAACTGCCAACACTTAATATAATAATGCAAATCATTAGGTAGAGAAATTGTTTCATTGGTTTATTTAAATCCTTTATAAATAAATTAGTTAGGTATAACTTTTAAATATTAATTGTTAAGCATAGAGCAGCTAAGAATATTAGTTTTCATCTTGTTTTTCGGCTGCTCCAACATTTAGTTCAGGGTTTGGTTCAGAGTCTAGATCAATACCTAATTCAATGCTTTGAGCATCTGGGCAATCTAACTCTATTAGCTGAGTAAGACTTGAATTATCTTGTTTAGATAAAAGAACATTATCGATTTCAACATACCAGCTGTTGTTCTCTTTAAATGGCTTTTTAGTGATAACTAAATCGTAGTCTAAATTAATAATTCCGGTTTCTTGTACTAGAAATATTTCAGTATCGGTGAGCTGGGTAATAATAGCGCTACTCAGGTGAACAGAGTTTGTGGAACTGCTTTTCATCACAGATTCTTTTTCTACAACAACACTACATGTCTTATATATTGCAGTGCTGTCTGATTGAAGGCTAAGTACAACATTTTTAAGATCAAAACGAGCATCTGTCTCAATTTCATGTGCGTAATGCCATACACCAATATAGTCTTGTTGTGATTCTGAGATATTTACAGGAATAACTTCTGAGCATCCTGTTATCAAAAATAACAAAGATAAGATACTTCCTTTTAAAATGTTCATTGTTACTCCAGTTTGAACTAATATCAAATAAGGGTGTTTGTAACGTGTTTATTTAAATAAATCGTATAAGCACTAACTATCTGTCTAAAGGTTTAGTCGCTATCAAATTAATGAGTGTTTCTTCTTTTTTGGCTGGCGGTTTTATACCAAACAA
The DNA here is from genome assembly GCA_937981905.1 of uncultured Enterobacterales bacterium. GTDB lineage: Bacteria > Pseudomonadota > Gammaproteobacteria > Enterobacterales > Psychrobiaceae > Psychrobium. Next base: position 3,461 of record CALJMY010000212.1, read on the forward strand.
ATTTTCGCCAATAGCCAAGTCTTCACGACTCCACCATAAAAATGGATAAGATATTTGCTCTGATTTTATTTCAAAACCTGATTCTTTAACTAAGTTTAAATATTCATCTGCAGTTTTTTGTACACTCATTGGATGGCGAAACAGTAAACGTATGATCCAAGAATGAATATAACGTTTGGTCGATTCTGCAAATAATAAAGAGCCACCTGGTTTTAGAATGCGTAAAAATTCCTTTAACGCTTCAGGTTGGTAAATCAAGTGATGAAAAGTTTGATGACAAAACAACATATCGACTGAATTGTCTTCCAAGTTAATCATTGAACTAGAACACCGAACATAATCAACATTCATTAAGTTGTGCGATTCTACCAGTTTCTTGGTTTCATCTAACATCTCTTGATCAATGTCCATCGCAATTAAGCGTTCAGGATTAAACCGTGCGTTAAGTTTAGTAATCGAATGGCCATAACCGCAGCCTACGTCAGCAATAACATTAAATTCTCTAGGTGAGTGTTTTAATAATTCGGTTAAGTCTTCTAACGCGACTTCTAAAACATAATCAGTCCATGTTTTACTTCTAAGAAACCATTTTCCAAAAGCTGACTCTGGTACGTGAGCTTCTGCTAATACATTTTTCATCTATTTTCCGTTAGTTTAGCTAGTGACTGAAAGTGTAAGACTTTAACAAATATCTTCTTTCATTTTGTCTTTAATTTAACGACTAAGACAATGCTTTTAGTGCATTAATAATATCATTTGGTTCTGAACGTGTTCGATAATCAACATCAACAAAACGCCATACAACCTTACCATTACGATCTAATACAAATGTAGCTGGAATAGGTAATATAGTGGTATTTCCGTTATTGATTTTTTCAAAATCAAGTTTACGGTCGACGCGCATATGTTCCATTAAAATTCCAGGTACTTCCCACGCTACGCCATATTCTTCTGCTACGTTGGCATCTTGATCAGACAACACTGCGAACTCCATATTTTTGATATCACTTTCTGTTAATGAGTCGTCTGGCACTTGTGGGCTAATTGCAATTAATGTTGCACCTAACGAATTAATTTCTGCTAATTTTTCCTGTAACGCTCTTAGTTGTAAATTACAGTATGGGCACCAGCTTCCGCGATAAAATGTAACAACAACAGGCCCCTTTTTTAATAAATTGGCTAATGAAACCAAATTACCTTGAGCGTCTGGTAGTTCAAAATTAGGTGCTGTTTGTTCTATATTAATTGCACTGGCGCCTTCTTTAAATATTTTCGCTTGTGCAATGATGTCATCAACACCCTTCATAAATTTAGGATTAGCTTGTCTTCCGGCGTTAATTTTAGCGTCCGTTTGTGCTTTTAACGTTGTCATAATGATCTCTAATTAAAACGAATATGATGAAAATTAACCAATTTTTAGGGTATTAAATACGAACAGCTTTCTAGCAGTTCGTTATAATTTTTAATAATGATATTCGAGTTATGAATAACATTGTTAGTTCCATTTGATATTGTAATTAATGAATAGGTTTACAGTT
>CALJMY010000213.1 GCA_937981905.1 uncultured Enterobacterales bacterium
GTCAGCTGCAATTTGCTGCACATGCTCTGTGCTTACTTTGGCAAATAATACCGTTGGCGATAACTCAGCCACTCTATTATAAACAGGTGCCATGTTTTGACATGGTCCACACCAGCTTGCCCAAAAATCAACAATGACTGGCAGTTCATTGCGTTCAACAAAAGGATAAAAAGTATTATCTGTTAATTCGATAGGTGTTGAAGAATAAACACCTTCTTGGCATTTACCACATTTACCAGCGTTATAGTCTCTATCATCAGGAATTCGGTTCGTAGTAAAACAATGTGCACAGACTATATTCATAATATTTCCGTCATACTTAATTTAAAAATTATCTGATATTACCAGATTTGTTTGAGAGTCGTCAGAAGAGACAGAGACAAGGTTCATTTAATTACAAAGGATTAAAGTTATTTAACGTTAAACTGTGAATATTGTCTGGAATTGTATGTCGTGTAATTGCATAAGTAGCAAAGGATATTTTGAAATTTATTGATTTGTTCTATGTAGATTGGATTCGTGAAAGCCTTATTAAACTAACGATAGTATTTACTTTTTACTATCGTTAATTACTTTTATATTAAATCGATAAGATGCAAAAACTAGATTAATCTAGTTTTAAAATATTAATACCTAACACATAACATTCTTCATTTTCTTTCGTACACCTTACTACTACTCCTTTAACATCTAATGAAGGAATCGTGTTACCGGTAGCATCAACATAAACTCTAACTGGTGTTTCTAGCGTTACTGGATTCGGCATTTCAATCGCCATACCCGTCGCACTTAAATCACGACATACTGTTGCTATTGGTGAATTAACTTCATCGCCAACAGTCACGGTAACTTGGGTATTTATCATCATGCGATAAAAATCGCGATTGTCATCATATTTAATCATTGTTATTCCATACTTCAAAAAGCGATCGGTTGTTCTTTATACTAACTGATGTTAAATGTGTCAATTTATAGATATTTAAAATTATCATTCAAGTGTTTTTTTAATCTTTAGACTTAATTCAATAAATAAAACGCTACGATAGAATCGTAATACTAATTTGACTTAAAATGGAGATTACTTAAGTTATTTAAGCAGATTAGGTTTATCATGCACCTCATTATTTTCTGAGAGTATTGTTCATGGGCAGCATTGATTTATTTATAAGTAACTGGATTGGAAAAGACACCATGGTGCCTATACAACAGCAAGACGTTAACGAGCTAGAAAGTAAGTTAGATGCCGTATTACCAGAGTCTTATAAATATTTATTAACAGCTTATGGCTTAATACATACACCAAATGTGCTCACTCAAACGTGTGATTTATCGGTGAATATTAATAACGTACAAGACTTTTTAAGCTTAGATGATGTTGATTCACTATCAAAGCTTTATCAAATGAGCGGAATGCCAGCAGGGCATGTTTTGTTTGCTTCTGATGATAACGGTTGTATGTATTGCTTCAAATTGTCAGATTGTATTCAAGGTGAAAACGATGTGCCAGTGTGGTTTTATGATCAGCACCTTGGCACAGTCACGAATGTTTCCGATTCGTTTGTTACGTGGTTAAATGGATTCAACACACTGTAATACACGTTCTATATTGATAACGATTATGTAGCGCGATTCTCAAATAAGTAACTTTAGCACTTACCAAAGTTGCTTATTCACACATCTTGATTTGACTGTCTTATTTTCGCTATGCTGTATTGCAGTAATTTTCTTTGCGCGTTCACATTCCCATTCATTAACAGGGTATGTTTTATCCCAAGCTGTCATTAATTGCTTTTGCTGCTTACTCATTGAATATCTACCGTATGTTTCGTCCATGTATAAATAAGTGCGGGCTATACGACCTCGCGCGCTTACTGGTGGCTCAGCTTTTCGATTATCAATTTTCATTGCGCAACTACCAAAATCATTTTTTTCACTTGGCAACATGGTGAAGTTGTAATTACTTCTTAACGCGTTAACAGCGCCTATAGCAGGGTATAGATTAAACATATCGGCTTGCATGTAACGATACTCTAAACTTTTCTTCTCGGCGCACTTGCGGCCTTTAAACGCTTTGCCCTTTGTATTTTTACAACTTGCGTGGCCTTCTCGCCATTCGGTAAATGTGCGCCCAAAGTTTTCAGCAGGGACAATATGCTCCCATTCTATTTTCTTAGCGCGTTTAAGATATTTTGTTGTATGAAACCCTGCTGGTGGCGTGACTAGTTTTTTATTATTGAATTTAGCCGAGCAGTAAATCGTTTCTTGGTGATCTTGATAAACCTTTTTCTCTAAAAGCTTTTTAGCTTTACTAAAAGAGTCTACGGCCATGTTGTTTGCAAATGTTGTGTTTGATATAAGCAGTAAAGATAGGAATATTTTAACGTTGTTTTTTAAGCGTATCATGAGGTTAGTGTACTTTTAATGTTATCTAAAATTGAATGTTCTAAGAATGGTTTATCTAAGAATTTTTAATTAAACGTTGAGTCTTTGCGGGTAAAAGCCTGATTTACGATTGTGAGCGAGGGATAGTAGCTCAAGTTATCAGTAACTTAAAGGAAATGTTAAAATTGTCACAGATGATTAATTGCTGATATTTAATTTAAACTTAATAAATTATTTACTTAATATGATATTTCTACCTTCAAACAATACTTCAAATTCAATACCTTGTTCTTTGGTATTCACATTGATTTGACCGCCTTGTGCAATCACAAGCTCATTGACTAAAGCTAATCCAATTCCAGTACCTGGTGTCGTACGAGTCATCTCATTGCCTTCACGGTAAAATAATTCAAATATTCTATTTTTCTCAGCGTTAGATATGCCGGGACCATAATCACGTACGCTAAATATAAGATTATTCTTTGATTTTTTAGCAACTGAAAAACCAATATCAATTTTTCTGCGGGCATTATCTTCAATTTTTGCAGCGTTAAAGAACTTAACGGAGTTATCAATTAGGTTAATAACAATTTGTGAAAAAGCATCTAAATCAACCAATACTTCGGCGCTATCATTAATTTTTTCATCGATTGAAAAGTTTATCGTAAAGTTATTTTTTTCAATTAACGAAGACACTTTAGATTTTATCGTATCTTGAAGTGGCAATACATTTACGTATTCGACATTCACCATTTCTTGCTGTCTATTTAAGTTAGACAACTTCAATATATTGTTGATTAATCGTGATAAACGGTCGCTTTCACCATAAATAAATTCGTGATATTCCAATTGTGTTTGTGGATTTTTAACCATGCCAGACATTAACATTTCGGCATACATTAAAATTGATGTGAGTGGCGTTTTTAGTTCATGACTAACTGACGATACAAAATTCATTCTTTGCTCAGCAAGTTCTATTTGCCTAATACCGACCCAATAAAATCCTATGCAACCTGAAATAATGACAATAATTAATACGCTTAAAAAGAACACAACAAGCTTTGATGCAGAACCTAACGGATAACTGCCAGTGCTGAATTTAAGCTGTAATTTTTGAAAAGGAGCGATGATATAACTTTCATAAATATAGTTATCTCCTAACTCTGGAATTGGCTCGTCTAATACTTCGACGCTTGGTTTGCCATTATTATTAGAATATTTGAAGTATTGTAAAATCCCTTGGTCAGAATGTATTGTTCGTAAACGCACTTGCACACTTTGCTCAAAATGGGCTTGCTCTAAATATTCGATTAATAGGCGTTGTAAATAAGCGTCAAACTCAACAATAAATCCCTGAACTTTGTGTTGTTGATTTATCCATACATTTCTAAAAAGAATGAGTTCATTATGTTGAGTTCTTTTTACTTGAAATGATTCTTTTCTAATATTATCAGTGGGCAAGTTAGCTTCAGTGGCTTTAACAGCAGTATCGTTGTCTGCGTTTATAACAAAGTCATTTTTCAATAAGATGTTTCTAATTTTTTCTTTGACGACAATACGACGTTCTATTTCAGGCCATTGAAAACTGGTATTAGACTGTATAACTTGGCTTTTAGTTTGGTTAGGGAGTAAAGGCGATGACAATGTTTTATCTGTGTTAATTTGAAAATAACCAATAAGGCCAACACGTTCAGGGTAATTATCGGGATTAGATAATGGAGACAGTTCTTTGCTTAACTTTCCCGTCAATGGGTTTGTCACTACTTGAAAAAAATTATATTGACTAACTGGACGTTTTCGCTCGGTTTTAACACGTATATTTAGTTTTTTATTAATATGTTTTAAAGCATTCACTGACTTTAATTGATATTGAAAATCTGTTTCGTTATTAAGCTGTTGCAGTCCATAATAAATGATCAAAGCAAGAGGAATTAAAACACACGCCAGAGAAATACTTAACATGATTCTGAAGCGTTTTACGCGTTCTTTATCACCAATAATTCTCGTTTTAAATTCAGCCATATTATTACGAATTAACCATTAATTTATAACCTTCACCGCGGAAGGTTTGTAATAATTTAGGAGCTTTGCTATTGCTTTCAATCTTCTTTCTGAGTTTGGCAATATGAATATCGACCGTTCTGGTATCAATTAAATTCGGCTGTGAATATCCCCAGATTTCTGACAACAGTTCACTACGAGAGACTGGACGATTTTGTCGATGTAAATAAGCTAAAATATCAACTTCTCGGCGGGTAAATACAACTTCTTTACCATTGACTATGCCCGACAGATTATTTTTATCGATACTGATATTTTCATTTAAAGTAAGACTTTCTCTTTCTTCATCCCAACCTGTACGGCGTAAAATTGTCTTTACACGTAATACTAATTCCTGAACCGAAAAAGGCTTGGCAATATAATCATCAGCGCCAAGGGTTAATCCATTAATAATATCTGCTTCAGAACTTTTAGCTGTTAGCATAATGATTGATTGTTCACGTGACACTTTACGAATTTCATTACAAACGCTAAAACCGTCCATTGATGGCAGCATTACGTCTAATAAAATACAATCGTATTTACCTGACAGCGCAGCTTCTAAGCCTTTTAAACCATCTTGTTCACTAGACACATCAAAGCCATGGAAAATAAATAAATCTGTTAAACCACGTAATATAGCGGCTTCATCTTCAATAATTAATAGCTTTGGTTTAATGGTCATCAATTCATCTTTTACGTTGAGTTTAAGGCTTAATTCTATTGAATATTAGAATTAATAACAGGGTCATTAACAAATGTTATATCGGTCTTATTCTAAGCTAACAGAGTAACAAGTATTTTATAATATTGGGTGTAAAAGTTATGTAAATTTTTGCCTTCGCTTTTTACGTTACATGCCTATCTTTAAAGGCTCTACAAAATAAAATGTGATAAAAGTTATAGCATTAAAGCTCTCATCTATAACTATATAACGCCACCAAATCATAACTATTACAAAGCAATAATTTAATCGTAGCCATTTAATAGGAGCAATTAAAGAATAGTTATTAAACCGTATTATATTTTAAGTAGCATTCATGAAATTAAGTTTAGTTAGTACCACATTTATTATCTACATAAGTTTATTTAGCACATCTATTTTTGCAGCTGAAAATACGGCAACGACTATTCCTGAGATAACTCCAGAGGTAACAAAAAAAGAAGATAAACACTCACGTTACCCCGTCATATTTTTTGCTCAATACACACCGCAAAATGCAATGGATATGATCAATCGTGTGCCAGGGTTTACTTTTAATCGCGGTTCTAATGCACGTGGTTTTGGTGGTAATGCAGGTAATGTATTAATCGATGGCTCAAGACCTACTTCAAAATCAAGTAGTTTGAGAGATGCCTTACAACGAATTCCTGCTTCACAAGTGTCATATATCGAAATTTTTCGTGGCGGAGTTAGTGCTGGCGAAGCGGCAGGGCAATCCATTGTCGCCAATGTTGTTAAAAAAGACACACAAACCAGTGGTACATGGGAAGTGAAAACAACACGCGCTCCCAATGGCGTAGTTAAACCACGAGCCGAGGGTAGCATAGCGACTAAATTAGGTGAATGGGACACATCATTTGATGCCAAGATTGGTGAAGAACCCGATACTAGAGACGCTCTTATTGAAGATTTTGACAAGAGCGATGTATTAACGTCGAGCACTGATGAAACCAGAGATACCGTTTATAATAATTTTACAATTAATGGTGAAGGCGCTCGACATTTTGCAGATGGAAAGCTGACTATTAACGCATCGTTAGACAGTAATAAATGGAAGAAAGTAACCAAAAGAGATACGTTTAATGTTTCTTCTATCAATTCTAACATTACTAATGAAACGACCCCTGATGAGACTTTTCTACTAAACGAACGTAAAGATTACTTGAGTACCGAACTAGGTATTGATTGGGTAACAACAATTAACGACTGGAAAATACGTGCTATTGCCTTAACGTCTTCTGCTGATAATAAATATGAATACATCGAATTAATTGAATCTGAGGTAGTAGAAAATAATGAAATCAATGACTATTTAAAAGAAACTGTAGACACAGAACATATTATTCGTATGACTTATGGGCAAGTTGGCTCGTCATCATTCAAACCAGAGTTTGGTTTTGAAATAGCCAATAATCGTTTAGACAGTGATATTACATTAATAGAAAATGGCATAGAGGAAATCCTTGAAGGCGC
>CALJMY010000214.1 GCA_937981905.1 uncultured Enterobacterales bacterium
AATTGATACATTTACGCCTAAAGTAGTGGCATTTTCATCACCACTTGAAATCGCTAATACTTGTTTTGAATACGCGAAAAACATCACAACACTAACGCCGATAATAATAGCTGGAGCCCATAGGTTTTCCCACTGCGCTTGAGAAAAACTACCTAGTGTCCAAAACAAAATAGCTGTCGCCGCTTGTGGATCGCTTTGATATAAAATCGCGCTCGTGGCTGCGCTAAACATAAATGAACTGGCAACGCCCGCTAGTAACATTCGCTCTATTTGCTGGTAAGTGTTTCTTCCTGCAATAAATAGCACCATGAATACTGCGACTAAACCGCCAACAAAAGCTCCTACAGGCAGCCACAATATGGATAACCCTGTTAACGCTGTTAATACTAATACTGCGCCAAATGAGGCACCTGCTGAAATTCCAAATAGAAAAGGATCTGCTAGTGGGTTACGTGTTACTAATTGTAATGTAGCTCCAGCCACCGCTAAACCAGCACCCGCTAATAATGCGAGTAGAATTCTGGGGAGGCGTAACTCAACGACAATTTGAGCAATGATAGGATCAACAGGTGAATCACTTATTGCTGGTAATAAAACACTAATAATGTCATTAAAAGGAATAGTTACAGCGCCAAAACTGAGTGCAGCGACCATAGATGCTAAACATGCAATGAACAAGGCAATGACAATAATGATTGTTTTAGTCATTTTATTGCCCCATTTCTTTCCATTTCTGCAGTCTCGATTTCTTGTGTTGCATGACTGTTATCAAGATTAAATAAAAGATGCGGACGTTTGTGTTGTGGATGCTCAATGACGCTAACATCGACATTATAAATACGGCTGATTAATTCAGGCTCTAACACTTCTTTTGGCGTACCTTGACGAATAATTTTTCCATCATCAATTAATAATAATTGATCGCAAAAAGCGCTGGCAATATTTAAATCGTGAAGAGATACAACAACACTAATACCTAATTTTTTAACTCGCTGTAATAAATCTAATTGATAATGAACATCAAGATGATTAGTTGGTTCGTCCATAATAAGTAATTGCTGCGCGGCTGTTCGATCGTGACCTTGTTGAACAATAGCCCGCGCTATTAATACGCGTTGTTGTTCGCCACCAGATAGCGTATCAAAGTTATTATTTTTAAGATCACCGAGATCAAGCTGATGTATTGCATCATCAATTAATTGTTTGTCTTTAAGATTAGGCCCTTCAAATAACGCTTTGTGAGGAATTAACCCCATGGTGATCACATCAATAACTTGATAAGGGGTTGCTGTATTAGATTGGCTAACAACGGCTATCTGTTTAGCAACATCAATCGCACTTTGTTGCCAGATATTAGTACCATTTAATACAACTGTGCCAGTAGAAGGTTTGATGTATCGATATAAACTGCGAAGTAAGCTTGTTTTACCACTACCGTTAGTTCCAATAATCCCGACAAATTGGCCACTGGGAATTGTAAATGAAATATCATTTAGAATAGTTTTACCATTGATATGCCAGCTTAAATTAGTAACGTCGATAATAGGTGACATAATATAATGACGCGTAGCAATATCTAATGGCCTATTTTGCATAGGAAAGATAGTGTCGCTAACGCAAGTACTCCGCTTGATTAAGATAATAATGATGATTGTTAATAATAGGTATCTGGCTCTGATAGCAATATGTAATAAATGACTATCAATACAGTTGCGGGTACAGCCATAGATTTACACTATGTTCCCTATCTGCGCTCATTATCGGTGTTTTTGAGTGCTAAGCAAGAATTTATTCATTTGTTCTTAATGTTCAGCTTATGTGCCAGCTTTTGTAGCCACAGGTATAGCGTCGGTAATAGGAATTGTTGGCCAAACTAAAGTAGGCCAAACAATATTATCTTCATCAATAAATATATTTATTTGCACAATAGCAGCGTAATCTATTTTTAATGAATTAATATGTTTGCTACCTGTTCGCGGCATGCCTAATACTTTTGATATTAAATAACGAATGACACCACCGTGACATACTAATAATGCATTTTTTTCAAGTGCTATATGTGCCAGCCATACTTTATCTAGTCGATTATAAAAACTTTCGACTTGTTCTCCATTGGGAACATTAGTTTGCCAAGGGTCGTTAAAAAACTGACTCATATCATCAGGATATTTTTCAAATAAAGTATCGAACAATATACCGTCCCAATCACCAAAATTCATTTCTTGTAAATCATGATGTATTTCATAAGGCACTTTCCATTTTTTTGCCATGATATTGGCGACTCGTTCGCATCTCTGTAATGGAGAGCTGCTAACGTAATCAATATCACTTAATGTATTACAAGCTGCCAACATTTGTTGTTGTCCTTTAATCGAAAGATCAACATTGGTGGCACCATTTAATGATTTAGGAGAGGTTGTTTCACCATGTCGTAATAACGTTAGCGTGAATATACTCATAAAAAGATCTCATTTTATGTAATTTAGTTACATCAATTACGGCTTTGTTGCTAGAATACAAATATAAAAATTACCATAAAAGCTGTGTTATCAAAACAATAACACTAAGTTGAATAATAATTTTATCTTAAACGATTAATATTAAAGCGTTTTTTGAATAAAAATGTTAATTGGCCATTTATTGAAGTGACAGGAGTGAAAGCAAATGAAAAACCGTCAAGAGTTACCTAGTTGGAAGTTTCTTACAAACCATGCCGTAAACATGAAGTCTCAGCATCTTAACGATCTTTTTGCTAATGACGCTCAGCGATTCGATAAATTTTCAATTAAATTACCAAATCTGCTATTTGATTACTCAAAAAATTTAGTCACAGATGAAACTATGGCGCAATTGATAAAATTAGCCAAAGATTGTGATATTGAGTCATGGCGTGAACGTATGCTTAGTGGTGAAAAAATTAATCAAACAGAAGATCGCGCGGTATTACATACTGCTTTGCGTGATCGCAGTGGCAAAAAATTGATTGTTGACGGTGAAAACGTTACAGAAACAATTAGTGATGAACTTAAGAAGATGGAAGAATTTGTCCGTAAAGTTCGTCATGGTGATTGGAAAGGTTATAGCGGAAAGCGTATCACTGATGTTGTTAGTATTGGTGTAGGTGGCTCTAATCTTGGGCCACAAATGGTAACTGAAGCGTTAACACACCATAGCGATAACGCGGTTAAAGTACATTACATATCTAATGTAGATGGTGCACAGATTGCTGAAGTACTTCGTCCATTAAATCCTGAAAGTGTTTTGTTTATTGTATCAAGTAAAACATTTACGACGACTGAAACTATCACGAATGCAAACACAGCTCGAGCTTGGTTAACATCATCTTCATTTAGTGATGATGCTGTTAAAAAGCATTTTGTAGCAGTAACATCTAATTTAGAAATGGCCACTGAATTTGGTATTGATGCTGATAACTTATTCTCTATGTGGGATTGGGTTGGTGGTCGCTTTTCATTATGGTCAGCTATCGGATTACCTATCGCAATTGATTTGGGCTTTGACAAATTCATGCAGTTGCTTGAAGGCGCACATGAAATGGATAAACATTTCATTGAAACGCCACTTGAGCAAAATACACCAGTAATTTTAGCGCTATTAAGCTTATGGAATACGACATTCCTTGGCTCGCAATCACAAGCTATTTTACCGTATGACCAAACATTACATATGTTAGCGGCTTATTTGCAGCAAGCTGAAATGGAATCTAATGGTAAGTCAGTTAGTTGGTTAGGTGAAGATATTGAATATCAAACTGTTCCTTCTATTTGGGGGGGCGTAGGCATTAACGGCCAACATGCCTTTTATCAATACTTGCACCAAAGTAAAAATATCATTCCTGCTGATTTTATTGGTTCAATTGAAAGTACAACACCTGTTAAAGGGCATCATGAAACATTGATGAGTAATTTCTTTGCTCAAACTGAAGCGTTGATGTGTGGTGTTAATGAAGAGCAAGTTCGTGACGATTTAAAAGCAAAAGGCCGAACGCAAGATTATATTGATCAACTTGCACCACATAAAGTGCATCAAGGTAATCGACCAACTAATACTATCTTACTCGACCGTATTGACCCACACAGCATGGGCGGCTTAATTGCGTTATATGAACACAAAATATTTGTGCAGGGTATTATTTTGCAAATATGTTCATTTGACCAATGGGGCGTTGAGTTAGGAAAAGGTTTAGCGGTTAAAATTCAAGCTGAATTAGCACAAGATGGTGAAGTGGGTATACATGACTCATCAACAACTAACTTAATTAACTATTATAAAGAAATGCGTTATCCAAAAGCGTAAAAATATTGATTTTTAAAATAGTTATTTAAGACATAAAACGTCGCCTTATGGCGACGTTTTTGTTTCTGCTTTAATTGATTGCTGACTATATGTTTATATAATTTAATCTATAAATATGCCTATGAAGAACGGCTGATATGCTTTTTATATGACAATTAACGCTTAGAGTTTTGACTCTCGAATAGGTCTTTTATGATTTAATTAGTCATATTCAATCATGTATAGTTAGTATTTTAATTGTTTTTTTGAGGTATTTTTGCGCTAACTGCCGGTTTGTCTCTAAAGATTAAGGTTAGACACTGGTAACATTTTTAGGTAAATGATAAATTGTCAAAAATTTGCTGCACTGCAGTAAGAAATTAGAGAAAAATTGATGAGTAAAACAACACGACATGCCATAGCTACCGCTGATAGCCTTAATCGGGTCTTTACTGTGCCTGAAGATAAAGAGTCGACGCTAAGTAGAATAGAGCACGAGATTTCTGAAAACCTTGAAGGGTTTTTACAGT
>CALJMY010000215.1 GCA_937981905.1 uncultured Enterobacterales bacterium
GAAGACATTGTCTCTGGTGTTAAAATTGGCGTAGTCATAGCGATAAAATCTTTAAAAGAAAAATACTGTATAAGGATACTTGATTGTTGTAAAAACCAAAAGTATCTCGCTGATAATAAGTCACACAAAGGCTTTCAAAAATAAACAAAATAAAACTTGATACTGTATGACTGTACAGTATAATAATTTCATTAACTGACGTAACAGATTTCAAATGGAGCACTCAATGGACGCAAATAAAACAAAAGCACTTGACGCCGCCTTAGGCCAAATCGAAAAACAATTTGGTAAAGGTTCTATTATGCGTTTAGGTGAAGCTAAAGCATTAGACATTGAGTCTGTTTCAACAGGTTCATTGGGACTTGATATCGCATTAGGCATAGGCGGTTTACCAATGGGGCGTGTTGTAGAAATTTACGGCCCAGAATCTTCAGGTAAAACAACGTTAACATTGCAAGTAATTGCTGAAGCTCAAAAGGAAGGTAAAGTATGTGCCTTTGTTGATGCTGAGCATGCTCTTGACCCTATCTATGCAGTTAAATTAGGCGTTGATATCAACTCATTATTAGTTTCTCAACCAGATACTGGTGAGCAAGCACTAGAAATTGTTGACATGTTAACTCGCTCTGGTGCTGTAGACGTGATTATTGTCGATTCTGTAGCGGCGCTAACACCTAAAGCTGAAATTGAAGGGGACATGGGTGATTCACATATGGGTTTACAGGCCCGTTTGATGTCACAAGCGCTTCGTAAGTTAACAGCTAATATTAAACGTTCAAATACACTAGTTATTTTCATTAACCAAATTCGTATGAAAATTGGTGTAATGTTTGGTAACCCAGAAACTACAACGGGTGGTAATGCATTAAAATTCTATGCTTCTGTTCGTTTAGATATCCGTCGTATTGGCGCTGTTAAAAACGGTGATGAAATCGTTGGTAATGAAACTCGCGTTAAAGTTGTCAAAAATAAAGTTTCACCACCATTTAAGCAAGCTGAATTCCAAATCCTTTACGGTGAAGGTACTTCTAAGTATGGTGAGCTAATCGACTGGGGTGTTAAAGAAAAACTTGTTGAAAAAGCGGGTGCTTGGTATAGCTATAAAGGCAGCAAAATTGGCCAAGGTAAAGCAAATAGCATTAAATATTTAAAAGAAAACCCTGAAATTAGTAATGAAATTGAAACGTTATTACGTGATGCGTTATTGATTAAACCAACAGATAAGCCTGATGCTGTAGAGCCATTAGAAGAATCTGAAGAGTAATTAACTCGTTCAATTAATTTATACTAAATAGCAGCTATTAAGCTGCTATTTTCATTTTATATCTAAAAATAAAATAGTCCCGCATTCATATTCCCACTCTTGTTCGTTCTTTTTTATTATTTAACATCAATTTTATGACTTCATTTCTAAAAACTCTATAAATTCTAATGTTATCACTAGCTCAAACAAGTGATGTAATCGTATAATACACAATATTTTTATTTTAGTGACGTAGCTCAGGACATTCCCATGCATATGACAACAGCAGAAATTAGAAACGCTTTCTTGGCGTATTACCAACAAAAACATCAGCATCAAATTGTTGATAGCAGTTCGTTAATCCCAGGAAATGATGCGACTTTGCTTTTTACTAATGCGGGGATGGTGCCATTTAAAGACGTTTTTCTTGGTACTGAGGAACGTGATTATACCCGAGCAACTTCATCACAACGTTGTGTACGTGCTGGTGGTAAACACAATGATTTAGAAAACGTTGGTTACACAGCTCGTCATCACACATTCTTTGAAATGCTAGGTAACTTTAGTTTTGGTGATTATTTCAAAAAAGAAGCTATTCACTTTGCATGGGACTTTTTAACAAACGAATTAAAACTTCCTAAAGAAAAACTATGGATTACAGTTTTTGATGAAGATCGTGAAGCTGAAGACATGTGGATTAATGATATTGGTGTAGATCCTGCGCGTTTATCTCGCATTGGCGCAAAAGATAACTTTTGGTCTATGGGTGATACAGGTCCTTGTGGACCATGTTCTGAGATATTTTATGATCACGGTGAAGACGTACCAGGTGGTCCTCCTGGGACACCTGAAGAAGATGGCGATCGTTACATTGAAATTTGGAATTTAGTTTTCATGCAATTTAACCGTCAAAGTGACGGTACGATGGAAAACTTACCTAAACCGTCTGTGGATACAGGGATGGGCTTAGAACGTATTTCTGCGATTATGCAAAATGTTCATTCAAATTATGAAATTGATATCTTTCAAGGATTAATCGGTGCAGCTGCAAATATTATCGGCACGAAAGACCTTGATAGTAAATCTCTTCGTGTAATTGCAGATCATATCCGTTCATGTTCATTTCTAATTGTCGATGGTGTTATGCCATCAAATGAAGGACGCGGTTATGTCTTACGCCGAATTATCAGACGTGCTGTTCGTCATGGTAATAGTATCGGTGCAACAGGTAGTTTCTTTTATAAGTTACTTGATGAACTAATTGTTCAAATGGGCGATGCATATCCAGAACTTGAAAAAAACAAAGCTATTATTGTTAAGTTATTAAAAGCAGAAGAAGAGCAATTCTCTCGCACACTTGATCGTGGCTTAATGATTCTTGATGAAGCACTTAAATCACAACAAGGAAAAATCATTGATGGTGAGTTAGTATTTAAACTATATGATACTTATGGTTTCCCTGCTGATTTAACAGCTGATATAGCACGAGAGCGTAACTTAGAA
This sequence comes from uncultured Enterobacterales bacterium, assembly GCA_937981905.1. Classification (GTDB taxonomy): domain Bacteria; phylum Pseudomonadota; class Gammaproteobacteria; order Enterobacterales; family Psychrobiaceae; genus Psychrobium. The sequence continues at coordinate 2,747 of CALJMY010000215.1, forward strand.
ATAGATCAGAAAGGTTTCGAAAATGCAATGAAGGCACAGCGTGAACGTGCTCAAAAAGCAAGTAACTTTGGCATTGATTATAATGAACAAGTAAAATTAGACGGCGAAACTGAATTTTTAGGTTATAGCAAATTTAGTAATGATTCTTTGATTACGGCATTGGTTGTCGATGGTAAAGAATGTAATGAAATTACAGCTAACCAACAAGCTACTATTGTTTTAGATAAGTCTGCATTTTATGCCGAATCAGGCGGCCAAGCTGGTGATACTGGTACTATTATGACTAAAGGCGCTGTCTTTAATGTTGAAGATACCGTTAAAATTGGTAAAGTATTTGGTCATCGTGGTGTTGTAGTTTCTGGAACTATCTCTTTAGGTAATAATGCAAAAACACAAGTGAATAAACAGCGTCGTAATGATATTGCACTTAATCATTCAGTAACTCATATATTACATGCCGTGTTACGTAATGAATTAGGTGACCACGTAACGCAAAAAGGCTCATTAGTTGAAGCTGATAAAATGCGCTTTGATTTTTCTCATTTTGAAGCTGTTACACCTGCACAAATAATCGAAGTAGAACGTATAGTTAATGATCATATTAGATTGAATGTTCCTGTTGTTACTCGTGAAATGGGCTTAGAAGCTGCTAAAAATGCAGGTGCAATGGCTTTATTTGGTGAAAAATACGATAGTGATGTGCGTGTTGTTAGTATGGGGGATTTATCTGTTGAGTTATGTGGCGGTACTCATGTAACGAATACGGGGGATATCGGTTTATTCAAAATTATATCGGAAGCAGGTATCGCCGCTGGTGTTAGAAGAATTGAAGCCGTTACTGGTAGTTTCGCTGTTGATCAAATTCAATCTCAAGAATTAACCCTAATTGCTACAGCTGACGTATTAAAAGCTGATAGTCAAAATATACTTGAAAAAGCCGTTGCCTTAGTTGAGAAAAATAAACAACTTGATAAACAGCTTAATGAATTAAAAGCACAATTGGCTAGCCAACAAGGCGCAGGTTTAATTGATCAAGTTATTGAAATAAAAGGTCACAAAGTTTTAGTGGCTAAACTTGATGGCGTTGATGCTAAAACATTGCGTGGGTCAGTTGATGAACTTAAAAATAAATTAGGTAGTGGAATTGTTGTTGCTGCTGTCGCTGATGGTAGTAAAGTAAGTTTAGTGGTCGGGGTTACCAAAGATTTAACTGGTCAAGTGAAAGCTGGTGAGTTAGTTAACATGGTTGCTCTGCAAGTTGGTGGTAAAGGCGGTGGCCGTCCAGATATGGCAATGGCTGGTGGTAGTGACGCAAGCGCTTTAGATAGCGCACTAGATAGTGTTACGCCATGGTTGGAAGAACGCCTTTAAGGGGATAGTTCTAATCTAAAGTATTTTCTTACTTCCGATTAAAAACGTTGAGTTACCTCAGCGTTTTTTTTTGACTATAATTTATAATTAATTAGAAATTGATGAACTTTTTTTAATTAACCTCGGTCTATTAAAATAAGTTAAATGAAGATTAGAATTAAATTTAATTTTTTTCACATTTTGATCGAAATAATGTACAAGCTCATTCATTATAGCTATATAATTGAACAAGGTTGATTATTTACATAATCACCTAATTTTATCCGGGGTCAATCGGAATTTATTTACAGGAGTAATATATGTTAATTTTAACTCGTCGTGTTGGTGAAACTTTAATGGTTGGTGATGAAGTAACAGTCACTGTATTAGGCGTTAAAGGTAATCAAGTACGAATCGGTGTTAATGCACCAAAAGAAGTTGCTGTTCATCGTGAAGAGATATATCAGCGAATTCAGCAAGAAAAAGCAAATGATGAAGTAGCAGAGTAATCATTAATAAAATGGAAGCATAATTGCTTCCATTTTTTTTACTTGTGAAACCTTTCTAGTGCTCATTATATTAATCAATCCCCAATCTATTAATTCATTTACCTTTCAATAAAACATATTTTAGTCATAAAGTTCTTTTATTAAACCACTTGCTTAAAAACAAGGCATTCAATGTTTTTTCTCTAAAAACTGTTTGACTTATTTTCGCTACCCAGTATTATACGCCGCATACCGGAGAGGTGGCCGAGTGGCCGAAGGCGCTCCCCTGCTAAGGGAGTATGGGTGTTAAATCCCATCGAGGGTTCGAATCCCTCCTTCTCCGCCATTTATTATTTTTAATAGATAGCAAAGTATAACGCGCATATAGCTCAGCTGGATAGAGTACCTGGCTACGAACCAGGCGGTCGGAGGTTCGACTCCTTCTATGCGCACCACTTTACTTTTTTATTAGATTGTTAAATGGAACGATATATATTCGTTGTTAGAAATAAGATGTGCGCATATAGCTCAGCTGGATAGAGTACCTGGCTACGAACCAGGCGGTCGGAGGTTCGACTCCTTCTATGCGCACCATTCTTACTTTGATTTGTTGTGCGCATATAGCTCAGCTGGATAGAGTACCTGGCTACGAACCAGGCGGTCGGAGGTTCGACTCCTTCTATGCGCACCATATTTTTTACAAGTTCTACCATCAAGTTCTACCATCAAGTTCTACCATCAAGTTCTACCATCAAGTTCTACCATCAAGTTCTACCATCAAGTTCT
>CALJMY010000216.1 GCA_937981905.1 uncultured Enterobacterales bacterium
TTTAGGATGTCGCGATGACGGCTATCGCCAAATAAGACATTTTCGCCACCTACTAATGCTTCTTGGATACGAACCGGATCTTGATCCATCACAATATATGGAATTGCTTCTGTTTTTAGGAACCTAGCAATAGTTTGCCCTACTCGTCCAAATCCACAGATAACGACATGATCAGTCATTAGTGCGCATTCTGTTGGCTTAGGTAATGGATTATCTAATAATTCTTCAGCACTTATTAATTTCTTAGCTAAACTGTCTGCTCTATTCATTAGTAATGGCGTTATTGCCATGCTTAATACACCTAACGCAATGATTAAAGAAACCGTACTGTCAGATAACAACGCATTCTTTTGAGCTAGCGCAAGTACAACAAATCCAAACTCTCCTATTTGCGCTAAGTAAAAACCACTTTTTAATGCACTACGACGTTGCGATTTACGGTTGTAATAAATAAGAGCCACAATCATTGATTTACCAACAATTAATAATGGTAAAAATATGAGTAAAAATAGAGTTTGATCGACCAATAGCGACAAGTTCAGCATCATGCCAATAGATACAAAAAATAGCCCCATTAAAATATCTTTAAACGGCCGTAAGTCAGCATCCAATTGATGACGGTATTTACTCTCTCCTAACATCATACCTGATAGAAAAGCGCCTAATGCTGCTGACAACCCAAGGGAATATGTTAGTGCCCCTGTAAGTACTACTACCATAATTGCTGTAAGCACAAACAATTCATCGGAACGAGCACGGGCTATTTCGTCAAATAGTTTTGGAAGCACTAATTTACCGGCTAAAAATATAATGAAAAATGCAGTAACACCTTTACCTAATGCCAATAATAACGATAAGCCAAAGTCAGAGTCACTACTCAACATAGGAATTAATATCAATACAGGGACAACGGCAAGATCTTGAAATAACAATACAGAAATAGTCATTTGACCACTAGTGCTATTAGTTTGGCGCATTTCAGCAAGCTGTTTAACAACGATAGCTGTTGATGATAACGCGATGACAACACCAACAATCAATGCTTGTTCGAGGTTTAGTCCCAATGTAAAACAAATTAAGGCAAAAATAGACGTGGTTATTACAACTTGTGCGGCGCCGAGTCCAAACACTAATCCTTTCATCGACATCAGTTTAGGTAATGAAAACTCAAGACCTAATGAAAATAGTAAAAAAACGACACCAAGCTCTGCTAAAAAATGCATTTGTTGTGAGTCAACTAATAAGCCGAACACGCTTGGTCCCAGTAATATTCCAGTTACTAAATAAGCTAACACCGCAGGTATTTTTAATCGCCTGAATGTTAACAGAACCAAGATGACTAATAACAATGAAATTAACATAGATTGCATAGGTTATTACTTCCGTTTAATTGACCGTTTACTTGACCACTTATTACCACTCTACCTCAAGTAGCTTCCAATTCAAAAACTTTAAATGATCACTATAATAAAAATAGGATCGTTGGCATAGGTTTTGCTTTATCAATATTAGATATCACAGTGTCAATATTTTGGACAAGGTGATAAATAAATTGAGCAGCAGATACATCACCTAATACAGTGAGAATACTTATGGAACGTCTAAATTTACCGCTAAATGATATGGAAAGCATAGAGTTTACTTCAATGGCTAGGGAGCTTAACGAATCTATTCAAGCACCTACCAGACGAGCATTAGACAAATTAGATTTCTTACAAAAATTAAGTGTAGCTGTTGAATTACAACCGTTATTGGCTGTTTATGCACGTGAAGTAAGCTTAAGATTACAAGTGACAGGACTTGAGTTTGAATATGAGGGTAGAACATATCAGCCCAAATACTCCCAAGGAAGTTGTTGTGTATTAAGTAGTTCACTACATTTGCATGATAAAAGCCTAGGCACAATGCGTTATTTATCAACTAAGCCGTTACAACAATCACAGCGGCAGCTAATTGCCTCTTTAGAGGAGCAATTGCTACAGCCTTTGCATAACGTACTTATTTTTGAACATAACAGATTATTAAGTTTACGTGATCATTTAACAGGACTGGGTAATCGAAGTTATTTCGATGAAACATTAGATTGCATGCAAGCGACAGCTAAACGCGATATGAAACCTTTTAGTCTATTGATGTTAGATCTAGATAACTTCAAACGTGTTAATGATCAGCACGGCCACACCGAAGGTGATTTAGTTCTTAAGCAATTCGCTAAAATTTTACAAAAAGCATTACGTATAAATGATTATGTATTTAGATTTGGTGGTGATGAATTTGTATTATTACTAGCACACAGTGAAGTATTAAATCCTAACCTTGTTGCCCAACGAATTTTATCGATGGTTCACAATGATAGCTTACTTAACAAACACAATGTTACTACAAGTATTGGTTTTACTAATTGGAAAGATAGTGACAATAATAGTTCAATGCTAGAGCGTGCAGATAAAGTATTATATAACGCTAAAGAGCTTGGTAAAAATACCTTCTGCTATGATTTAACATAGTTATAAATCAATATAGTTAGGTATATTATTTTCATAATGTTGCCTAACTATAAATAAATTATGACTAAAGTTATTGGTATTCAATCGTTAATATAGCGTCATTATTATCTAAAGTAACAGCAAAATCTTTCTCTATCCAATACCCAATAGCAGCAACCAGTACACCATCAAAACATAAATATGGGATATTGCTTCGCTCCCATGGTGGAATCGAATATTCCTGCCATAACTTCTTTAAAGCACGCCTTTTATCACGCCTTTGCGGACATGCCTTTATGCTACCAGACAAACCAAATTCAATAGTAACAATCTGACTTTTTTCAGGCGCTTTAACTATAACGGATGATACTGAGACTATAACCGATGGTGTCTTAACATTAAAAATTAACGTTCCTAATCCACTAGGTAAAACCATTGGTTTATGAATGTCACAAACTAAAGAAATAGGATCTATAACGACTGATGGATTTACAATATGTAAGTTATTAGCATAATGTCTTATTTGTAACTTCCCTAACTTAATGATTGGACTTTTATCACTTCTAGCATTAATGCATTGTTGTTTAATTTCTTCTAACAATTTAAACGATGGCAATGTAACCTCATTAAGTCTAAGCCAGTATCGGATTAAATTATTAACACGAGCATCGCTTAATTTGATTAATAACGACACCGATAATACACTATCAATATTATTATTATTTTGAAAATCAAGAACTGCAATTTCATCACTCAATTGCATTTGCTGCTGGCATAACATTGCAGTTCTTGCAGCATTAGCGCTAAAGCTTGGCCAACGTTCGTTAAGTTGATTAATAATATCATTTCTTAAAAAATTACGATCAAACCTAGTATCGCCATTACTATCATCTTCAACCCATTCTAAATTATAACTTTGAGCATAATCATTAATTTTTTTCTGACTTATATTCAATAATGGCCTGACATGAGTCGAATTAGAGAATGCAATGATTGGAGGCATACCTGCTAAACCTAAAATGCCGCTACCACGCTTTAAAGCAAGTAATAATGTTTCGGTCTGATCATCTTGGTGTTGAGCTGTCAACAAAGCACTATGCTCATCAACATACTTACTTAACGCAGTATAACGCGCATCACGCGCAGCCCCTTCAATTCCTAGATGCATTTTTGTTAGAGTGACAACCTCAGAAAAATAGCTAATGTTATATTCTTTGCATAATAAGAGACAAAACTGTTGCCAGTTATCAGATTTATCACTTAATCCATGATTTACATGTACTGCTATAATTTGATTATTTGGAATAGATGAACGATATAATATATTGAGTAATACAACTGAATCAATACCGCCACTAAGCCCTAAAACAAGCTTACGTTTCGTTAATTGATACGTTATTAAAAACTGTTCTACTTCAGTGACTAAATTCATATTTATAGGCTAGTATTCATGGATTATGGCAGTATATACCTAAGCTAGTTTAATTTACATAAGTCTAAGAGTTATAGCATTGAGCTTAATATAAAAGGATGTAAATGCTCATTTATACACGATATTTTAGGCGAAAAAAAACCAATTTTAACATCACATTAAAATTGGTTTTTAGTTAATTCATAAATTATTTATCACTATGATTGAAATAGAATAAATAATTATTTATTAACGTAATTCTTTCTCAACAAAATCATTGAAAATAGCTTTATCAACAATAGCGCCTTTATGTTGGATAACAAATCCAGCCGCTTTAGAGCCGAATGTAATCGCCTCAGCAATTGATAAACCATTAACACGAGCGCCTAAATAAGCTCCATTGAATGAATCACCAGCAGATGTTGTATCGACAACATTTTTAACTGGTGTGATCTCAAACTGCTCGCAAACTCCATCAAGATAACTTAATACAGTTGCAGGGCCATTTTTAATGATTAATTCTTTAACATTATATGGCGCGCAGAAATCATAAAGATCTTTTGCATTATCAATGTTGTAAAGCTGTTCGAAATCATCAACACCTGGTAAAGCAACATCAGAAACAGAAAATGCTTTTTCAAATTGCTCTTTTGCTTGTTCTGGCGTATCCCATAATCTTGCGCGGTAGTTAGGATCAAAAACAATTTGAACACCAGCTTGTTGAAGTTTTTCAACCATCAACCAAAATTGTGCACGGTCTTCGTTATGAATAATCGCTAAAGAGATACCAGAGAAAAAGAACATATCGCCTTTTGCTAAAGTTTCAATTGCCGCATCATCAATAAATGACATTACATCTTTTGCTGCCGCATTATCACGCCAGTAAGTAAATGTTCTCTCGCCAGTTGAGTCAGTTTCAATAGCATATAGACCAGGCATTTTAGTCTCTGAACTAAACACTAAATCATGTTGAATTTCTTCACCATCAAAAAACGTTCTCATATCATCACTAAATTTATCTTTACCTAGTGCTGATAGAAAATGTGTGTTGATGTTAGCAAAAGTACGTTTCATATAAATGGCAGTGTTTAACACATCACCAGCAAATGATTGCTTAAGTACTTTTGAGTTATCAGTTTGTGCTGCAGTAAGTTCTTGATCAGCTCTAAGCTCAACCATACACTCACCGAATACATAAATATTCTTCATTTTGAAGTCCTAATAAAAAACCAACCGAGAGATAAATCACTTCGGTTGGTATAAGTTCAATGCAAGTTTTTCAATAAAGTATTATCGAATTACTTACTGCTTTCTGCTGGCTTAACTGCTTCAACTTTTGGAATAAGTACCCAAACAGCAAATAATGCAATAAGCGCTAATGATGCACCAATAATAAATACAGGTGTATAAGTTATTACACCTGTTATCGCATCTGGAGTAGTTAAGATTGGTACAAGTGCTATTAAGCCTGCAACTGCTAATTTAGCAGCCATACCGGCGAAACCAGCTAATGTGCCCACTGAATCTTTACTAAACAAATCACTTGGTAGAGTTTGAACATTACCAATAGCTGTTTGGAAACCAAATAAGATAACAGCCATTGTTACTACTACTGAGATATATTTGTAATCAGTATCTAAAAATAGAGGCTGAACCATTAACATCAATGCAGGTAACATGATCAAACAACCCAAAGTAATAACTAATTTACGTGTTTTATCAGTGCTCCAACCTGCATTAAAACGATTCTGAGCAAGAAGACCACCAAACCAAGCACCGAACATAGCGCCAACATAAGGTACCCAACCGTATTGTGCGATATCGGCAAGTTCCATTCCGTAAACATCACTAAGGAAGATAGGAGTCCAAACAACAAACAACCACCAGATAGGATCAATCGCTGCAGAAGCAATTATTACGCCCCAGCTTTGTTTATGTTTCAGTAACTGTGTTGTTGTTGGAGAATATTCATCTTCTTCATTTTCATCTACTTCAGATTTTTTCTGACCAGTTAAAATGTATTCACGTTCTTCAGCTGTGATCCAAGGATGTGTTTTAGGTGGAGCTTTAACTAGGATAACCCAAGGAATTAACCATAGTAAACCAATAGCACCAATAAGGATAAATACTGTTTCCCAGCTATTATGAAGTGCTAACCAAGCAATTAAAGGAATTGAAATAATACCACCAACTGCTGCGCCAGAATTAAAAATCCCTTGCGCTAAAGCACGTTCTTTTGCTGGGAACCAATCTGCATTACTTTTAGTCGCACCAGGCCAGTTACCTGCTTCAGCGATACCAAGAATAGAACGGAAAATAGCAAAACTTGCTACACCTTGTGCAAAGGCATGCAAAATTGTTGCAATAGACCAAACACCAATAGCTAATACAAAACCTAAACGTGACCCTAACCAATCAAATATTTTACCAAATATTGCTTGACCAAACGCATATGAGAATACGAAGATAACAGAGATTGTTGCATATATTTGATTCGTTTCAAGTTTAGTCGCATCAGGAAATAAATCAGTTGCTATTGAAGGCCAAAGAACACTAAGTGCCTGACGATCAATATAATTGATAATTGTGGCTAGTGCGATTAAAGCAATCACCCACCAACGTAAATTCTTCATTTTCATTTGTTCTTATTCCTTAATAAAGTATTCAACAGAAATTAAGACATTTAATAACATCAATCCTGTTGCTCGTTTGGTTACTTAAAAATTTGACGTTTGAGACAAACGTCAAATTATTAAATTCCGGTTTAATAACCTAATGACCACGATCATTTGGCAATTTAATTCTAAATATTATACTCGCCATGTCATCCCAAAACACTAACAAAAACAAGAATTAGGTTTTATTGACGTTATATTAAGCATGTTGTAGGTACATACTATTTTATCGAATATATTTTCTATATTAAAAATACTATCAACAATCGCTAGAACAAAATAATTGTTCTAGCGACAACTAATTATTTATTGTGTTGATTGTTTTCAAGCTTTGCTGAATGCGGCATTGGAGCATATAACTCTGTAATACTTGGCGCATCAGTTTTATTAAATTGATTATCTGTAACAGCTGTTACAGGTTCACCAACTGTATGTTCAATTAAGATAGGAGCAGACTTAGCAAACTCGTTACCTTTAATTAATGCTACTTGAACACCGTGTAAATTAATCGTTGATAAAATTTTGTTGCGTTTGCCATGTGAAGACTTAGTCACTTGGTTATTAACAAACTTAAGATGAGGACCAAACGTACTTTCATCTTTACCACCGCGATACATTTTCACGATAGAACCTTGAACATTGTCAAACTTGTTGTTTTCAACATTCAAATATTCAGTGTTGTAGATACCTAAATCGTCTTGCTCTTTATTAAGACGGAATATATCACCAGTGATATTACTAAATACATTATCAGTAATAGTAATGCTGTCAGCAAATGCACGGCTACCTGAATCGAAGAAATGGAATGAATGATTAACATCTAAATCTTTAATCATGCTGTTCTTCATTTCGAAACGATAGTTAACCATCATTCCCCATTTCGCCGTTCTCGCTAAAACGTTACCTGATGAATCAGGACTTTCTTTACCAGAAATAGTAATACCATCTAGGCTTAAGCTACCGTGATCCAAAATTTCAAATAAAGTAGAACGCTCAAACGTTAATTCAGCTGTATTTGCTTTAGCTACTTTAATCGTTAATGTCTTATTTAAAGAGATAATTTTAGTTTCAAGATATTGACCAGGACTTAATAATAAAACATCGCCATCAGCCGCTTTATTCACAGCATTAAATACACTATTTTCACCAGGTGATACATTAATAGTTTTACCTGAATTAAAAGCAGTTACTGGTTCTTTTTTCTCGTACCAAGATACACCAGTATCTTCTTTAGCAGTCGGTTTTAATGTTTTAGATGCTCCAACATTTTTAGTGCCTTTACCATCTACAACCAACAAACCAGTCGCTGAACGCTTAGTTTTTAAAGCAAGCGTTTTAATACCTGATTTTATTTTATTATCATTTAATTTATTAGAAACATTACCTTTAAAGGCAATACCACTAATGTCATCAAAAATTGAAAACGGCGCAACATTATCTTCGTTATAAAATAAGTTATTATTAAATTGAGTATTTAATGGCGCTGCAGAACGTTCTGCATCGCTACCTGCAGCTAATTGAATGTGGTCAACATTAACAAATGTATTGTTTTCAATGGTTGCATTTACAACTTGATGATAACGATTAATTGATGAATTAGGCACACCATTCATAACAGTGAAACCACTACCAAAACGATAACCTGTTAAACCTTCTAAATAGTTATTACGAATTATTTGGTCACGATTAATAACACGAATACCACCAGTGTGATCAACGCCGTTACCTTTAAACACATTACCTTCGATTAGGTTACCGTTACCATGACGAAGCGTTAACGTACCGCGTGATTCAAAGAACGTATTGTTTAAAATTTTATTCTTACCTGATTTAACCGAAATAATTTCGACTTCGCCATCACAGCGATCAAAGTAATTGTTTTCTACCACTGTGAAAGAATTAGTTAATGAAAAATGACTAGTCCCTACACGTAATGTTTCGCCGCCATTAGATCCTAAAATTGGTCGTGGACCAAAGTAGTTATGATCAATTCGGTGATGATTTTCTTGACTTTCAGGTGTCGTTAAACGAACAGCTAAAGTCACACCTTTGTTTCTTTTACCAACAAGATGGTTATGGTCAAAACGATTATACCTACCGTATAAACCAACCCAATAATCAGATTCAAATCTGTCTGGATTACTATAATTATCAATCACAACTTCAGTCACACGTGAATGATAAGCTATTTCTTTTTTGTTAAGTTGAAACGAAATCACCTCACTAGTAGGAGTGTAACCGTCTTTAAAGACTAATCCTGAAACAACTAAATGCTTACCTGCCAATTTTAGGTTTGATTGACCAGATAGAATAACCTTACCTTTAGTTTCCGCTGTTAAATGTAATGGTTTATCTTTAGTTCCATCACCTTTAAAAACAATTTCAAAATCATTCCATGTACCATCTTTAAGAATAACTTTGTCACCAGGTGATAATTGTTTTACCGCGTTTTTATAAGCGCTTGGAGTGCCAACTAACCAATCTTTAGCAAACGTTTGACCAGATAATAATAAAGCACATACCGAGAATGATGCGGCTTTAATGCATTTTTGAGTCTTAATTGAATACATTTGAGTCTCTTTTTAATCCATTAGAAATAGTAAAGGTTCTCATAACTTGAGTTAAGAGAACCTTTTATTTATTACACTATGTTGATAGTGCTTAG
>CALJMY010000217.1 GCA_937981905.1 uncultured Enterobacterales bacterium
TTAATAAAAGCCAATTATGTAAATAATTGGCTTTTTTATTTTATGACTCCTTATTAACATTATTTTGAACAAGAGTTTTCAACAATGAATCTAATTATCAAAAATAATACCCTTAAAAGATTATTAACTATTTCATTCCTGTTAAGTATTACAGCCTGTAATTCAAAGGTTATTCCGATGAAACAAGAAACCACCTTAAAAATTGCTACCTTTAATGTCAGTATGGACGCCACTAATTATGTTGGTAGAAATACAGAGCTTGCTACTGACCAAGTATTAATGACGCAGTTAAAAAATAACAATCAACAAATAAAAAATATAGCAGAAATTATTCAGCGCACTCGCCCTGATATTATTCTATTAAATGAATTTGACTACATTGCTAATCCCAAAGATGGCGTTGAGTTATTCATTAATGATTATTTAAATGTCTCACAGCATCAGGATTTAACATCTATTGATTATCCTTATTATTACTACGCTCCCGTAAATACGGGAAAAGCGAGTCCATTTGATTTAACTGGTGATGGCAAGGCGACAGGAACTCAAGGTGATGCATGGGGATTTGGTTTCTTTGAAGGACAATATGGCATGATGGTATTGTCACGTTACCCGATTAATACTCAAGACATCCGTACTTTCCAACATTTCAAATGGAAAGATATGCCTAACGCTATCCGCCCTGTTGTGCCGAGTACTGGCGAGTATTTTTATAATGATGAGGTCTGGTCACAATATCCTTTATCATCAAAATCACATTGGGATGTGCCCGTTAATGTTGATGGAAAAATAATCCATGTTTTAGCATCTCATCCAACACCACCAGTTTTTGATGGACCAGAGGATAGAAATGGTAGCAAAAATCATGATGAAGTACGTTTTTGGTTAGATTATATAACGCCAAAATCTGCTGATTACATCTACGATGACCAAGGTGTTTATGGAGGTTTAATGCCAGCATCACGCTTTGTCATTATGGGTGATTTAAATTCATCATCAGTAGAGGGTAATTCTCGTCAAGAAGCGATTAGTGGATTATTAACTTCACCTTTTATCAATGATGATGTAATACCACAGAGTAGAGGTGGAGATTTACATAAGAAAAATAATGCCTATTCAAAAAATCATACAGCGTTTTGGGGAATGCGTGCTGATTATGTTTTACCATCGAGCTTGGGTATAGAAGTGATAAATAATGGAATATTTTGGCCTCATACAAACGAAGAAAACCACAAATTGATTAAAGACAGAAAAGCGTCTTCAGATCATAGATTAGTTTGGTCGACGATTACTTTGAAATAACGACTAATAAAAGACAATTAAGTGGCACAGAATTTTGTGCTACTTAAAACTGTCTAACGGTTCATTAGGGATGTCTACCCAACCTACTCTTTTACATACTTCAATAAAACATTGAGGTAGCGGTGCTTCAATTTTAAGGTATTCATTAGTGATTGGATGCTTAAAATTTAATTGCGAAGCATGAAGCATTAAACGTTGCTCCCCTAAGTGTGCTTTAAAGTACTTGTTTTGTTTACCATCACCATGAGTAGTGTCACCCATTATAGGATGACGTAAATGAGCAAGGTGGCGCCTTAATTGATGCTTGCGACCTGTTTGCGGCTTTAATGCGACTAAACTAAAACGTGCTTTGTCATATTTACCAATAGGCGCATCAAACTCACCGTGAAGTAACTGTTGCCATTGTGTTACTGCCTCTTGCGGCTCTTTGTCTTGCTGCGCTTTTTTATCAGCTATTTTATCCAGTTCTTCTTTGAGTGGATAATCTAAAGTATCACCACCAATAATATGCCCGCGTACCATGGCGATATAACCTTTGGTCACTTCACGCTCTTGAAATATTTCACTTAACTGTCGTGCGATCTCACTAGACAATGCAAATAATAAAACACCAGATGTTGGCCTATCCAATCGATGAATAGGATAAACATATTGGCCAAGCTGATCTCTTAGCATTGTCATGGCAAAGTAAATTTCTTTGCGCGCAAGATAACTTTTATGAACGAGTAATCCCGCCGGCTTATTGATCGCAACCATATATTCATCTCGATAAATAATGTCTAAAGGTTGGTCAAAAATAACATCTTCAATCATTAGTATTTACTTAAAAGCAGCATCAAGTTGTTCAATTAACGAAATTAATACTGTCATATCTTTTTCTTCATTTTTCCATGATTCGATAGCCATTGGCAAAATTTCAAATTCATTAGGTAATGGCATATTAGAATCAATGAGCATGGTCATTTTAGGTAATAAAACAAATTCTAACCATTGGCTAAAAGATAATGTGTCACAACAAAAAGGCGCTTCACTTTTTAATGCTTCTTTATTTGGAAGTGTACTTTGCCAAATATCTAGGCTGATCATTTCTTGATTAATATTATCTAGTATCAGTTGAACGTTATTAGCTGTGGTCATAAATATCTTAGTTAGTTGATTTTAGCGTTATAATACCGATTTCGACACCTAATACCAATAGCGGTGCCTTTTAATGGTTGTTACAATAGCCAAAATTTAAAAAAGGTAGTTGTTGTGAATAGTATTAACACATTAAGTGAATTTTTATCTGAATCTGGTTCTAAATATCGTATCTTTGATATGGGTAGACGTGTTACAAAAATAAATACGTCATTATTCGATGAATTTGAGAATGCGCTTACGCCCTACCCTTATCCACTACAGCAACATGCATTTATTGCTGTTGTTTTTTGGAATAAACAAAAAAATGAAAGTCAAAGTAACGCATCAAATAATCAACATTACGTGTGGTTTTTAAAATTACCACTCGATGAAAAAGGATTATTAGAACAAGCATCACGTAGCCAGTTCCTTGATTTAGTTATTCAAGCATTAGGGCGTAGTTTAGAAAAAACCCCCACCAAAGAACAACAATCAGCACTTGACCATAATCCAATTATTTTTAAGCCATCAGAGCAAAAGCTAGCTTCCTTCACCAGTCAAGTTAGACATATAATGAAACTTGCACCAAGTGAGTTTATGAGCCCTGCATTAGATTATTTACAAACTAAAAGTTTATACTCTCAATGGGAAGCAGTTGGCTATCAAGGACTTTGCGACGTAACAGTAAGGTTATCAGACCCGTTATTTAATCAAGTAATAAATAACGCGTTACCACACCTTCCTCAAGAGAGTTTTTGTGCGCTATGTTGTGCATTAGAAAACATTGAAATTAATAGTCAGCTTTCTGAAAGTTTATCCAAAATTTTACGCTCTAGTATTAGTGATAATGACACTAAAAGAATTATCCATGCTGCACGAGCGTTATCAAATGCTAAAGGTGAAGGTTTTGTAAGACAAGCCTTTGAAGCATTAATGAGTTATCAAGCACCGCAAGAAAACGCTTTAGATATATTAGTGATCATCAGTGGTCGTTACTGGCATGTAATGCAAGATAATATATCAGCATTGATGTATTTAGAAAAAGCGGCATCGTTAGATATAGAGCAAGATATATTCAATCAGTTATTTAGTGATTTAGTGTTTATTCCGGCTTGCCGTGATGCCATGTTATATGTGCTGCATACGCAACACCGAAGCGAGCTGTTATCTCAATATTTTACTAACTTTTTAAGCACACAAGGTTAATTATGGAACTTTTAAATATTATCGGGTTGTTAATTCTATTAACTGTTTTTTGGTTATTTTGGCAAACTCGTTTATTAGCCGAAACAGCTAAAAAATCAACCAACGATTATGCTGAAAAGTATAGCTTACAAATTTTAACTTTAGCTCGCATAAAACTATCACCATCACGTAATAGCGAAGGCCGTTTTTGTTGGAAAGCGCATTATCAATTCGAGTTTAGTAGTGATGGTGAGAGTTATTATATTGGGACAATAATAGTAAACGGTAAGAATGTTGTATCTATTGATACACCAGCTTATAGACAACCGTAGAATTAATAAGGATGAATTTATTCTCGGTACTTATTGACCGAGAATAAATTAAGAAAAGCTAATTTAATTCTTTTAATAATGCGACAAAAGCATCAAAGTTAACTGGCTTACTAAAGAGATAACCTTGGACAGAATCACAATAATGTTCAGTTAAAAAATCGAGCTGGTCTTGTGTTTCAACACCTTCGGCAATAACACCTAAATTAAGGTTATGGGCCATAGCAATAACAGCTTTAACAATCGCTTTATCATTATCATCATTAGCAATGTCTTTAACAAAAGCTCTGTCAATTTTCAAGAAATCTAAAGGCAGTTTTTTCAAATGTGATAATGAGCTATACCCTGTACCAAAGTCATCGACCGAAACACTAAGGCCAAGAGATCTTACTTTGTTCAGTAAATTTTCAACTTTAGTATAATCATCAACTAATATACCTTCAGTCACTTCAAGCTCTAATAAACTAGGAACAACATCATAATCTTTTATGCATTTATAAAGATATGAATACAAGTTTTCATCCAATACTTGAACAGGAGATAAATTCATTGTGATTTTTATTTCATGTCCCATTTTTGAGAGCTGTTGTGCTAGGTAGCAACTTCGTGCAATCACCCATTTACCGATGGTGATAATGAGTTCACTTTTCTCTGCTACAGGGATAAATTCCGCAGGACTAATCATTCCTTTTTCTGGGTGACACCAACGAAGTAATGCTTCAGCTTTCATTACTTTATTATCTTTTAAATTAACAATTGGTTGTAAAAACAGGTCAAATTCTTCATTTTTAATCGCTGATTTTAGATCATGTTCTATTGTTATTAAATGATGTGACTCATCTTTAATTCTTTGTGAATAAAACTGCAATGAGTTTTTTATATTTCCTTTGCCATTATATGTACTTAGATCGACAAATTTCATCAACTCTTCTGCATTATTAGCATTAAGTGGGAAATTCGCAGCTCCTATACTCACACTGACATTGAAAGAAGCTGACTGACAGGTACTAAACGGCATCTGTGTGCTATTTAATATATATTCTACTGCTTTCTCACAATCTTCTTGATTATCAATTTGCGTTAGAATGACCGCAAATTCATCGCCACCCACACGCCCAATGATATCAGTTTCTTTAATTGAATTTTTTATTCTGTTTCCTAATTCAATAAGAAGTTTATCACCTTCATCATGACCAAAAAATTCATTGTGTCGTCTAAAATTATTAATATCGATATACAATAAATAAAATGGTTTTCCTAACATGACTTGTTTTTCAAGTGCTTGCCAGAAAGATAAACGATTTGGAAGCTCGGTGAGCATATCCTGAAAAGCGAGCTGTTCATTACGTTGGACAAGGTATTTGATATTGCTAATATCATTAGCAAAAACGATCCAATTTGTTACTTCATTAAATTCATTTTTTACAGGATATAAAGAAACTTTCAGCCACTTCAACGTTGCAGGTGGAGACATCCAACATAGTTCACCTTCCCAGCTAGATTTAGTGGACATTATTCTTTCATATTCAGGAAGTTGATCTTTTAATAATTTAATAATTATATCAATAGGTTTTTCGAACTCTTCTACTGACGAACTTATTTGATCAAATAAAGTTTCTGCAGCAGAATTTGATACTGTAGTAATTAAATCACTGTCAACGATTAATACAGCGAATCCAGCTTTTTCAATTATTTCAACCAGTGTGCTTACACTGTTTTTTTCCGTTGGATTTTTTAATATAGTTAACAATCTAACCTGAAAATATTCATTTCGTTCGAGTAATTGATCGTTAAAAAGTACGAGCTCTCGTGCTGATTGAAGGGTATTTTGACGTAAACGAAATTCTTCTGACTGGTTACTAACTACTAATAAATTTTGTTGATTTTGCTTAATTGCAATAGCTTCTAAGTGAAGTTCTACGCCGTCATCGGTAACCTCAGTCCAGAATCCTGATTTGATACGTGCATTATGGGTATCACTCCATATTAACTTTGCATCAATTAAAAAATCTTTTAAAAAAGGAGAGTCTTCACAAATAAGAAATGATTCGTGACTAATCGTAAAAGGAAATAACCCTTTACACCAATTACAATCACCAGCAACTAACCTAAAGATATCTTCTTTAGTATCAACAACCTCAAGAACAACTTGTTCGAAAGAGTTAATGATATTATTAAGTAGTGTTGTCATCTGCTTTAATCCTTAAGCATTAATTCAACTAATTTTAAAAATATATTTTCAACATTTTCACCCGACTTAGCGCTCGTATCGAATACTTCATCAAATAAATTATGATGATCTTGCAATCCGTCGTCATTCCAATTCCAAGTTGCAGGTAAATCATATTTATTAACAGCTAGAATAACTGGACAATCAATCACTTTACGAGCAAGCATATGTATTTCGACAGCTTCACTTAAAGATGAGGAACGTGTTCTATCAGAAACTACAATATATCCAGAACAACCACGTAAATATTTTTCTTGGAAAGGGTTATAACGATCTGATCCTTCTATATCCCATACCATTAATTTAACTTGTTCATTCTCAAATACGACAACTTTTTTGTCAATTTTGACACCAATTGTTGTTAAATATTTTTCGTTAAAGATGCCTTCAACAAACTGTTTAACCAAGCTTGTTTTTCCAACATTTGAAGAACCTAAAAGACATATTTTTTTTTGAATCAACTCGTTTCTCCATATACTGCATCTTTAATATCAGATGTAGTCTTAATCCATTATTAAACTTGACGATTAATACTAGTTTTTTTGTCGTTGCAGTTATGCTTTGCTCTTAACATGAATTACATTAAATATTACTTTTCTTGCTGATGTATTAATAGTTTCAATATCTATTTGACCTAAACCAGTAACATACATTAGTTTTTCATCTAGTCCCAAATCATGCAATATTTTTGATACATTATTTGCTCGATTTAAACTTATCACTTCATTAATTTCTTTGTTACCAGAATTATCACTACACCCTATAACAATAAGACCGAAACTTATATCAAGTTCACTTGCTAATTCTTTTAATTGGTTAACATAGCTGTATAAATGCTTAATTTGAATTTTCATGGGTAAAGTAACATTATCGCTACCTAAATCAAAATCTAGTTTCATCACTGAAATACGTTCAATTAATGTATTAAATAATTGAATCTTTATTTTTTTACTGTCAATAGAAGTAAGGGTAGCATCTTGATTATCAAGTTTTAAGGAGGTTGTAACTAAATTAATACCGGTTTTATAGCCATTAATTTCAAGAGATTTTAATAATTTTTCCATTTTAAAAAAACTTATAAAACCAGAAAGAACCAATGTATTATTAGTTCTTAACGCTGTGATTTTGGGATATTCTGATAATGTTTTTTGTGCTCTTGCGTATAAAATATCAGGATCTAATGAATAATATTGGTGCTCTGTTAAATTTAAATTATTAATAATTAGGTCATTGTCATTTAACCAATCAGTGACAAGAATAGCACTTGGATCACGTAGAATATGAAGTTCTATCGTATTAACATCTACAACATTGAGACTTTTAACAATTATTCCGGGCTGATTTTCTATCAGCGTAATTTTTGCTGCTAATTGATTATTCGTCCAACTTTTAAACATTTGGAAACCAATAAAAATAACAACCAAAAATATCATTATCCATGCAAACCAAGGTTTATTAGCACTTGTTTCTTCTGTGTTTTTTTGTTCTGACAATAAGCAATCTTGTAATAAATTTTCTGAATTTTGGAAAGGTTCGTTGTCGCCAGAAAAATCATTAAGTTCATTATCAAATAAAGAATGGATATCTTCTAAGGTAAGCTGTAATTGATCATTCACTTTTTGTGGTGGGTTACCGATAACTGCCGCAACAACTAACGCATTAGGTCCTGGCTTAATCAGTAAATTAAAAGTATCTGTACTTACCGTTTGAAGTTGTTCCTTAAGCCCTCCTTCATCTATTGAGAATGAATCGCCAACAAAGTCATTAATAGCTGTAAGCATCGAAGATATAAGGTCTGCGTCTTGGTTATTCTGACTGACACTATTAACTGACTTTAATAATAATCCAGTTTCTCGATGAATAAGAAAAACATGTTCAACTCGATATAGGAAGATTTGGGAAGCTACATATTCTGAAAAACTTATATCAGATTGCCAAGCAATAAAACGCCATTTTAACCCTTTAAAAGTGAAACTATTTTCAATAAGTTGGTTTGTTTTTTCCATAAAGTCAGTTAAAAAAGCGGTAACTGACTTTCGTACTAACCGTCCCATTAATGGGTATAAAGAGCTAACTAACTTATCACTGTGGTGTGCCACAGAGTATTCAACAGACTTTTCGACTAACGGTAATAAAACTTTATTAACTGACCCGTCTTGTTTTTGTCGATCGTTTAATGCTTCAGTTAATACATCACCAACGATATGACGTGCATCTTTTTTTACTATATCAGTCACAATATGACTGTTTTTTCCTAAGATAATAGATCTTAGTTGACTAATTTGCAGATCAGATCCAATCGTATCGGTTGAGTCTGAATTGCTCATTATAGTGATTCATCTTGTAAGTTAGTTGCCATTGTAGCGAGTAACGATGCAAGAGTTTTTCTATCTGTTTTCGATGAACCTAAATCATTTGATACATTTTCAAGATATGATTTTAGCTCTTCTAATTGTTCATTAAAATTATTAGTAAGTACTGAACTTTCATTCGATAATAATTGCTCCATACTTTTAAAGTTTTCTTGAGTCGTAGCAACAAATGAATCATGTTCAGAACCAACATGATCAATATTCTTTTGTAAATTACCTTCGTTGTCATCATGAATTGAATCGATTACTTGTAATTTATTATCTAATTCAATGAATTGCTTTTCAGTATTTTCTTGTAAATTTAATAATTGCTCAGAAAAGTTTTTTTCTTGATTAATTAACGCTTTTTCCATATCACTACGTAGCGTAGTAATTTGGGTAGTTAATCTATTTTGCGCTTCACCAAAAACAATAAGACGAAGTTGTTCAAGTTCATTTAATGAACTAGTTTCTTCACGTGGATTTAATTCCGGTTCTAAATCTTGTGGTTCTTGTTGAACATCATTTTTATTTGGCATTACGCTTATTCCTGTTTTAAGCGAAAAATAGTACACATACTGTATCACTACTAGATAACATTTATTACCTAATGTGTGTAACAATACTGAGGTACACTTTATTCGTATCTGCTGTTTCCTTTGGATTATTTTAATCAAAGATTACTAAACAATCAATATTAATGAATATTTTCAATTAATTAGCAATAAATTATAGTATTTAATGATAGGAAGATACTTATTAACGATTAAAATGCTTAATAAAGTTAAGTGTATGTTGCGGACTTAATGGGCGTGACATCAGATAACCTTGAATATTATAACACCCCATACTTTCTACTATTCTCAGTTGCTCTTTAGTTTCTACACCTTCAACAGTAATATTGAGATGTAATGCTTTGGCTAATTCGATAATAATCTTAATAATAACAATCGAGCTGTCAGTACCATTATCATTGTCTAATTCAGAGACAAATGCTCTATCAATTTTTAATTTATTAATCGAAAGTTTTTGCAAGTAAGATAGTGAAGAAAAACCTGTGCCAAAATCATCTAATGCAATACGTATATTTAATTTTTGTAACTTAGTGAGTGTTTCATTAACGATATTAATGTCATTGATGATAGCTGACTCGGTCACTTCTAATTCTAAACGTGCGGGGCTTAATCCTGTTTCTGATAAAATATCGTTAACAGTATCGAAAAAGCTAGTCGACATAAATTGTGCACCTGACACATTAACAGCAACACTAATTTCAACAGGCCATTCCTTAGCCTGAATACAAGCTTGTGATAACACCCAATGGCCAATTGAAATAATAATGCCGTATTCTTCAGCCAAAGGAATAAACTCATCAGGGGATATAAAGCCTATTCCCGGCCTTTCCCAACGTAACAAAGCTTCAAAACCTTTAATATCATTCGTTTCAACATCGATTTGAGGTTGAAATACTAAAGATAATTCATTGTTAGGAATAGCATTTTTTAATGCTGATATTAGCTCATTACGACGGTTAACTTTGTCTTCAATATACTTATTAAAAATAACAAAATTATTATTGCCTAATGATTTAGCACTTTTCATTGCTAATTCAGCCTTATTAAACATATCAGTAGGTGAATCACCTTCTTTACAGACACCAATACAAGCTTGTATATCTTTTGCTATATTAGTTAACTGGCATGGGGCATTTAATGTTTCGAGTAAGGTCGCTGCTATTTCATTTTTTAAGGATTGTTCAAAAGAAATTAAGACAAACGTGTCTCCGCCTACTCTAGCTAAAAAATCCCTAGCTTGAACTTGAGTACTTAATCGCTGTGCCACGTCAACGAGTAATAAATCTCCTTCATTTCTTCCTAAAGAATCATTAATTTGCTTAAAATTATCTAAATCAATCAATAAAATTTCAAACTTTTGAGGGCTATCTTGTAACGAATTAAGAAACTCGTTAAATTGTCTTCTATTAGGAAGCTTAGTTAATGTATCAAAGTCAGCTAAATATTCTATCTCTTGTGTGTGTTTGTGCTCTTGGGTAATGTCAGAGCAAAAGCCACGCCATCCTATAAACTCTCCATTATCATCAAAATTAGGCTTCCCAGTTAACGAAAGCCAACAATGGTTACCATCAATATAAGCAGGAATGATAAGTCCGGTGAAGTGTTCTTGTTGATTTATTTTTATTTGTAAAAGATCTAATTGTTCTTGCTGCTCTTTGAGCGGAGAAGTGAAGAATGATGAAAATAAACGATTTAATGTTAATTCTTCAATCTCTACATCAATCATTTCAATTAATTTAGTCGGTAAATAACTTATTTTATTTGAACTGTCTAATTCCCATAACCAATCATTAACCTGGCTTTCTATATCTCTTAATAATAATCCTACCATTTGTTGTCTTTTTTCTGCATTTTTTCGCTGTACTTCCATTTCACCTTCAGCTGTTAAGCGTAAAATATACATCCGATACATGAACAATGCGGTAATAAAAATAGAAGTAGAATAAATAACAAGTAATACACACAATGCAATAATTAAATACGTAGTTTCTAAATATTTAATTATTCCTATTATCCCCATCAACATTTGTGGCAAAATCCAGAAAAAAACTGCTTTGGGTAATGTTGTTAGCGCAAAGGCGCCGGCACAAATCATCCCAATATAAGTCGCAACTATAACTAATTTTTCTTCATAATTTGAAAAACCAAATAAATATGTGCATAAACCAGCACAAGCTATAGAAACCAAAGCAGTAAAAGTATAATGAATTCTGAAGGTTTTCTTAGTGGGTGTTGTCATAACACCTTTTACTACATCCCATAAAGAATAAGTAAGCCAACCAATCGAAAGGCTACAAATTAGTCCAACTAATAATGAAAGTGTAATAT
>CALJMY010000218.1 GCA_937981905.1 uncultured Enterobacterales bacterium
TGGCGTATTTTTGTATTACGCTGTAAAAGCTGGCATGAACATGGGTATCGTAAATGCCGCGCAATTAGCCATTTACGATGACATTGATAAAGAATTAAAAGACGCCGTTGAATATGCCGTGCTTAACCATGGCGATGACGCAACTGAAAAACTATTAGACGTTGCTGAAACATATCGTAATGCAGGGTCTAAATCTAAAGTACATGTTCAAGATTTATCATGGCGTGAACTCCCTGTTGTTGAGCGTTTAGCGCATTCGCTGGTTAAAGGTATTACTGAATACATCATTGAAGATACCGAAGAAGCACGCCTAATGTTCGCTCGCCCAATCGAAGTGATTGAAGGTCCGTTAATGGATGGCATGAACATTGTTGGTGACTTATTTGGTTCTGGTAAAATGTTCTTACCGCAAGTAGTTAAATCTGCGCGCGTAATGAAACAAGCCGTTGCGCATTTAAATCCATATATCGAACTTGAGAAAGTACCGGGGCAGTCTAACGGTAAAGTTGTGATGGCCACGGTTAAAGGTGACGTACATGACATTGGTAAAAACATTGTAGGTATTGTATTGCAGTGTAATGGCTATGAAGTCTTTGATTTAGGCGTGATGGTTAGCGTTGAAGCAATTATCAAATGTGCCAAAGAAAACAACGCAGATGTGATTGGATTATCAGGGCTTATCACCCCATCGCTTGATGAAATGGTTCACAACGTGAAAGCATTTACTCGTGAAGGTATTGATATTCCAGTACTAATTGGTGGTGCGACTTGTTCAAAAATTCATAACGCGGTAAAAATTGCGCCGCATTATGAACACGGTGCACTTTATGTGGCCGATGCATCACGAAGCGTTCCTATTGTAACAAGGTTACTAAACAAAGAAACACGCCAAGTGTGTATCGACGAACATTACGCTGAATATGACGCGATGCGCGCCAAACGTTTACTGCAAGGCAATCGTAAAACATTAGTCAGTTTAGAGGCTGCACGTGCGAATAAATGTACGTTCGATTATGAAAATAATCCGCCAATGAAACCTAATGTTATGGGCAAGCAAGTCTTTGTTGATTACCCATTAGAAAAGCTGCTTGAACGTATCGATTGGACTCCATTTTTCCGTTCATGGGAATTACATGGAAAATATCCAAAGATTTTAACAGATAAAGTCGTTGGTGAAGAAGCGACTAAATTGTTTGCTGACGCGCAAGAAATGCTAGGTAAAATCATTTCAGAAAAATGGTTAACGGCGAAAGCGGTAATCGGTTTATTCCCTGCGAACAGTGTTGAAGATGACATTGAAATTTACAGCGATGAAACGCGTAGTGACGTATTAATGACAACGCATCATCTACGACAACAATTAGAACGTGTAGGTGGTAATAATAACTTCGCACTCTCTGATTTTGTAGCACCCAAAGCATCAAAAGTCCCTGATTATATGGGCGGTTTTGCGGTTACTACAGGTGTTGGTATTGATGAGCATATTGAACGCTTTGAAAAAAATCATGATGATTACAGTTCTATCATGCTTAAATCACTTGCTGACAGACTAGCCGAAGCCTTTGCAGAACATATGCATGAACGTGTTCGTAAAGAATTCTGGGGCTATGCAAGCGATGAAGTGTTAGACAACGAAGCGCTAATCAAAGAGAAATACAAAGGTATTCGCCCTGCTCCGGGTTATGCGGCGTGTCCTGATCATACTGAGAAAGGTTTATTGTGGGATTTATTAACACCAGATACTGATATTGGTTTAAACATCACAGAAAGCTTTGCGATGTTCCCCACAGCAGCTGTTTCGGGTTGGTACTTTGCTCATCCTGAATCACGTTATTTTGGTGTGAGTGATATTAAACGCGACCAAGTTGATGATTATGCAGCACGTAAAGGAATGACTATCCAAGAAGTTGAACGTTGGTTGTCGCCTAACTTAAGCTATGACCCAGAATAAGAATACGGGATAATAACTTAATAATAAAAAGGCTTTAGATTTTACAATCTAAAGCCTTTTTTGATTGGACACCATTATATTTAAATAATCTAACTTGCTCTCTTAGTAATATAATCAGACGTTAACTGAAACAGCTTATATTGATTAGCAGCACGATCTAAATTATGTAATTCGTAGCTTGTTGAAAAATACACATCACCCATTAAGTAATCGGTTAAAAAACGACATCCAATAATAAAAGGCATTAACCTCGCACCTATTAATAATGAGTTATGCTCCAGCTCTTCTATGTTTCCATCAAAGCCTGAAAGATAACCTGTTAATAAACTTTCGAAAATATCTGCCTTGAAAACCATGCCATCAATATTTGCATCATCTTCACTTATTGAGCTACAACAAGTTCTCACCATGTCACCAAAGTCATGCATTAAATAACCTGACATGCAGGTATCAAGATCGATTACCGCTTTAGGTTGTAACGAGTTTTTATCAAATAATAAGTTATTAATTTTGGTATCGTTATGCGTAATTCGTTGCGGTAGTTCAAGAACAAGTTCATTAACGATTTGAATGAAGTTTGCTTGTAATTGATATTGCTTTATTAATGATTGAGCATGAGATAAACGTGTTGAGTCTGCGTTACTTATTGCATTGGAAAATTTTAATAATCGGTCTGGTAAGTCATGAAACTTATCAATCACAGGTTTTAATGATGTTGCAGATAAGCTAGCAAGCGCTTTGCTAAATTGTGCAAAGGTTTGGGCCGCTTGGTGTGCCTGCGCCTTATCATCAATAGTTTGTGGCGAAATACAATTGTCTACATAACTTAAAGCACGCCAGTATTCACCGTTAATCAAAACTAAAAACTCACCAGATAAACTCGCTTTGGGCATCATAATCGCTAAAGGATATTCACGCCCTAATTGCGTTAAATGCTTACTGATCAAAATATTATTATCAACAATATTTTGTGGCTGAGTAAACACCAGATGATTTAGACATTGTAATACGAAACATCCATTAGCGCTTTTATCTGTATTGTTATCTACATTCTCAACTAAAAACGTTTGATTAATTAATCCCTGACCTAGCGGTTTAACAACGTAATCAGATGTTACTGTTACAAAACAAGAAAGTACGTCTTCATCGCGCCATCGATTCATTGCCATTGTCCCTAATGCTCCTAATAAATTGACTTTAATAAATCGGTTCTAAGAACTCAAGCTGCGTTAAATACAAACGACAATCGAGTTCTAATTGAAAATAATCAGGTTCAATGTGCTGACACAATTTATAAAAGGCCTTATTGTGATCTTTCTCTTTAATATGTGCTAATTCATGAGCAACAATCATTGATAAAAACGGCATTGGCACATTTTTAAAAACACGAGCAATACGTATCTCATTTTTTGCTTTTAATTTTCCACCTTGAACTCTACTAACAAATGAATGAGTACCAAGGGCATGTTGAACAGCATGAATTTTATCATCATAGACAACTTTAGATAATGGCGATGATTTTTTAACATATTGAGATTTCAATGATTGCGTATATTGATATAACGCTTTGTCGTTGGTTAGATTGTGGCACTCTGGATAGCGTGCTAATAGATAATCTTTGAGCTTATTACTATCGATTAACTGCGTCACTTGCTCAACTATTTTAGGAGAATAACCAGACAGATATTTCAATTGATTGGACATAGTTTTACAATACTTAAATAATAGTAATTAACGAGTGAAATATAACCATTATGGCTAAATCCCCTGTCGATAAACTACTTACTAATCATCCAAATTTAACTCATTCAACTGATGTTAAAGTGGTATCTCATATTCAACGGGAAAAAGACGAATGGCATGTAAACACGATCATGATCGAAAATATTGATGTGCCTTTTACGTATAAACGTAAAAAACTATATAAATCATTGAAAGGCGCACGTGTAAATATAACTTATTATCCATCAACCCAACAAATAGCCGGGATGGATATAGAAATAATGAAAATTGTACGTGTTAAAATTGCCTAACAATAATTCGTTTTTACAAGAATAAAATGTTAATTACAGCGCTTAGCTACTTAAGTATGCGTAAGCAGTAAGAAATGCTTTCTCTTGATATGGACGTAATCCAGTATGCTTAAACTCAATTGGTGGAGCTGTGTGTTTTAACCACTGTTTTTGAACACCCATTGGAATTAATTCAACGTCTAAACCTTCACATACTTGCAAAATAGCTTCAAGTTTGAATGTTGACATTTTTGCAGCATGCTTACCGTTATTAATGCGTTCAGCGATAACAACACGGTCAACACTGTAATCTTCCATTAGCTTCTTAAAAGCAAATTGAAATTCACGTAATTGCTCAGCATCGTTAACTTGCTGAACCGTAAAACGATCTTGACGACAATCTGGAATATCAAATACGTCGTTTTCTTTTTGTAATAGACAAATATTAGCGTGATTATCTTTTAAATCTACAGCACATATTCTCATCATCTTCACCTTGTAATAATTGGAACTCTGTTAATCGCGGTATTATACCGATTAACCGTTAATAAACATCATTATTGTTTAATTATTGGGAAGTTAATAAATAGATCACAATAATAAATACAGTTTTTACACATCTGGCCGTTAAGTGTTATAGCTTATTGTCACAACTTTAGTTAAAGTAAACAATATTATATATATTAACGTCATCGTAAATTAACGTAACTTACACCATAAATAACGTTTAATAACGGTATCAATATAAAGGATAAAAACATGTCAAGCGTAATGGATTCGGTCAACCAACGAACGCAATTAGTTGGAGAAAATAGATTAGAGTTATTGTTGTTTAGCCTAAGTTCTATGCAAACCTTTGCTATCAATGTTTTCAAGGTTCAAGAAGTTGTTAGCCTTCCTCGTGTTTCTGTATTACCCGGCTCTCACCCATCAATTGTTGGTGTGGTTAATATGCGTGGTAAAACAATCCCAGTTATAAATTTACCGCAAGCAATAGGCATGAGACCGTTAGTTGTTAGTGATAAATGTAATCTTATCATTACCGAATATAACAGAACGATTCAAGCTTTCTTAGTGGGTGAGATTGACCAAATAGTTAACACTACGTGGGAAAATATACAGCCACCACCAAGTGTTGCAGGCCGTGGTCATTATTTAACAGCAATCACACAAATAGAACGCGAAAATAGAAATAGTATTGTTGAAATTATTGATGTTGAAAAAGTATTAGCCGAAATAATTACTTATGATACCAATATTTCTGACGGCGTCCTCGATAAGAATATTGCTCATCATATGCAAGGTAAAAAAGTACTAATTGTTGATGATTCATCAACAGCTAGAAGCTTGGTAAATCAAACATTAACAGCTGTAGGAATAGAAGTTATTCAGGCTAATGATGGTTTAAAAGCATTAAAATTACTTAAAGGTTGGGCTGACGAAGGTAAAACGGTTACTGATGAAATTCTAATGATGATTACTGATGCTGAAATGCCAGAAATGGATGGTTATAAATTAACATCAGAAATTAGAAGTGATCCAAGAATGAGTGACTTATATATCGCGTTAAATACCTCGTTAAGTGGTAGTTTCAATGATGCGATGGCCGAAAAAGTTGGTTGTAATATTTTCATCTCTAAATTCCAACCAGACAAACTTGTTGAAGTCGTTCAAGATTGTTTACGCGACAGACTGCCACATTTAAAAATCTAGCTATTAATAATTATCTATACTCAAGGTAACTTGAGTATAGATTTATTTTACTGAGACTCACCTAAAACAATTACTTTGCAGCAACTTGTTTTAAAATATCAATATATCCAGCTTCTCCTTGCGCACCCGATATTGCATATTTACCATCAATGATTAATGTTGGAACTCCGGTAACGCCAGCCTTTTTAATACTATTAATGCTTTCTCGAACAGACTTAGCGATGCTTTCATTATCAAATGCTTTATTAATTTCAACGTCTGTTAAACCAACTTCACGTGCTATATTTTCTAATACACCTTTATCACTGATATCTTTACTCTGTTGAAAATAAGCAGATAAAAATTGTGTTTTAAGCGCCGTGTCTAAACCACGTTCTGCAGCAACATGTAATAATAAATGACATGAAAAACTATTATAAACATGGCGCTCAATCATTGGTTTAAATATAAAGCCTGCATTGGCACCGCGCCCTTCTATTTGTTTCATACTTTGTAACTGCTGTTCTTCACTCATCCCGTATTTAGACATTAGGTAACTTTTAACATCCTGACCTTCTTTAGACATGTCTGGATTGATCTCAAAAGGTAACCAAGACAGTGATACTTGAATATCAGCACTGACTTGTTTCATAGCATTTGATAATTCGTAATAACCAACAGCACACCATGGGCATGATACGTCAGACACAAACTCAATTTTTATCGTATTAGACATTTAATTTCCTTACTA
>CALJMY010000219.1 GCA_937981905.1 uncultured Enterobacterales bacterium
ATATAAATATAGGATTCTGTTTAGAACTTAGAGTTGGCCCTACAATTGAAAAGAAATTTCTAGAATGTAATTCAAAAGAAGTTGATGTTGAAGCGACTTTAAATAATTTAATTAACTCTGTTAACACATTAGGCGTTTCTGTAAATGAAATATCTAATGGGGCTATGGCAATAGAAAACTGCGGGCTTTCTCTTAATAGTGGCGCCCTTAAGATGATTAGTTAATTTCAATGAATATTATTAAACCTCTGCAGCTTAGTGTTCTCCATAAATCTTTTACCTATTTGGAAAAAGATATATTCGCTGTATCTATTCCAATTGCATTTTCACTTATTGACGATGAAATATTATTAGAACAAAAATTATGGTCAACGATTAGCGAACAACTCGATGGTGAGATTTTCGATGGTGCCATGCCAAAAGAAGTTGGCGAAGTATTAGTGTGTGGTGACTTTATTGCGCCACAAGGGCATGCTGTAGAAGCTGGTTCTGTTCATTTAACGCTAGGGCGAGTAGATAGAAAAAATGTTTATCAAACATTGGTTGATAAAGAATTGGCTATTTTTGGCGATCGCCATTGGTACAAATTGTTTGGTGCGGGCTTAGGTATTAGTACCGCTGAGTCTATGGCTGAAATGACAATATCATATGCTAATGCTTATGGTGGCGAAGGTTTTAAAATAAACCCTGAAGGCAAAGGTTTTAAAGCGATTGATGTTGACGGTATTGAAACACAATATTTACCGAATATTGAATATAAAAACAACTTGTCGACTTCGTCTAGTAAAGCAGTTCCCCCAGCTAGTTTAGGCCGCCTTGATATTATGTGGCAATCTCGCTTAGAGAAAGCAGGCACTTATGATGAAGCATATATTAATGAAGTGATGCCCGGGCTACCTAATGATATTAATTGGCTTTATTTTAACGATGCTGCTGATGACCAATGGTTACCAAAATATTTTGTAGGCGATGAGTATTACTCAATTACCAATATGCATGCGACATATCGTGAGTTTAAAGGTAAATTACCACCTATTTATGGTCGCGCTTTTGTTAATCAACGTGTGCCTGCTGATGTTCAAAAACAAGGTGATGATAGTAGTGAAACACAATCAACGCAGGTTGTTTTTAAAGAAATAAAAACCAAATTAGACACCTTATGGTTATTCCCTAACGAAGCGATGGGCGTGATGATTTATCGCGGTACACTTGAAGGGAATAGCGATGATGGAACAGACATTGAATCGTTATTGTTAGCTTGTGAAAATAGGCATGACACACCGCGCTCACTGGCTCATTACCAAGATCAAATGACCAAGCGTATTTGTCCTGATCATGGTTATAAATATGCATTACTTAGTACACCACTTATTGCTGAAGGTATGCGTTGTGGTTTTAAACAAATTGAAGAAGACTTTGATTTCCCACTTGAAATGCTCGGCAAAGACAATATGGATGCTTTTGCGGAGACTAAAACAAAAGAAACGCTGGCACAAGCCGATGATGCTAAAACACAAGTTATTGACCAATTAAAAGCGGCGGGTATTGATCCTGCACCTTACATTGAAAAAATGAATAATCCGGAAAAAGCGCCTGAGCAAATACAAATGGAAGCCTTGCTGGAAAAAATGGCACCGGGTATGGTCACTGACCCTAAAAATGTTGAAATTAGTAAAATTGACATGTCGGTGATGGATGAGATTAAAGTATTTAGTGATGACTTAGCGGCACGAAAAATAGCTGAGGCAAAAGCACAAGTTAATGATGAAATAACTAAATTAAAAAATGCTCCTGATGCTGCACTTTACAGCGATGCCATTGCTAGCATGGAACAAAAGCTGATTGAAATTGATTTACCACCAATGTGGCCTCGACCTGAAATAAGTGGTCAGATTGATGAGATAAAGGCACAAATTGCTAGTGTAGATAAAGAAATGGACAATTTGCGTAAAATGGGGGTTAGTGAAGATAAGCTGCCAACCATAGATGTTGATTTAAAAGAAATCGAAACTAAATTACTTGATACTGAAATCAAGCTTAAAGAAACTTATTTAATGGGCGCTCATTTAATGGGAAAGTCTCGTTCGCCGCACCCTGATGATGAAGAGCGGCTACGTGAAGAATTTATTAATAGTTTTAACGCTGGCGAGTCATTAATTGATAAAGATTTCGCATGCATTGATTTATCGAACATGGATTTTCAAGGCATTGATCTATCAGGCTGCTATTTAGAAGGTGTTGACTTTACTGGTGTTGATTTAAGCGGTGCTAATCTATCGGGGGCAATTCTAGCTGGCGCTAATTTAACTGATGCTAAATTACATGATGCTAATTGTAGCGGTGCTAACATTGGCGCGGCTAACCTAACTAATACAGACTTTAGTGGTTGTGATTTAACCAAAGCAACACTGGGTAATTCGACACTTATTAATACAGATTTTAGTCGTTGTACGCTTACTGAAATCAATTTCCTCGATGTTGAATTTGAGAAAGCAATTTTTGATGATGCCATTATGACTCAATGTAATTTCATTGAGCCTAACTTAAATGAATGTTCATTTAACGGTACTGACCTTACAGGGGCTAACTTTGTTAAGCCACAACTTGAATATGCACAATTTAAACAAGCGATTGTCGATGGTGTTAATTTTGTTGAGGCGAACATTAAAGGCGCAAACTTTGAAAACGCCCAAATGATTAATAGCCGATTTGTAGGTGGTTGTAATCTTGATAATACGATTTTTGTTGGCGCATTGCTTAATCAGTCTTGTTTACGTGAAAACGAAATAAACAATGCTGATTTTTCTGGTGCTACCTTTCATGAAGCTGATTTTAGTGGTTCACAATTAGCCAATACTAATTTTACTGGATGTAAAGGGGTTCGTGCTCAGTTCATGAAAGCTAACCTTCACCAAGCGAATTTAACGCAGTTTAATCTGATGGAAGGTTCTCTTTATAAAGCGTATTTAGTCGGTGCTACTTTTGACGGGGCTAACCTTTATTGCGTTAACTTTATGGATACAACGCTGGGCAATAACAGTTATAAAAATGCCAATCTTGATCAAACTGTATTAAAAGATTGGAGACCGTCATAATGGCTTTATCCAAAGACGAGTTAGTTAAAGCGGTGAAAGGCGGTGAGCCGTTAATTAATGAAACTGACTTAAGTGGCGGCAACTATCAAGGTGCAGACATTGCTGGTGGCACCTTTAATGATGTTTCATTTAGTGGTGCGGATTTACGCCAAGCGAAGCTAAAAGAGTGTAATTTTATTAATTGTGATTTCACTAATGCCAAACTTGATGGTTCTAATTTAATTTTAGCGAACTTTATTGAGCCTAAAGGTGAATCAATTAGCGTGGTGGGTTGTGATTTACGCCTTGCGAGTTTTATTGATGCTAAGTTTGATAAAGCCGATTTTTCACAATGTAATTTTGAAAACACTAACTTTATTAATCCATCACTAGTGGGCGCTAAGTTTGTTGGCGCAAAAATGGAACAAAACTCGTTTATCAATGGCGACTTACAAAACACTGACTTTTCAAAAGTAACGGTATTTCGTACGAATATTATTGACTGTAAAGTCACAGGCATTGTGTTTGATGAAGCAAAATTAGAACTTATTTTCTTTAAAGGCGCTGATTTCACCAATTATGATTTTACTAAAATCAATTTAATTATGCCGCAGTTTCAAGAAAGTAAACTGCAAGGTGCTAATTTTGAAGGCAAAGACATTTCTCAAGCGAGCTTCATGGGCGCTGATTTAACCAGTGCTAACTTTAAAAATGTGAATGCTAAGCAAACAAATTTCATTAATGCGAATTTAACGATGGCTAATTTTAGTCAAGCGAATATGGAACAAACGTTATTGCAAGAGGCTAATTTAACGAAGGTTAATTTTAGCAAAATTAAAGCAGTGCAAGCTTTGATGGTAAAAACTGATTGT
>CALJMY010000220.1 GCA_937981905.1 uncultured Enterobacterales bacterium
GCCATTGAAGAAGGCAAAGTAGATATTATTATTGGTACACACAAACTCATTCAAGGTGATATTAAATTTAGCGATTTAGGCTTACTCATTGTCGATGAAGAACATCGTTTTGGTGTGCGCCAAAAAGAAAAAATTACCGCGCTTCGTGCCAATATTGATATTTTAACCATGACAGCAACCCCTATTCCGCGAACGCTGAATATGGCGATGAGCGGTATGCGTGATTTATCAATTATTGCAACACCGCCATCACGTCGTTTATCAGTAAATACGTTTGTACGTTCTTACGACCCAGCCATTGTTAAAGAAGCTGTTCGTCGTGAAATAGTGCGTGGTGGACAAGTATACTTCCTACATAACGATGTCGATAAAATTGAAGACATGGCGCAAGATTTAGAACAATTGTTACCAGAAGCGCGCATTGGTATTGCTCATGGTCAAATGCCAGAGCGTGAACTTGAAAAAGTCATGAGTGATTTTTATCACCAAAAATACAATTTATTATTGTGTTCGACCATTATAGAAACTGGTATTGATATTCCAAGTGCCAACACTATTATCATCAACCGTGCCGACAAATTTGGTTTAGCGCAGCTTCATCAACTGCGTGGCCGTGTTGGCCGTTCGCATCATCAAGCTTACGCGTATTTATTAACACCACCCAAAATAAGTAAAGATGCCCAAAAACGTCTTGATGTTATCGAAAAATTAACCGACTTAGGCGCTGGCTTTGTATTAGCGACTCATGATTTAGAAATTCGCGGCGCGGGTGAATTATTAGGTGATGATCAAAGTGGTCAAATTCAAACCATTGGATTTGGTTTATATATGGAAATGCTTGATGGCGCGACTAATGCGCTGCGTAACGGTGAGCAGCCAAAATTAGATAATCTATTACCACAAGGTAGTGAAGTAGATTTAAAGATTTCAGCTTTATTGCCTGATGATTATATTTTCGATGTTAATACTCGATTGTCACTTTATAAACGTATCGCAAACTGTAAAACCAATAAAGCACTAGATACGTTGCAAGTTGAATTAATTGATCGTTTTGGGTTACTACCCGACCCTGCTAAAAATCTATTTGCGATGACGTCAATGAAACAACGTATTCACGATTTAGGTGTCACTCGTTTAGAAGTTGGTATTAATGGCGGCCAAATAGTATTTGGTGAAAATACTATTATTGATTTAAGTTATTTAATGTCTTTATTGCAAACTCAACCTGCAATTTACAAATTAGATGGGCCAACCAAATTAAAATTTGCTATCAAAACAGAGAATGCAGCTGACAGGTTAAACCTTATTAACGCGATGCTAACTGAATTTGAACGTAATACGACGGAGCACTAAATGAAATTTAATCTCAATGCGTTATCACTGTTATTAAGTGGACTAATTTTAACACCAGCCGTTAATGCCGTTCCACGTTGGTTTGAAGTAGAAGTCATTTTATTTGAACGAGTGGGTGAAGAAACTAAAGAAGATTTTACCGATATTATTAAGCAGTATAATCTTGATAAGGCTCTACGGTTACAAGATAATTTAGTCTATGGTAGTTTACAACCTTGTCCGACGTTAACTCAGTTTGAGCGTTTTAGTGTAACCTCACAAAGAGCAAAAGAAAATATAACTGATATTAATCAAGATATTGCCTTAGACTCTGTTACCGATGTTGTAGATATCGAGATTGAGACGACACCTTTAGTTAATGTTAATGACGTTCTACCCGTTGTTATTGAATGTATTGTGCCTAATGATGATTTATTACGTCAAGCGTACGATATTAGCGCAAAACGTTTATCTGATATCGCCGCGAGTAATCAATTAACCACGCCTGATAATTCAGAAACAGCACAGTCTTTAAGTCAACAGCTAACTGGTAATGTGACTACTGATAATGACGGTATTAACATTGTTGAAAGCTCTGGCGAAATATCTGATAAACAGACTGCTGAGCAATTTAGCCAAGACAATACTGATATTCCTCAACCGCCTGCTTACGATTCAAATATATTTGTAGACTATCCAAAAGAGTTTTCATTTAACGGTGTTGAATATCGTAGTGTTCCAAAGCCTATTATTCCTAATAAAGTTCCATTAAGAATAGCAGCAAGTAATCAAGCTGAATTTATTCATACGCCTGATGTACCTTATTTACTCAATGAAGAACATTTACAAATGACTACATTGGTTCAGAAATTACGCTGGCAAAAAACAAGTACCCCATTACTTCACATAGGTTGGCGTCAACCAATGGTAGCGCGTCATTTGTCCGTACCAATTCACTTGTTTGCAGGTAAAGATTATTCAGAAGAATTCGATGAAGAAGGTAATAATCGAGCATTTATTTTAGAAAGCGACGCTTTACAACAAGAAGCTATAGATAATTTAGACAATCAATCTTTGTCAGAAAATTCAACTGAGTCTAATGATAATATCTACGATTTAGCGACACCTAAAATAGCTATCTCTGATATTTTGACTGAATTAAAGAATAAACAAGCACCAACAAGTGATGCAAAATTATGGCAACTAGATGGTTTGTTGAATATTTATCTTAATCATTATTTATTTATTGAGGCAGATTTTGATTTACGTAAAGTAGAACAAGTCAAAGTTATTACAAAAGAAGAGATACAAGAGACTCAAGTACCAACGAATCAATCTATCTCTTTATTAAAAACTCTTAATATATCTGAAGATGACGTAAACACTGAAATAGCTACCGAATCAGAGTTTTCATACGTGAGCCAATTAACAAGTCATCCAATGAAACAACACAGGCGTGTACGCTCTAAAGAGATACATTACTTTGATCACCCAAGCATGGGTATGATTATTCAGATAAGACGTTTTAAAATTCCTGAACCAGCTTTAGAACAACCTCAAACTATCGAAACAACGTCAGTGGAATAAGTCGAGTTTAAACGTTTCTAAAACTCAATTAAAAGCTATCCAATAAAAAAGGCAATGAATTGATCATTGCCTTTTTTTATTGCTCGTATTCTATTATTAGCTTTCTTGTATCACATCAACATTACTGCGCTTTGACATTGCATTTATAACGGCTTTAACCAACGTAGCGAGCGGTATCGCGAAGAATACTCCCCAAAAGCCCCACAGACCACCAAATAATAATACAGCGACAATAATAGATGTTGGATGTAGATTAACAGCTTCACTAAACAATAATGGTACTAGTAAATTTCCATCTAATGCTTGAATAATACCGTACACGATTGCTAGATAACCGAATGCTGGTGCAAAACCCCATTGGAATAATCCTACAAGAAATACAGGAATGGTCACTATCGCGGCACCAATAAATGGAATTAATACAGATAGT
This sequence comes from uncultured Enterobacterales bacterium, assembly GCA_937981905.1. Taxonomy (GTDB): domain Bacteria; phylum Pseudomonadota; class Gammaproteobacteria; order Enterobacterales; family Psychrobiaceae; genus Psychrobium. Next base: position 3,350 of record CALJMY010000220.1, read on the forward strand.
CCCACTAACACAGCCAGCAACGACGAGTAAGCTAAACCTAATACTGTAAATGCAATATAACTAACACCACCAACAATAAATATTTCAATGACTTTACCGCGAATATAATTAGTAATTTGAATATTCATTTCAGCCCATACTTGAGACGCTAAACGTCTATTTGCTGGAATAAAACGCGTAGCACCATCAACCAATAATCGTTTATCTTTCAAGAAAAAGAATATAAGAAGAGGAACCAAAATAACATAAATCATTAAGGCTACTAAATTGATCAACGATTTAAATGATTGAGAAACAATACCTTGTCCAAGTTCAACGACATAAGTTGTTGCACTGTCTGTTATATTTTTAATTTGCTGCGCATTTACATAATCAGGATATTTTTCAGGTAATGATAAAGAGAATTTTTGAAGTTGTGACAACATTTCTGGCATATCAGCAGTTAACGTCACTACTTGTTGCCAAACGCTAGGTAAAATACCAAACACAATTAATATTAATATAGTGGCTGATACCGCTAGCACTATTACAACACTTAACGTTCGTGGAATACCGTAACGTGTTAATGCAGTTACTGGACGTTCTAATAAATAAGCAAATACGATAGCAACCAATAATGGCATTAAGATATCAGCAAAGAAATAAATGGATAACGCAATGGCAATCAATATAAAGACAAGGGTAACAGCATGGGGATCTGAAAAGCGTTTTTTGTACCAATTGCTTACTAGTTCTAACATGGAGAAGACCTTTAATTGTTTAATTTTACAGTAACAAGTACGACATTTTTTTCATTTATAACTTCAGTTTCAACATGATGTCCCATTTTTTTTAAAATAGCGGGAACATCTTGGACAGAACCTCGGTCAGATAATAGTATCTGGAACTGAGCACCGTTATTAGCACTTTTAACAAATAGTTTTGTTTGTACTAATGGGATAGGACAACGTAAAAGACTAAAATCAAGTATTTTCAATGCAATAGTTCTACAAACTGCGATACACTATTATCACCTTTAATGGGGTAAAGCTCAATGTTATCGCACAAAAGCCATCAATATTTAGGAAGTTATACATTGCCAAAAAATACCGGCCAACATTCATTACTAACTCGTTATAAGAAAAAAGCGTTGCCTTTATTGCTCGCTTCATTTTTAGGGACGTTAACACTGGGCGCCGCTGCAGCAGATAATCAAATAAAACTACCTGAATTAGGCACTGTAGCTTCTTCATCTCTTACTATCGAAAAAGAATTACGTATTGGTAAGGCTTATAAAATATTACTGCGAAATCAATTACCTATTATTACCGATCCGTTATTAGAACAATATATAAATGATATTGGATTATCGATGGTGGCAAACGCAAATGATGTTAAAACCCCTTTCGATTTTTTCATTGTAGAAGATCAAGCCATTAATGCATTCGCTTTTTTTGGTGGGCATGTTGGTATTCATAGTGGGTTGTTGTTGTTAGCAGATAACGAAAGTGAACTTGCTGCTGTATTGGGCCATGAGATAACTCATGTGACTCAACGCCATTTGGCGCGCTCTATTGAAGCAAGGTCAAGTACAAGTACAGCGACGTTAGCATCATTATTAGGTTCGATAGCATTGGTTTTAGCCGGTGCAGGTGATGTTGGTATCGCTGGTATTCAAGCCTCATTAGCTGTGTCACAACAACTCGCTATTAATTACACGAGAAGCAACGAAAAAGAAGCTGACCGAATTGGTATTGATCTTAGCGCTAGAAGTAATTTTGATCCAAGAAGCGCCGCGACCTTCTTTACTAAATTAGCCGCACAACATCGTTATTCAACTAAATTACCACCAATGTTGTTAAGCCATCCGGTAACAGAACTTCGTATTGCAGAATCACGTGTGCGCGCTCAAGGTTACCCTCAGATTAAACCGCCAATAAAACTTAAGTTTTTATTAGCTAAAGCACGGTTAATGACACGTTTTAATGACAGTTCACAAGACAGTATTAACCACAACCTTAAAGTAACTTTTGACCAAAAAGATTCAAAAAATCAACAAGCATTTGCTTATGGCAAAAGCTTAGTCGCATTTTCTAATAAAGATTACAAGCTTGCACATAAACTACTAGCGCCATTAATTAAGCACTCACCTGACAACTTATTTTATATTGATACTCTAACAGATATTTTATTAGCAACTAATCAAGCCGAAAAAGCGGTCAAATTATTAAAAAATTATGATGAGTTAATGTTAAATAATCCGGTTATTTCGCTCAATTATGCCAGTGCATTAATTCAACATAAACAATATGAATTAGCGATTCTAAAATTAGAACGATTCTTGGAACAGCACCCAGAATCAGTGCCTGGTTGGTCGATGTTGTTTGATGCAAATAGAAAAGGCAACCATCCGGTAGAACAGCATGTAGCAGTAGCTGAACGACATGCCTTGTATGGTAATTTTAAAGGTGCATTAAAAGAGTTATATAAAGCGAATAATAAAATTGAAAACGATATACTTACTAAAGCTAAAGTTCAATCTCGCATCAAACAGTTAAGAGAAATGGAACAAAGCTTGAAAAAACTAAAAATATAAGCAAGAATCCGTCAAAATATATGCGCAGTCTTGAACGAGTTAGCATTTAGGCCACTATAATCTCTATCGGTTTATTATTGATTGCGCGTATTTATTATTAACCAGCGTACTAAAAAAGTACCAACAGAGGCTGATATGTCTGACATCACCATTTACCACAATCCCCGTTGCTCCAAGAGCAGACAAACACTACAGCTATTAATAGATAATAATGTAACTCCTACTATCATTGAATATTTAAAAGTAGGCGTGAGCAAAGACGAAGTAATATCGTTATTAACTAAACTAGCGATATCTCCACGTCAGTTAATGCGTATTAAAGATGCTGACTACAAAGAGCAGAATTTGGCAGATGATTCATTATCAGATGATGACCTTATTAACGCTATTGTCAAAACACCTAAGTTATTAGAACGACCTGTTGTTGTAAACAACACTAAAGCAGCCATTGGTCGCCCACCAGAAGCAGTATTGGATATTATTTAAATGCGTGAAAAAACAAAACGATTTATGATTTTAGGCCAAACAGGTTATTTTGGTTTGCTTATCTTTTTACCTATTTGGAACCTTATTCTTGTGCCGTCTGTGATGGATAAATACATCACGCTATTATTAACAGTAGGACCGTTATTATTGCCTATGTGGGGTATTTTAAAACAAAAACCTTATACTTATGCTTGGTCTAACTTTATTGTTTTAATCTATATGATTCATGGTTTAACGTTAATTTGGGATCGCCCAGATGAACGTGTATATGTAATTATCGAATTGATATTAACTGCTATGATGTTTATTGGTTGTTCATATTTTGCGAAGTTCAGAGGTCAAGAATTAGGACTTAGTATTCGTAAAAAGAAAGAAGAAGAAGAAGCTGAAAACAACGCTTAGTTATTCCCTATAAATAACAGTGATGAATAAATTAATCACTGTTGTTTAAATACTTACCTCTAATACTTACCCCCTAATACTTAATATAAAAACTTCCTATATATCCTTAATTCCCTTAGTCCATTTCCCTATTTTTATAGCGTTGTATAATATATATTCTTTACGGTACAATAATAATTCTTCAAATTTTAAGTAAAATCTTGATCAATTTACTAATGATAGAGTATTGATAAAATGAATAAAATTCCATTAATTATCCTCCAAGTTACCTTATCCTCTTTGGCAATTAGTTGTGGGGCTACTAGTTCAAATCCCGCTAATGATGAAGACATCATCGTTGCCGAATCAGTAGTGTCACTAGCAACAACAACATCGGTCGAAACAGCAGAGCTAACTGACACTGTAGAGCCAAATCAAACATTAGAGCCATCAGGGACAGTTGAGCCGACGGAAACGATCGAAATAGCCGCAGTTGATAGTTACTTCAATGAAACTAGGTTCACGTTAAGTGCCCAAGCATGTATCGAAGGTTTATCTGATTTAGCACTCAGTGTCGAGGATGGCTTTAAGATAACAACCTTAGTATCTGATGAACTTAGCTGTATTCAACGAGCAGACGGTGACAGCATTATTTATAGTGTGCTTTGGAACGGCAATGATTTTAATCGTGATGATATCAACGATACTCTGACATTTGATTTACGTGTAGAAGGATTTTCAAATTCAGTATTTAGTTATGATGAATTAGATGGTCAATCGTCAATGACATCATTAGGTAATCCATCACCATTTAACTATCTTGTTAATGATGAAAATGCGACCGTTAGCTTTTGGGATATTGAAGGAGACTTAGGTGAAGGCATTACTCAAGGGCAAAGCTTACGTTTTAGTGTTGAAAATATTTCGGTATCTTTAAATAATTACAACGTTACATTTAGTGGTTTCAATACGATTAACGTCATAGAAACTAAAGCTGGCCATAGTCATAGCCATATACGAGGACAAGGAACAGGACTTAATTCAGGAATTACTAATGACGCAGAACAATTTAGCTTTGATCCTTTCAACACATTTGTCATTACGGGAGCTGGTGATAGTTCTAGTACTAATATTTGGGGGATTAGTGACATTCAATTTTCTTTTACCATAGATAATCCCGATCTCGTTTCTGTGAATAGCTCCGAATGGTTAGCTGGTTCTTGGGGGATTACATATCCTGTTTTTGGTGGAGAAAGGCTCGATGATGAAGTCGATAATAACAATTATGATTACAAAAGTGGCGCGCAAGAAATTGTTGATGAGCTCCCAGCTGTAGGGCACATCATTACAAATTTATCTTATTTTGCACATTCTTATTATTTTACGTTAAGACAAAATGACAATGTAGATATAGCGAATGAAATTCATGAAAGTATGGTTCCGACACTTGAAAATGAAAAGCTAATTCTTGATGTATTACAGACATTTAAAGATGCTGATAAGCGTATAATTTTATATGTTTCAACAAATTATTTTGTTAGAGCAAGTGAAGAAGCTCAAGCTGCTTGGAAAGTATATTATACAACTAAGTTTAATGGTGATGAATACTTAGCTTATGAAAATCTTATGCAAGGGTTTATCGAACGCTTTAAAGACTATGCTGATGGGTATTGGTTAGACACAACAACATTGCTTGATGAGGATGGCAAATTGCAAGATTTTATCCACATGATCAAACAAACAGATCCGACTGCTATCGTGTCAGCAAATAGAGATAAGAATTATTTTAATGTAGACGGTGTTAATCTGCTTGTTGATTCAGATGGCGTTGATGATATCGACGAAACAGATTATAGAATTGTACTTCATGAGCCTTTAAATCCATTCCAAGATTTTTCAAATGGCCATGTAACGCCTATTTCTTCGGGTGCACCAGTTAATTCATGGGCTTATGAGGAATATACATTACCCAATATGATTAACGAACCGTTAATTAACGCCTACGGTAAAACGACTCTTAAACATGCATGGTTTCCAGTGAGAGTATTATGGCACTCACCAAACCAACCTTTAGTATTTGGTGTTGAGCAAGCTTATCGCTTTGTGAAAAATGTAACTGATGGTAATGCAGCTGTGACTTTTGCTACAACAACTTCCGATAAAAACACAACGACACCTGGTTATTTAATGGCAGATGAAATGCTGATCATGAAAGAGATTAATTCGAGGTTGTTGATGGAAAACCCACCTACGCCACAAGTATATATACGTCCAGAAGGCGCTTCTTTAGTTATTAGTGATTGATAAAAGAGGGAAGTGTTTCACTAATTAGCGTTAGTTATGGTTTAACTAACGCTAATTAAAATAAGAACATTTAAAAACTATTAAAAATAGTCCTTAAAGTTTTAATGTTTCTTTAATAAAAGGGATAGTTAATTTACGTTGTGCTTGCAGTGATGCTTTATCAAGTCGGTCTAACGTATCAAACAAGGTTCTTAAATCACGATCTAATCGATTAAATAAATATTTCACCACGTCATCACTTAATACAAGTCCCCTTGCCTCTGCTCTTTTTTGCATAGCCGCTAATTTATCATCATCAGACATCGAGTTAACTTGATAACTAAGTCCCCAACTTAAACGAGATACTAAATCGGGTAATTGAAAACCATTTTGTTTTGGCGAATGATCTGCACTAACAATTAATTTACCGCCAGCTTCTTTGACTCTATTATATAAATCAAATAAAGCTTCTTCCCATAATGGATTACCAGCAACACGATCTATGTTGTCTAAGCAGATTAGCGGAAGGTTATCTAAGTTTTCTAAGATAGCAACACTCATTGATGCATACATTTCAAAAGGAATATAAAAAGTTTGCAATCCTTTATCTTGTGCATCAGCACAACAAGCATGTAGAAGGTGAGTTTTTCCTGACTTAGGTTTACCCCAGAGATAAACAAAATGGCTTTGAGTATCGGCAACTAAATGTGACATCACCTTCAGTAATTCTTCATTATTTGCAGGATAAAAACTTAAAAAAGTTTCATCGTCTGGCAAATATACAGGTAATGACAATTGACTTGGGTTCGACAATGGGAAGTTCCGATTAAAAAATTACACGATAATTATATCATTTCAACAATTATCGTGGCAACTGACAAAGCATTAATGAAGCTTGAACGAAGATTAATTAACCTCGCCATTGGAATAAAATAAGATCTGGATCATAATTTGTAAGTTTTATCATTTTATTGCCCAAACTAATAGCGTCAATCATTGATTGCTTATTCCCTATTAACTTAACTTTGAATTGATATTCCTGTCCTTTATTGTTGACCATCGTCAACTGATCGACTGCTTTGATTGATTTTAAATATTTTACAACATCAACATATGTTTGTAAGGAATCGATATTGTTGAGTGTGATAAATAGCTCACCGACTTCCTTGGATGTATCAACGCTATATTGAGATACAAAATAATCAGTACTTTGATTTATAATTTCATAAACCGCTTCTTCTACTGTTTCTGTTTCGTCGTTTCCCGCTATTTTAATTTCACTTAATGTTTGGCCAAATGCGTCAACAACAGATGACATTTTATAAATATTCCAACTTACTTGCTGACCAAACCCTTGTGAGCTTACTTTAGCCAAAATCATATAATCTGAAACATAACGAGCATTAGCATTTGCTACTTTACTTTCAAATTGCCCCCATAAATCTGTTATGGAAACCTCTAATTGATCATCTAAATCCCATAAAGGCAATAAAAGTGGTATACCTCGATCGTTTGCAATTTTTTTAGCCGTTACAAATAATTCATCCTTAAGTTGGCTATTAATTAATTGTCGTTGACCTTTATCGTCTTCATAAACGAGCCACAACATCGCCGTCGGACGGCGAACATCCCATAAGGTTATACCATTATTTCTTAATAACTGATCTATTAGCGATTCACTAAATTGAACATCAAGATAAGTTACACCTTTAACATTATTGAAGCTAAATTCTGAGGCATATGACAATGCACTTTTAATTGTAGATTTCATTTCGGGGTAATCTGCGATGTTGCTTTTACCAGATACTTTGATCAACGTTTGCTCAAAAAGAACTTTGATAGCCTTATTTCGACTCGATGTAGATTGGTCATTAACTGGCATTTGACCGTTATATAGCTCTTTCAACGTATTGGCCATCAACTCACCGGATAACGCAATCAATAGCAAAAAAATATTAATATTAAAAAATCTGATTTTATTCACGAGTTTATCTTCTAACTTTATGTACAAAGAGACAATAAGTTTAGCATAATCGCCAAACGAATCATTAGCTTTATATCCACGAGCTTTTATTTAAGGTAATGAGCATTATTAACTATGTAGATTAATTTATTATGAATGGTTATTTTTATTTAATGAGGCAGTGTTCGCGCTATAAATTGCCATTCTATTATTAAAAAATATGCAATTACTGAAAAAAGAGTGAAATAAATCACATTTTTCGATGTTCTAACGAGCAGGATTACGCTAGAATACGCGAAATTTTTATATGGCTAAGCAGGTAAAATCTAGTGAGCAATTCAAAATCGTTAAGTTATAAAGACGCTGGTGTGGATATCGATGCAGGCAACGCGCTTGTAGAGAACATAAAAAGTGTTGTAAAACGTACTCATCGTCCTGAAGTAATGGGTAATCTCGGTGGTTTTGGAGCTTTATGCCAATTGCCAACAAAATATAAAGAACCTGTATTGGTTTCAGGTACAGATGGTGTTGGTACTAAATTACGCCTTGCTATCGATTTAAAACGTCACGAAAGTGTTGGTATCGATTTAGTAGGTATGTGTGTAAATGATCTTATTGTTCAAGGTGGCGAGCCACTTTTCTTCTTAGATTACTTTGCAACGGCGAAATTAGATGTTGATGTGGCTACTGAAGTAGTTACTGGTATTGCTAAAGGTTGTGAGCTTGCTGGTTGTGCTCTTATTGGTGGTGAAACTGCTGAAATGCCTGGTATGTACCACGGCGACGATTACGACATGGCTGGTTTCTGTGTTGGTGTTGTTGAAAAAGCTGACGTTATTGACGGAACTAAAGTAAGTGACGGCGATGCATTAATTGCATTAGCATCATCTGGTCCTCATTCAAACGGTTTCTCACTAATTCGTAAAGTGTTAGAAGTAAGCGGCGCAGATCCATTATCTATGCTTGATGACAAATCAATTGCTGACCATTTAATGGAACCTACACGTATTTACGTTAAGAATACATTAGAAGTTATCGCAAAACATAATGTTCATGCGCTATCTCACATCACTGGCGGTGGTTTCTGGGAAAATATTCCACGCGTTTTACCAAGCGATCTTAAAGCTAACATCGACGGTGCAAGCTGGCAGTGGCCTTCAATATTTAATTGGTTACAAGAACAAGGTAATATTGATACTTACGAAATGTACCGTACTTTCAACTGTGGTGTAGGTCTTATACTAGTGGTACCACAAGCTGATTTAGAAGGTGCTCTTGCTACTTTCAAAGAATTAGGTGATGACGCTTGGCACATCGGTACTATCGCTAAACGCGATGGTGAAGAAGAACAAGTTAGCATTGACTAATTTTTTAAGACTATTATCAAGACTCAAGGATTTATCATGTCTAAAAAAATAGTGGTGCTAATCAGTGGTAATGGTAGCAACTTACAAGCAGTAATAGATGCTTGTGAAGCGAATAAAATTAACGGTGATGTGGTTGCTGTAATATCTAATAAACCTGATGTTTATGGTTTAGAACGTGCTACAAGCCATAATATAACGGCTAGTGTTGTGAATCATAAATCTTACGATTCACGTGAAGAATACGATGTACAATTAAAATTAGAGATTGATAAACATCAACCTGATTTAGTTGTACTTGCTGGATTCATGCGTATTTTAACACCACAGTTTGTAGAACATTATGAAGGTAGAATGCTTAATATTCACCCTTCTTTGTTGCCGAAATATCAAGGCCTTAATACACACCAACGTGCTATTGATGCTGGCGATGATGTACATGGAGTAAGTGTGCATTTTGTGACAGCAGAACTTGATGGTGGTCCAGTTATATTACAAGCAAAAGTTCCTGTTTTCCCTGAAGATAATTGTGATGATTTATCTGCTCGTGTTCATGAGCAAGAGCATCGCATTTATCCGTTAGTCGTTAACTGGTTTTGTGACAATAGATTATCAATGCAAACAGTTAATAATCAATTAGTTGCTTTGTTAGACGATAATATACTTGATGTTACAGGGTACGCTTCATAAATATTTAATCATCTTTATGACCTTTAATTGATTTATATTCTCTTTTCTAGGTAGAATCGCATTTCTACCTAGAAAATTATTGATTAATAAAGAAAAGGTTATACTTAATGTTTAAAAAACAACAATCAGGTTTTACCCTCATAGAGTTAATTATTGTCATCATTATTCTAGGTATTCTCTCTGTTGTTGCCGCACCAAAATTCCTTAATCTTTCTACTGATGCTAATATAGCTGTACTTGAAGGTTTAGGAGGCTCAATACAATCAGCTAGTGCTTTAGTATATGCAAAAGCAAATATCAAAAATTTAGCAAATCAAAGCGTAAGTAACCTAGATATTAATAATGATGGAACAAATGACGTAGCCACTATTTTTGGTTACCCAAGTGCAGATAGAGGAGCTGGTATAGCTAATGTATTAGATCTTGCTGATAATTGGCTTTATGGTGATGGTAGAAATCATACTCAGTTTCATATTACTAGTTCATCTTTTTCTCCTACAAGAAAAAGTGGCGAAACTAACAATAATATTCAAATAACTAGTCCTGGTTGCTATTTAACTTATACACCAAGTACAATTATAGGAATTGCACCAACAATTTCATACACGACTACAGGCTGTTAATCTAAGACTTTGTCAAAATAAGCGTCAACGAAGCTTCATTACTGCCAAAAGGTAACTCACATTCAACGATATAATGCCCAACATTAGTTAACCACTGCCCTTCAATATTAAATGTTTTATTGCCATTAAAAGATTCTGAGGACCACTTTATTAAACTAATCCCCTGCTCTTCCAAAATATCATAGCTGTTTATTTTGCATAAATTTTCTACAGTCGAAATCTTAGTTATGCTGTTTTCATCCGCCACACAATTTGTAATCAATAATGTATACAAACAACTAATAATAGTAATAAATTTAATCATCGTTACTCAATTTAAGTCAAAAACACATTAATTAGCATACGGAACTAAAATCCCGTTGACAAGGCCGTGAGCATTAGCTATAAATGCACCCATATAATATATTTACTAAATAGATCGTGCTTAAGCGCGGCAACTGTAAATACTGCGTGCTCAATATTTTCATATCAAAGCCGTACTTCAATATACCGCCAACATAAACGATGTATAATCGTTAAGATTTTTATTGCCTAAATTTAATAGCCTACCATTGGCGTTAGGAGTGTTTGTTACATGTGTTCTATTTTTTCTATTTTTGATCTAAAAAGCGATCCAGCTCAACTACGTGAAACTGCGTTAGAGATGTCTAAACTAATGCGTCACCGTGGACCGGACTGGTCAGGTATCTATGCATCAGATCGCGCAATCCTTGCTCACGAACGTTTATCTATTGTTGACGTTGATAATGGTGCACAACCATTATTTAATGCAGCAAAAACAAACGTACTAGCGGTTAATGGCGAAATATACAATCATAAAGAACTTGGCCTAGATTACCCGGACTACCCTTTCCAAACGAAATCTGATTGTGAAATCATTTTAGCGTTATATGAAGCTCATGGAACTGATTTCCTAGACAAGCTTAATGGTATGTTTGCATTTGCTCTTTATGACGAAAAAGAAGACAGATACATATTAGGCCGTGATCACATGGGGATTATACCAATGTACACTGGTCGTGACGAGCATGGTAACTTCTACGTTGCTTCAGAAATGAAAGCACTAGTACCTGTTTGTAAAACAATTGAAGAATTCCCTCCTGGTCATTACTTTGATAGCAAAGTTGGTGAATATGTTAAATATTACGCCCGAGAATGGCGCGATTACGACACAGTTAAAAACAATGACGCTAGCGCTGAAGCATTAAAAGTAGCGTTAGAAAACAGTGTTAAACGTCAACTGATGTCTGATGTACCTTACGGCGTATTATTATCTGGTGGTTTAGATAGCTCAGTTATTTCTGCAATCACACAACAATATTCTAAAAAACGCATTGAAGATAATGATCAGTCTGAAGCTTGGTGGCCTAAACTTCATTCATTTTCTGTTGGTCTTGAAGGTTCACCAGATTTAATAGCTGCTCAAAAAGTAGCTGATCATCTTGGTACGGTTCATCACCCAATATTATTCACTATCCGTGAAGGTATTGATGCAATAAAAGACGTTATCTATCATTTAGAAACATATGATGTGACGACGATTCGTGCATCTACTCCAATGTATTTGATGTCTCGTAAAATCAAAGCAATGGGTATTAAAATGGTATTATCTGGCGAAGGTGCCGATGAATTATTAGGCGGTTACTTATACTTCCATAAAGCACCTAACGCACGTGAGTTCCACGAAGAAACTGTTCGTAAGCTAGACAGACTTCATATGTTCGATTGTGCACGTGCTAACAAAGCTATGTCAGCTTGGGGCGTTGAAGCACGCGTACCATTCTTAGATAAAGAATTTATCGACGTTGCAATGACGCAAAATCCTGATGCTAAAATGATTACTAAAGAGCGTATGGAAAAACACATTTTACGTGAAGCGTTCTCAGACATGTTGCCTGAATCAGTTGCATGGCGTCAAAAAGAACAATTCTCAGATGGCGTTGGCTACTCATGGATTGATGAATTAAAAGTATATGCTGAAGAAGCAGTTACAGACAGCCAATTAGAAAATGCTGGCTTTAAATTCCCACACAACACACCAGACAGCAAAGAAGGTTACCTATTCAGAACTATTTTTGAAGGTCACTTCCCTGGCGAAAGTGCGGCGAAATGTGTACCAGGTGGAAAATCAGTAGCTTGTTCTACTGCGGAAGCCTTAGCATGGGATGAAAGTTTCCAAAACATGAACGAGCCTTCTGGCCGTGCAATTGCTGCAGTTCATAACGATAGCTATTAATTTAACGCCATTAGTAACTCTTATTCTCTAATATGAGTTACTAATATCAAAAAAGGCTTATCCTGTGGGATAAGCCTTTTTTATTACGAGTACTTTAAATACTCGTTAATTTTAACTTAAAGGAAAATATTACATTTCCCAATATGCCTCTTCTAGACTATCTTCTCGCTCCGGAAGTCCTTTAGATAAACGCGGGGAATGTTGATTCAACATTTCAAAACTCACTCTGTTTGCATATTTACATACTTGTGCAAATGAAGAATAAGTTAGTGCGTTACTGATATGCTTACTTGAATTAGGGAAGTATTGTTGATGGTAATTATTTGCTGCCATATCATGTAATAACGCTGACAACGCCCCATCTCCTGCACCATTTGTATTTTTAATACTATCAGGCCCGCCCATATACGGCTCTATGTGTGAAAACACCATTTCTGGTTGTTGGCATTCTGATTTACTCATAGCACGACTGAATTCAAATTGATTAAAGTCTGAAATAGTACCTGTTTTAAGAGGGTTAGTCGTTTCACGTTTTAACAACGAATCAGTATAACCTGATAAATACAAACCTTGAGCTCCAGCTGTTAATAACACTAGGTCACATACTGCTAAAGCATCTTTACTCGCCAATAATGGATCAGCTTGTCCTGTTAACGTTTCAGCCTCTTCTTCATTCATTGCTAATACTGATACATGTTTATCAATGAATTCTAGCCACCATTTCGGATCTTGCGCAATAATTTGCTTAGTCCCTAAAGACAAAACAACTGGAACATTGTGTTTATTAGCGTAAGAGACAGCACTCAATGTAGCACTGTCCATTGTATCTCCTTCTCCGACTCTCATTAGAAAGGAACTAATAACTAATGCCGATGACTTTGCAATCACATTTTCATGAATATTTTCGCTATTAAGCGCGTTAGACATACCAGGATTAAATGCAAAGGTGCGTTCGCCATTAGAACTAATGAGTGTAAAACAACGGCCGATAGCACCTGAAACTGGCTGTAATAAATCTAAATCTACTTTAGAAGATGTATTACATAAGTATTTATATGCATAACCTTTAGCACGAATTGGATCGCTAATAACGCCAAACAATACGCTTCTATTATCTGACAATACCGAAAAATTATGCATAGTATTGCCTATTCCTCCTCCAGCAAACTCATGACTTATGCTTTGTTTTTCCATTAACAGCCCATAAATTATTTCTGCTTGTGCGTCATCAACTAAACAGGAAGTTCCTTTAATCAAGTCAAATTGCTCGAGAAAGGCATCGTCAACAGATGCTTCAATGTCTACAACAGTTTGATCGATGCCACAAATATGGCTTTCAATATGTGTGTTTTTAATTGCCTCTAAAGCCGTTTTGGGAGTAGTAACTGGAAAATAATGTTTGAGTTTGCGTTGACCGGGAAATTTCATTAAATCGCCTAATGGATTTTGTAAAATAAAAATTTATAATGTTATTTTAACGTAAACAGATAACCGCCTGTTATTTATCTGTAAAAAGAAACGACTATATCACATTTTAAATATAACAAATTTAAGTGATAAAAAAAGCCAGCCTGAAAGGCTAGCTTTTTATTGTGCATTACTTAACTTTAAGCAAGTAATGAATTAATTTCTACGCTTACATCAGCTACTGGCTTAGTTCCATCAAGACTATGATATTTATTCAAACCAGCTTCACTTGCTTTTGTATAATATTCAACAAGTGGTTTAGTTTGGTCATGGTATATAGCTAAACGTTTACGTACAGTTTCTTCAACATCATCAGGTCTAATTGATAATTCTTCACCACTAACGTCATCGATGTTATCAACTTTAGGTGGATTATAAATAAGATGATAAACACGACCAGAACCAGAATGAACACGACGTCCACTCATACGTTTAACGATTTCTTCATCTGGCACATCAATTTCAACAACGTGATCAACAATAATACCATTTTCTTTCATTGCGTCAGCTTGTGGAATTGTGCGTGGAAAACCGTCCAGTAAAAAACCTTTTTCACAATCTGCTTGAGCAACACGTTCTTTTACTAAACCAATAATTAATTCGTCAGAAACTAGCTGTCCTGCATCCATAACTTTTTTAGCTTCAATTCCCATAGGAGAGCCAGCTTTAACTGCCGCTCTTAACATATCACCTGTAGAAATTTGTGGAATACCAAAAGTATCCATAAGAAACTGAGCTTGAGTGCCCTTTCCAGCGCCTGGCGCGCCCAATAAGATAATACGCATTTTGATCCCCATCTAATTGTTTAAAATAAATTTATATAGATGAATAATACAGTACAAAACAAAGAAGTACAGCCAATCATGCCTAGACTTTAGCCAGATAAACAAATAATTTCATTGATTGAATATAAACAGTATAAGACTAATGAAATAAACACTAGTCTTATACTCAACTACAGATTACGCGCGAGGCAACGTTGGATAATCAAGGCCCAACATATTACGCATTACTCTAACAACTTGGCAGCTATAACCAAATTCATTGTCATACCACACATACAAAACACAACCACTTTCACTTGTAATAGTCGCTTGTGAATCAATTACGCCAGCATAACGAGAACCAACAAGATCTGTAGAAACTATTTCACAAGAGGTTGTAAAGTCAATTTGGTCTTGCAGTTCTGAGTGTAACGCTATATCACGTAAATAAGTGTTTAACGTTTCTGTTGTTACACCTTCTTTAAGATTTAAATTCATGATAGCCATTGAGACATTCGGGGTAGGTACTCGAATAGCATTGCCCGTTAGCTTTCCTTCAAGTACAGGCAATGCTTTTGAAACAGCTTTGGCTGCACCAGTTGATGAGATCACTAAATTAAGTGGTGCACTGCGTCCACGCCTTGGCGCAGGATGATAGTTATCTATTAAATTTTGATCATTAGTATATGAATGAACGGTTTCAATATGCCCGTTAATAATACCAAATTTGTCATTAATGGCTTTTAGAATAGGTGTAATTGCATTCGTGGTACAGCTCGCTGCACTGACGATTGTTGAATCACCGATCATACTTTCATTAACACCATAAACAATATTATCAATGGTACCTTTTGCAGGAGCGGTTAATAATACTTTTGAAGTTCCTTCAGATTTCAAATGTGCACTTAGTCCCTCTTCATCTGTCCATATACCTGTATTATCAACGACGAGAGCATTATCGATACCATATTTTTTGTAATCAATTGAATCAGGAGAGTTAGCATAAATTATTTGAATATAATTACCATTTGCAATTAATGCATTGTTTTCTTCATCAACTTCAATGGCACCATTAAAAGGTCCATGCACAGAATCTCGTCGTAATAAACTAGCGCGTTTAGCAAGATCGCTTCCATTACCACGAACTACAATGGCACGAAGGCGCATCACATTAGCTTGACCACTTCGTTCTATTAATAACCGAGCTAACAGGCGCCCGATGCGCCCAAAACCATATAAAACGACATCACGAGGTTGTATTACTTCATTTTTACCAATTAATTCAGATAATTCTGTCGTTAAGAAATCGATTACTTTTGAATAATCATGTCCATATTCTTTGTTATATTTAACCGCTAATTTGCCAAGATCAATACGAGCTTGTGCAATATTAAGCAGAGAAATGGCTTCAATTAGTGGAAATGATTCTCTCAACCGTAGTTTAGTACCAACGTGTTGACGAACATTTCTGTGAGCTTTAATAATTTCTATTGTTGTAGCCGTTAATAACGGACGTCCATAAATTGTAATTTCAACGCCTTGTTGGCGAAACAATTTACCAAGTAAGGGCTGCATTGTTTCTGCTAATTCTTGACGCTCTTGCCAGCTATTTAAATGTTTATCTTGAGTCATTAATCTTCCTTAATTGTCTAAGTTTGTAAAAATATTAAATAAAAAGTAAAATGTAATTAAATAAAGATATAAATTAAGTGCTTAACACTACTAATAAATTGTCGTTATTTTTAGAAGTTTATTCTGTTAAATAATGTTCGTTAATTAGTTAATATATTAAGCTAATTAACATCTATAATATAATTATACTATCTTAGAAAACCTAACTAGGATAGGTACTTAGCTTATTTTTATTATAATGTAATTTTTTGATCAAGGATGAAAGTTGACTACA
This sequence comes from uncultured Enterobacterales bacterium, assembly GCA_937981905.1. GTDB lineage: Bacteria > Pseudomonadota > Gammaproteobacteria > Enterobacterales > Psychrobiaceae > Psychrobium. The sequence goes on from CALJMY010000220.1 coordinate 20,088, forward strand.
CGATTTCACCAATTAATAGCAATCTTAATCGCTTTTTCTCTCAGTGGATGTTTCTATTTTGAGAAGAGTATTTATACCATCTGTGAAGAAAACCCTGACATTTGTTCTGATATAAAGACAAAAGGATGGTGTAAAGAGGAGCGTACCAAATTAATCCGCACTCGAGAGAAACAGATACTAGCCCCAAATGATCAAGAAAATTTATATAGAAATCTCATCAATTGGAAATCTTTTAGTGCTTGTATTGAAATAGCATCACAAATTAAACGAAGAAGTCTTACAGATAGAAGCTCTACTAAAGCAGCTACCTTTGTTAATTCAATTATGGAAATACAAAAGCTTGAAAATAAAACTAAAAATAGTAATTACCCTCACCTTTTATATTATCATTGGACTCAATACGGTGATGATGAAAAAATAGAAAAACTCAAAATTCTTGATAAGAATGGCGAATTAAATACCAGTGAATTACAGTTTAAGATGGCTTCATATTATAGTAAAAGCGATCGCTCTAAGTTTATAAAAGCACAATATACAGCATTATCATTATTGACTAAAACTGACCTAGAAAATCTGGACCATGGTGTGTTTGCAAGTATATCAACCTATTATTTTCAAATTGATAATCTTAAAAAATCATATATTTGGTCACAAGTAGCTGTGAAATTTGGTTTAAAAGCAAATGTTTATTCATCGTTAATTGATAAATTAAACCGTCAAAATATTGATTTAAGTATCTTAGATCTCAAAGCAGAGGCTATTTATAAGTCTATTAATGAATTAAATTTCTCTTCATAGAATAACAATCTTTACTATTTCTGTAATTTTATTACAGAAATAGTAACAGAATCATTGCCAAATCCCCCTATTTCATGCCATATTGGATGTAAATAAATTACAGATAAAATTTATATGAACGTTTTAGAGCAGATAAGTCTTAATCTTAATAAGTTAAGTCGCTCAGAGAGAAAAGTTGCTGATGCGATACTTTTATCCCCTAAATCTGCAATTCATTCGAGTATTGCAACATTAGCCAAATTAGCTGATGTAAGTGAACCGACTGTTAATAGATTTTGCCGTCGGATGGACACAAAAGGCTTTCCTGATTTTAAACTTCACTTAGCGCAAAGTTTGGCAAACGGCACACCCTACCTAAATCGACACGTTGAAGAAAGTGATAGTGTTGATGATTATACAACAAAAATTTATGAAGCTACGATGGCAAGTCTTGACCGTAGCAGGCAAATGGTTGACACCGTTACCATCAATAAAGCTGTTGATATTTTAACCCAAGCTAAAAAGATTTCATTTTTCGGGCAAGGAGCATCCGCCTCTGTAGCACAAGATGCCTTAAATAAGTTCTTTAGATTTAACGTACCGGTACAGTCTTTTGAAGATACCTTAATGCAGCGTATGGCCTGTATCAATTCAACAGATGGTGATGTGGTCATTTTAATATCACATACAGGACGTACAAAGACCCTAGTCGATTTAGCAATGCTAGCTAAAGAAAATGATGCTACCGTTATCGGTATAACCGCTACAGATTCTCCCCTTGCCGAAGAATGTAATCTAGTTATTTCATCTGAAATACCTGAAGATACAGATTTATATATGCCTATGGTGTCACGCATTGGTCAACTCGTCATCGTTGATGTACTAGCGACTGGTTTTACGCTGCGCCGAGGGACAAAATTTAGAGATAACCTGCAAAAAGTTAAACAAGGGATTAAAGAATCCCGCTATAACAAATTGATTTAATATTTTATTCACGCATTTTAATGATGTTATTAACAACAGACCAATCTGGAAATATTATGTATAGACGTACGAAAATTTTAACAACTTTAGGTCCTGCAACGGATACACCAGAAATTCTTGAAAAACTTATTGAAGCAGGCGCTAATGTTGTGCGTTTAAACTTCTCTCATGGTTGCGCCCAAGATCATATTGATCGTGCAAAGATGGTGCGAGCTGCTGCTAAAAAATTAAATACTTATGTTGGTATTCTAGGTGATCTACAAGGGCCAAAAATACGTGTTTCACGTTTTAAAGACAAGAAAATTGAGCTAAGCGTTGGCGATGTATTCACCCTAGATGCAGAATTTGATAAAGATGCTGGTGATCAAACTCAAGTTGGTCTTGATTACGCTGAATTACCAAATGATGTATTCCCTGGTGACTTACTATTATTAGATGATGGTCGTGTTCAACTTGAAGTTACTGCTATCGAAGGCAGCCGTGTTGTTACTAAGGTTGTTATTGGTGGCCCACTATCAAATAACAAAGGTATTAACAAGCAAGGTGGTGGCTTAACAGCTGACGCTCTGACAGATAAAGATAAAGAAGACATTATCACTGCTGCTGAAATCGGTGTTGAATATCTTGCCGTTTCATTTCCGCGTAATGGCGATGAAATGCGTTATGCACGTAACCTTGCTGAAAAAGCAGGACTGAAAACTAAACTCGTTTCAAAAGTTGAACGTGCAGAAGTGGTTGCTACAGATGAAGCACTAGATGATGTTATTCTAGCTTCAGATGCTGTAATGGTTGCTCGTGGCGATTTAGGTGTTGAGATTGGTGATGCTGCATTAGTTGCTGTACAAAAGAAAATCATTCTTCGTAGTCGTCAATTGAATCGTATTGTTATTACAGCGACTCAAATGATGGAGTCGATGATTGAAAACCCAATGCCAACTCGTGCAGAAGTAATGGATGTTGCTAATGCTGTACTAGATGGTACTGATGCGGTAATGCTTTCTGCTGAAACAGCCGCTGGTGCATACCCAGTTGAAACAGTTCAAGCAATGGCTAACGTTTGTTTAGGTGCTGAAAAACATCCTTCAATCGTAAAATCAAGCCATCGCGTAGAACAAACATTTGATACAATTGAAGAAACGATCGCATTATCAACAATGTACGCTGCAAATCACCTTAAAGATGTGAAAGCAATTGTTGCATTGAGTGAATCAGGTAGAACACCACAATTGATGTCTCGTATCAGTTCATCGATGCCTATTTACTGTTTATCACGTCATCATAATACACTAGCAAGCGCTGCATTATTCCGTGGTGTTTATTCTGTATTCTTTGACTCTACAACAGTATCTGACGAACAATTAACAATGGCTGCTGTTGCACAACTTAAATTAGACGGTCATGTTGAAACTGGCGATCGTTTATTATTTACTTGTGGTGACTCAATGGAAACTGTTGGTGGCACAAACACTTGTAAAGTATTAGTTGTTAAATAATTTTAATGATTAATATAAAAAAAGGCGCTTAAAGCGCCTTTTTTTATGTCTGAGTTATAAGCTATAGAAAGTTACAAATCGTAGACTGTTGGTATTGCTTGTCGCTTATGTTGCGTTCTAGTGTAAATACTAATTAACTTCTCTTCGATGTCTGTGATAACGTCTTTACCTTCGAGAAAATCATCAATCTGATCATAAGTCATTCCTAATGCATCTTCGTCTTTAAGTTGTGGCACATCACACTCTAAATCAGCGGTTGGCGCTTTTTGTACGAGTTGCTCTGGTGCACCTAATTTTTCAGCAAGCGATCTAACTTGACGTTTATTTAAGCCAAATAAAGGCGCTAAATCACAAGCTCCATCACCGAATTTAGTATAAAAGCCTGTAATGTTTTCTGCTGAATGATCGGTACCTATCACTAAACCACCGACTAAACCTGCAACATGATATTGCGATGACATTCGCATTCTTGCTTTTAAGTTACCCTTAACAAAATCTTGATTAATATGGGCTGGAATAACTAAATCATTATTAAGTGTTTGAGCATCTAATGCATCAGCACCATCTTTAATATTAATCGTAAGACTATGTGTTGGTTTAATAAACGTAAGCGCTAGTTGTGCTTCATCTTCATCACGTTGCTCACCATAAGGTAGCCTAACCGCATAAAATGCATATAATGCGGTTTTATCAGCGTTATTTAATTCATCAACGGCAAGCTGTGCTAATTTTCCTGTTAATGTTGAATCAATACCACCACTAATCCCTAACACTAAGGCTTTAGCACCACTATTTGTTAAACATTGCTTAATAAACGCAATACGTCGATTGATTTCAAAATCGATATCAATTGTAGGTTGCACTTTCATTTCACTAATAATAGCTTGTTTCATAATGTCTCTCGTCAATTGAATTGAATCTCTATTCGAATTTAATACTGTCATGTTTGTTAATAAGTTATCCGTGATACCAAGTATCTAACCCGCTTGCAATCAATGGGTCATCTGTTGATAGTTGTAAATATGATTCCACCTTTTGATGAAATAAATAAGCGACAACTAATGGCGACACGCCTACTTGTAACATTGCTTGTTTAATATCTTTCAATAATTGGCTCATTGATAAGGCAATGCCGTGTATCTCATTAATAAATTTCTTTTGATGTTTCGCTAAGCTTTTAGGATCCATCGACTTATCGTCTTTAGCGCGACTTCCTTTACCCGGAATAAGATATAGACTTTGTGGCCGGCTAAAATCTTTAACTCCCTGCTTTAATAGCACCTTAAGTGGACCATCAATTGGCAATGATCTTCCATTTAATTTACCATTTCTATCACGTAACAACCATTTATTTCCTTTGATATCTTGTCGATAGGTACGGCAAATGATTGCTAGTGACTGGCCCGTCAGAATCTGTAATTTAAGTGTAAATAAATAAACACTTTTATCAGAAGAACTATTAGCACGATAATAGACACCTTTAATTTGTGCTCCCGTTAAAATAGGCAAGGTAGTCATTTCTTTAGATTTAATACAAGGTGTTAATCCATCAATCACTAAAATAGGTAATGCAGGAATATAATCAAGCGATGCTGCATACTGTAATATTTTATTTATAAAATTTAGTAATGTCCGAGTAAGGCTTGTTTTATTTTCTTGTAGAAGAGGATCAATGATCCTTAACTTAATCAAACGAGCACTTAATTTACTAAGATGAATAGCTCCTATTTGAGGCAAAATATAATGCTGAAATTGACGACAAATTTCATCACTATTTTTATATTTATTCTGGATAAATTCTTCACCTAAATAACGCCAAAAATCTTTAAAACGAATGTCCTTTTTTTCAGACTCAAATTTCATTTTTAAGATGTCTTTTCCAGCAGCTATATGAGGTTCAATTTGTAGTGCTATTCGTCTTGCCAAACCGGCATCCATTGACTTACTATTACCCATAAAATAATTTATCTGTCTGCCGTTTCTACCACCAACGCGATAGAAAAAATAGTAACTTACTAATCGGGTTCCATCTGCTTTAGGTTGACCAAACCGTGCATGAAATCCTTTAATGACATTATCATTGATACGAACTACATTTGTATCTGCTACATTGACATTCTGTTCAGTAATCCTTTCTGATATATTCATAACGCCTCCAAAAATCACAACTTAATCACAAATGTAGCACAGTTATCACAGAATAAAAAACCATATAACGTGACTTTCAAGCGAAATAAAACATAACACCCTCTTTTAATAACTTAGAGTGTTATATTTATAAGTTTTAAGCGTAATTTATCATTTGAACGCTTGTTATTACTCGCCTATTAATAATAAAATCTTCAGAATAAATAATATAAATGGTGTTATTTTGCTTCAAGATTTATACTAGGATATTGAATTTTTTTGTTACTGGATTACCATTGTCATTCTCACATTTTGGGCTCGATAAACGCCTTACTACTTCGCTTGAACATCTTGGTTTTGAACACCCTACTCCGATCCAAATGGAGACAATTCCTGTTGCTATTGCAGGGAAAGATATTCTTGCATCTTCGCAAACTGGATCAGGAAAAACGATGGCGTTTTTACTCCCAATTATGCAGCGTTTATTACGTCAAAAAGCGTTCTCAAAACGTGACCCAAGAGCACTCATTTTAGCTCCTACTCGTGAGCTTGCATTTCAGGTTTATCAGGACTTTAAAAAGCTTACTGGTGGCACTAAATTAAATGCTTCATTGATCGTTGGCGGTGAGAGTTTTAACGATCAAGCTAAGGTGTTACGAAAAGAACCTGATATCATTATTGGTACACCAGGACGAATGGCCGATCATTTAGAACATCGACATATTGCATTGCATGCATTAGAAGTATTGGTATTAGATGAAGCGGATCGTATGCTCGATTTAGGTTTCGCAACTGCCCTGCGCCATATCAATAAAGCCGCTGACCATCGTAAACGCCAAACTATGCTTTTTTCTGCAACCATAGATGATAAAGCAATAAAGAATTTAAGCGTTGAAGTCTTACAAGATGCTAAACGAATTGAAATCGGCCGCAGTACTGACAAGCACGACAATATCCAGCAGACGATGTATTTAAGTGATAGCCTTGATCACAAATTTAAACAGCTTACTGCTTTATGTAACAAGCCGTTTGAGCAGATGCTGGTATTTACTGCCACTAAAGCCGATACAGAACGTTTAGCGGCGCTTATTAGTGAAACAGGTATCAAAGCAAGTGCTATTCATGGTGATTTACCTCAATCGGTTCGTAATAGATCGATGGATGAGTTTAAACGTACCGTATCTAAAGTCTTAGTAGCAACAGACATAGCATCACGTGGCCTTGATATTAAGCATGTAAGTCATGTAGTAAACTTTGACCTACCTAAGCATCCAGAAGATTATATACATCGTATTGGCCGTACGGGACGTGCAGGAAAAGACGGAACAGCAATTAGTTTGGTCAGTGACAAAGATTGGGCGAGTTTAGAACGTATTCAATTGTTATTGAAATCTACTTTTAAATTTGATGCTATTGAAGGGTTTGAAGCTAACTTCAGAGGAATTAAGCCTAAAAAGGCAGCTTTGAAAAAAGGCAATGCTCAACATAAGAAGTTTGCTAAGAAAAAATCAACGACAAAGAAAGCACCTACTCAATCAAAACCAAAAACATTGAATAAGTCATTTGTTGAAAATATTGATGTTGGTCATATTCCAATGAAACGTAAACCAAAGCCTGCAATCAAAAGCGATGATTCATAAGCTGTAATAATATGTAATTTAATCAATGTAATGTCAGTATTAAGATTAATTTATCAATAAAAAATGCCGCATATTATATGCGGCATTTTTGCTTATACTTGATAACAATATTTGCTATTTAACAACACTGTCATCATTAATCAGAATTGTTGTACCACCAGTTGCCATAAATGTGGCCAACTCAGTTTGCATTTCTACAAGCACTGCGGTATTACCTGCTTCCGTACTACCCCCATTATCTAAGCTATTAGTTAATAGTGAGCTATGATGACCGTCAGTAAAGCGTACAATACCTCTAACACCATTTGTATCAACAGTAGTTGATGATATAGAGTCTAGTCCCATGTACGTTGCTAAAGGTTCAGTGCCTGCTAATGCAGAACCTACTGTTGTGTTAGGTATAACTTGATCTGGTAAGTTATTAGCACCGTCTCCTACTACTTCCATTAGATGCATTGCATTTGTATTGCCTGCAATAATTGATGCGTAATTAATTGGATCACTTGAATCCATAATAGATTGTGCTGCAAAATTAAATTGAGCAGAAAATGGACCATAGACTGCATCGACTAAAGCATTGTACTGTTCTGGGGCACCAACTTCTAATTCAGCTAATTGTATTTCAGAAATACCTTGTGCAGCAGCTGTAGTAATTAAAGCTTCTTGGAATGTATCGGATGTTGTTAAACCAGATCTAACTAACCCGCCAAAGGCAGGTGACTCTAGTAAGAAACCTGGAATACCACCACCTGGAGCTAAGAATGACGCTGCTTTAATCACGTATGGATTACTGTCAAGTAGAGTCCCTGTTAATGGGTTAATTGTAGGTTGATTAGCTTCAGCAACTGCCGTAACACCAGTAAGTCCTCCTAAAGAGTGACCATAGAAGCTAACATTGTTAACATCTATACTTAATGTTGAATCACTTGCCATTGCATTTAATGAAACACGAAGTGCTAATATATCTATTTCTGATTGACGAACATTGTCTCGAGCTGTTAACAGACTAGCCAAGTTTAAATAAGATGTTGAGTTTCCGTCTACAGTTAATATGCTATCAGGAATGACTGGATGTGGAATATCAGTATCAGAAGCACCAATAGGAACAACTAAACCATTAGCAGCGGTTAGCTCACCAACTCGCTCTCCATGTAATGGATGATCAATGGCAACAACAACAAAGCCTGCATCAGCCATAGCACCTGCAAATGCAAATAGTGTTTCTTTAACTGTTGTAATACCATGTTGATAAATCATTACTGGCCAACCATTAGCGGGCATAGTTCCAGTGTTTGGTACTGTTATTAATACTGAAATTTGTTCAACTGATTTAGCTTTAGGTAATGGATTAAATTTAGTTAAATGCCTTGTACTGTCTAAAGGAAAAGCCTGTGTTATTGGGTCGCCATTAGCATCAGCACCAACAACAACGTCAATTGTAAAATTCAAACCAAC
>CALJMY010000221.1 GCA_937981905.1 uncultured Enterobacterales bacterium
TACATTAAATTATCGCTACCGTGCATCTAAAGGATGGTTTTTAAGTAGTGAATATAATGTGGTTAAAAGCTATCGTCCTTCACGAATTTATACTGGACAGCCAATACACTTAACTGAGCAACAACTACAGTTATCGGCAAGGTATTTTTTTGCAAAATCTCTTTAATAACTAATTAATAAGCTAAGTTGTTCTACTCTTGGGGTAAATTAACTATGTTATCACCATCTGACAATATTAATATTCCTACCAATAAATATACAACCTAATGACATTCAAATCTTTTATACAGTAATTCAATTAGTGCTTATTATATAAGGTAAATATTTCAATGAATACAACACAAATCGGATACTTATGCGCGTTAGCCGCTGCACTAATATGGAGTGGTTTCATACTTGTATCTCGTTTTGGTGGGGTGAGCGAATTAACATCGTTTGATATGATTGCTATTAGGTATGTGACTTGTTCTTTTTTATTACTGCCAGTCTGGTGGTTTAAGTTTAGATTTAAAGGATTTGATAAGCGTTTAATCGCTGCTAGCGTTATTGGTGGTTTGATCTATGCGCTCTTTACATTCCAAGGTTTCTCTCAAGCACCAGCTTCTCATGCGGCAATTCTTTTGGCGGGGCTCATGCCATTCTTTATTATTGTGCTTTCATATTTTATAAATGGTGAACGTCCATCTAAACAAAAATGGTTTGGTATTGGATTTATTACACTAGGTATTTTACTGTTGTTTTTACCGTTGTTACAAAACGGACAACTCAATATAGGCCACTTTTATTTTGCCGCTGCTGCATTATGCTGGTCAATTTTTTCTGTGCTTATTAAACGTTGGAACATTGATCCTTGGGAAGTGACTATTAGTTTAGCAGTAGTAACATGTGTTATTTATATGCCGTTTTATATCATGTTTGCACCTAAAGCGATTAGTATTGATTTGTGGCGTACGATTTCAGTTCAAGCATTCTATCAAGGTTTCTTAGCAACGATTGTTCAAGTAGTCTTGTTTGTTAAGGCTGTCCAATACATAGGACCTTCTAGTATGGGAGCAATGATGGCTATTGTTCCAATCATCTCTGGTATAAGCGCTTTATTCTTATTTAATGAACCATCAAGTAGTGCATTAGTTATTGGTTTATTTATGGTTAGTTTTGGTGCTTGGTTTGCACATACACGTTTAATAAAAGTGTTAAATCAACGTTCAAAAAAGTCTATGTCATAGATATTTTCTTAATGATTCATAAATAGGTCATTACTTAAATTGAAAAATAATATTTGAGATATAAATAAACGTTAAATAATATCGACGATATCGTTATGCACTTAATCTGTGAATCTACGTTATAATATTCCTTTTATTTTATATAAGTCCCTAATGAAATTTCTAATTGAACATTTAAATCAACAAACGTTGGGTACAGACGCTCGTCGTCTTTTTCATGGCCGCGGTAAATGTTATGAAGGGTTTGAGCAAGTCACCATTGATTGGTTTTCACCTGCTATCTTTATCACGCTTTTCAGTGCTTATGAAAATGATTTTGAAGTTCAATTAATCGATTCTATTAAACAAGCCTATCCTAACTTTGATGGTCCATTACTTATACAGCGCCGTTATATTCAAGGAGCACCTGTTGAGGTAATTCAGGGGGAATTACCTAGTCCTCATCATGTCACTGAAGCTGGTGTTACCTATCAAGTTAAATTATTAGATGGACAAAATAATGGCTTGTTTTTAGATATGTCTAATGGTCGTGCTTGGATGAAAAGCCATGCTGAAGGTAGGAATGTATTAAATTTATTTAGCTATACCTGTTCATTTTCTTTGGCTGCGTTTAGTGGCGGTGCAAAGCAAGTCATCAATATTGATATGAGTCATGGTGCGTTAAAGCTTGGTAAGATTAACCATAAGTTAAATGATATTGCGACTGAGAACGTTAAATTTTTTCGCCATGACATTTTTAATTCATGGGGGAAATTAAAACGTTATGGGACTTATGAAACTATTATTTTTGATCCTCCGACGAATCAAGTAGGCAGTTTTACCGCTGAAAAAGATTACCAGCGTTTAATTAAACGTATTGAGCAGCTAGCGAGTGATAAAGCTGATTTATTAGTATGTTTAAATTCACCTGATTTAGACCAAGCGTTTATTAAGCAATTGATGGAAGAACATTCACCTAGTTGTGAATTTGTTGGTGTGGTAGAAAACCCGGCAGTATTTAAAGAAATAGATAGTGATAAAGGACTTAAAGTTTATCACTATCGATATCATGCTTAGATAAAATCTAAAAGCGATTCGTATTAATCACGCATCGCTTCTTTTATCTTTTGGTCCGTTTTGTATTGGCTTAATGCATATACAGACCAAATAGCGGCAATTGGCCAGCCAATTACGGTGATTTGTAAAATTAAACAAATGATACCTGAAATAGGTTTACCTATAGTAAAGAACTGTAACCAAGGTATTAGTAGCGCTAATATTAATCGTAACATGTAAAACTCTCCATTATTTTTTAATGCATTATAACTGATTTTTATCCCTCACTGCATTTATGTTTAATCATTAATGTCAGAATATAATTCCTTATAACGTATTCCTTTTTAAATTCACTCTCTTTTACCATTAAGGTATAATTGAAAGCATTAATTATATTCATCTCCCCCTATTTTATGTAACAGCACATAAAAGTAATTTATAGAGGTTCAGCATGACCGGCAGTAATTCAGAACAACTTTCATTGATTGAAGAATTAAAAACGATAGTGGGTGCTAGTAACACATTAACTGATAGCGTTAAAAAACAAGCCTTTACCAAAGGTATTCGTTTTGGTGGAGGGGATGCAGTTGCTGTTGTAAAACCAGCAACATTGGTTGAGATTTGGCAAATATTGAAAGTATGTGTAGCTGCTGATATCGCCGTAATAATGCAAGCAGCCAATACTGGATTAACAGGTGGTTCAACGCCAGACGGCAATGAATACGACCGCTCTATTGTTATTATCAGTACGATGAGAGTTAACGATATTCATATTGTTGATAATGGTAAACAAATTGTTGGATTACCTGGCAGTACTCTTTTCGGTTTAGAAGATGTTTTGAAGCCTTACGGACGTGAGCCTCATTCAGTTATCGGTTCATCTTGTATTGGTGCTTCAATCGTTGGTGGTATTTGTAATAACTCTGGTGGTGCTTTAGTACAACGAGGACCTGCTTACACTGAATTATCTATTTATGCTCAAATTGATATCGATGGAAACCTATCTTTAGTTAATAATTTAGGCATTCATTTAGGTAATAATCCAGAAGAGATTTTAACGAATTTACAGCAAAAAAACTTTACAGATAGCGATCTTGAATTCACAGAAAAACGTGCTTCAGATAATGAATATCATGAACGTGTTCGCCAAATTGATGAGCCAACACCGTCACGTTATAACAATGATGGCCGTCGTTTATATGAATCATCTGGTTGTGCAGGAAAGCTTGCTGTATTTGCCGTACGTTTAGATACTTTTGAAATACCTGCTAAGCAGCAAGTTTTTTATGTGGGTACGAACGATGCTCAAGTATTAACTAAAATGCGCCGTGATATTTTATCAACATTTAAATCATTACCTGTCTCAGGTGAGTATTTACATCGTGATTGTTACGACACGTCTAAAAAATATGGTAAAGATACGTTCCTAGTTATCGATAAGTTAGGTTCAAAATATATTCCAAAAATGTTTGGTATGAAACGTGTTGTTGATCGTTACGCCGATAAAATTAGTTTTTTACCGACTAAAATTTCAGATCGTTTCATGCAATACCTCAGTTGTTTATGGCCAGACCATTTACCTAAACGCATGAACGAGTTTCGTGACCAATATGAACATCATTGGATTTTAGAAATGAGTAATGAAGGTGTTGATGAGGCCAAAGCTTATTTAGATGACTTCTTTGCTAACAACGAAGGTAATTACTTTGATTGTACAAAAGATGAAGGTGAAAAAGCTATTTTACATCGCTTTGTAGCGGGTGGTGCAATTGGTCGTCAGCAACTGATGAACAGTAAAGAACTTGGTAACATAATGACTATTGACGTTGCTTTCCCACGTAACGAGCAAGACTGGTTTGAAAAGTTACCTAAAGAACTAGATGATCAAATTGCCGTTAAATTATATTACGGACATTTGTTCTGTCATGTTATGCATCAAAATTATATTTTGAAAAAGGGCGTTGATAGCAAAGCTGTTAAAGCAAAAATATTAGAAAGCTTTGATGCTCGCGGTGCTGAATATCCTGCTGAGCATAATGTTGGGCATGAATATTTTGCCAAAGATGCATTAAAGAGTTTTTACAAAGAACTCGATCCAACTAATAGCTTTAATCCTGGTATTGGTAAAACATCAAAATGTAAGCATTGGCATTAAGCCTATTTAGACTTACGATAACTATTAACTAAAAATGCCGCTTATTAAGCGGCATTTTTTATAATGGTTAAATATTTTAAATAATGACATTAACGGCTTTTAAATAAAGCATTGATTAACTCAGCATCTATTTTAAGATTGCTTATATACGGCTTATCTGTAAGTTCAAACTAAGGTATCGATATGAAATCATTTAATGAATTATCAAAGATTGATCGTGATTTACCGCAAGATAGCCATGCTGGTGGCTTGTCGTTTGAAGCATATCCAATAGAAAGCTGGCTCCCTGAACATTGCGGTGAAATGGACTTGATGATTAAAGCTGATGGTCAGTGGTGGCATGAAGGAAACATTATCAGCCGTGAAAAGTTAGTGTTACTGTTCAGTAAAATTTTATGTAAAGAAAATGAACAATATTACTTAAAAACACCGATAGAAAAGATTGAAATAATAGTCGAGGATGCACCATTTGTTGTGGTTGATTATCAAATATCGACAGATGAAAATGGCGTTGAATCTATTATATTAAAAACAAATATTGGCGATGACATACCACTTTCAACAGATTATCCGCTACAACTGCGTGGTGATGATAATACTCCTTATCTGATATTAAAACGAGGACTGGATGCGTTAATCAATCGTGCCGTGTTTTACGATTTAGTTGAAATAGCACTACGTCAAACTAATGATCTAAAGAGTAATGAAACTAAAAGTAATAACAGTAACGTACCAGATTTTGAGAATGAACTATGGCTTACAAGTAATGGTTCAATCCACTTGTTGGGGCAATTAAATGAAGACAGTTAGGCTTGGATAATTAAGTTAAGGGATTAAGGAACAGCACTAACTGACAGAAGTAAGTTACACAGCAAACGTACACCGTAATAGTATTAAGCTAACGTAAAAGCAGGCCATTATTTACAATAACGACCTGTCGATCATATACCATTCATGATCATAAAAATATGTTACTCGGGATCAGAAAAATACCAGTAACCTAAATTAATAAGCTCAATCAATAAAGCCATAAACTCAGGTTCTTCTAACCATGGACTTAATAATTCTTGTGTTAATGATTGTGTATCAGCAAGTAAACGCAAAGGTGTTGTTAATGAATCACTTAACGTATATTTTTCGCCATTAATATAAACACTAGCTAATGCTGATTCATGTGAGAAATAAAGACAACGTAAACCACCTAAACGATTCAACGGTTGGTCTTCTAATATATCTAACACTTCTGATATTTCAAACGGTACTAAGTCTTCATCGATAGCAAGTTCATGCTTAGCGCTTGATAAGTGCTGTCCATAAAAATCAGTTAAAACAGCATCATTTGACAACATATCTTTAAGACTATTAGTCAGGTTATTGATATCTGTCTCATCGATAAGTCCGGGAGTTTGTGTTGCTTGTCTATCAGGGTCAACAACCATCTCTTTACCTAGTTGATTATCAATTAAATAATCTGCTAAGCCACTCATTAAATGAGATTTTGCGATAGTACGATAACCAATAGAGAAGGTCATTGATGGTTCAATGGCAATACCTTGATGTGGAAAACCAGGCGGGACATATAAAATATCGCCAGGATTCAATTCAACATCAATAATAGGTTCGAACGCTTCAACATGAAGTAATGCTTGGTCTGCAATGACTTCTTTTAGTGCTTCATTACTGCCCACTTGCCAGCTGCGTTTACCACTGCCTTGGATGAGAAACACATCATAGTTATCAACATGAGGTCCAACGCCACCGCCGGGTGTTGCATAGCTCACCATAACATCATCGATACGCCAATTAGGTAAGAACCTAAATTCGCTAAGCAGAGCATCTACATTCTCATCCCAGTGATCAACACCTTGAATAAGCAACGACCAATTGGTTTCACCTAAATGGCTGTAATCTTCAAAAGGGCCATGTTGTGCGTCCCATTTACCATCAATTTGTGACACTAAACGTGATTCTATTTGTTCTTCCATCGCCAAGCCTGCAAGTTCATCAGGCGTGATAGGATCTTCAAAATTTGCTAATCCTTGACGGATTAATAGTGGCTTTTTCTGCCAATATTCGTCAAGGAACTGTTGACGAGTAAGATTGTTTAAATTAACGCTATACATAGTGTTCTCAATTGTTTGAGGAGAAGTGTATTTATACTTATGATTAATATCATAAGTATAAAAAACTTCCTAGACCAAAACTAAAAAGGCAGTGAATTTAAGAGAAAATTCACTGCCTTGAGCTACTTATACCGAGTACTAATAAAAGTATTAATACTCTTTATTATAAGTGGCTTAAATTACGCGATGTCATCAACAAAAGCGATTGCACGGCCAATGTAATTAGCTGGCGTCATTGCTTTTAATTGAGTTTTAACAGATTCTGGCAATTCAAGTTTATCAATGAATACACTTAAATCTTGACTGTTAATACGCTTACCACGTGTTAACTCTTTAAGTTTTTCATATGGCTGCTCGATAGCGTAGCGACGCATAACTGTTTGCACTGGTTCAGCTAGTACTTCCCAGTTTTTGTCTAAATCAGCAAGTAATGCTTCTCTGTTTAGCTCTAATTTGCTCATACCTTTTAATGTAGATTGATAAGCAATTACAGAATGTGCAAGACCAACACCAAGGTTACGAAGAACCGTAGAGTCAGTTAAATCACGCTGCCAGCGAGAAACTGGTAGTTTCTGTGCTAGGTGAGACATGATTGCATTACCTAAACCAAGGTTACCTTCTGAGTTTTCAAAATCAATTGGGTTAACTTTATGCGGCATTGTAGATGAACCAATTTCGCCAGCAATTGTTTTTTGTTTGAAGTGACCTAAACAAATGTAACCCCAAATATCACGATCAAAATCTAATAAGATTGTGTTGAAGCGACAAATCGCATCAAACAATTCAGCAATATAATCATGTGGTTCGATTTGCGTAGTAAATGCATTCCACGTTAAGCCTAAAGACGTTACAAATTCTTCAGAGAATGTATGCCAATCAACTTCAGGGTAAGCGCTTAGGTGAGCATTGTAGTTACCTACAGCGCCATTAATTTTACCTAAGAATTCAACTTGCTTGATCTGTGCAACTTGGCGTACTAAACGCTGATGAACATTAGCAAACTCTTTACCCATTGTAGAAGGTGAAGCAGGTTGACCATGTGTTCTTGATAATAAAGGTGCATCTTTATATTCGATAGCTTGTGACTTTATTTCATTAAGAATTTGATCAGCGTATGGCAAGATAACATCGTTGATACCAGCACTTAGCATTAATGCATGTGATAGATTGTTGATGTCTTCAGACGTACATGCAAAATGAATGAATTCATTAATTGCGTGTAGCTCGGCGTTGTCAGCAACTTGCTCTTTTAGGAAATACTCAACAGCTTTAACGTCATGGTTTGTTGTACGTTCGATTTCTTTACAACGTGCCGCGTGTGATTCGTCAAAGTTAGTCACGATAGCATCTAAAAATGCATTCGCTTCATCACTAAAAGCAGGAACTTCAGTAATTGCAGGTGTTGCTGCTAATTTTTGTAACCAACGAACTTCAACTTGAACGCGAAATTTAGTTAAACCAAATTCGCTAAAGCTTGTACGAAGTTCTTGGGTCTTACTTCCGTAACGACCATCAACGGGAGAAACTGCAGTTAGAGCAGAAAGTTCCATGAATATTTCCTCAAAAAGGTGATTAAAATTGGGTTATTTGTTGTTCGGCAGTTTTAACATAATCTTTTCTGCTAAAAAATAAATGACGACGTTTGCCGCCCATTTGCTGCCATAATATTGCTGCACGGACACCCGCTAATAACAACGCTCTAATCTTTTTCTGATTAAGTGGTTGTTGTAAATGAGCAGGTGTACCAGCTATTTGAATTTTTGAACCAAGTGGACTGACGATTTCTGTATAAATACTCGCAAGGTTTGCAATAACGGCTTCATCGTTAACACTGAAATGATGGAGTTGACGTTTAACTTGATCCATTCGCTGACTCATCATTGAGAGCGAATTGTCTGAACGTAATAATTTTCGGCTTAGTGAAATAAGACCCGCTAGATATTTTGTAATTTCTAGGCTTCGTCCTTCACCACTATCTGACAGTTGTTTAACTAAAGTATTCATGCCTGTTTGTAAATCTGAAACAGGTTGATAGATATCATTAATTGAATCAGGGTTAGTAGATAATAAGCTATTAATACAAACTTGCCATTGGGCGTTATCAACTAAACCTGTTTTGGCAATATCGTGTGCTAATTTAGCTGATTGTGCTAATGCAGCAAAAGCAATAACTTGATTATCTATTGGGTTAGGCACATTAATCCTTAATCGTTTCGTCAATGATAGCGCCGCCTAGACAAACTTCATCTAAGTAGAAAACTGCAGATTGTCCCGGTGTTACAGAGCTTTGTGGTTCATCAAAAATAACGCGAACTTGATCTGGACCTGCTGGATAAAGCGTACAAGGGATATCAGTTTGGCGATAACGTGTTTTAACCGTTAATTTAGTTACTTGTTGTGGGCCAAGGCGATCAGTCCAATGTGTTTGACTGGCTAACAAACCATTTGAGAATAGGCGAGGGTGATCACTACCTTGACCAACGAGTAACACATTGCGTTCTAAATCTTTATCGACTACATACCAAGGTGCATCGCCGTGTTTTGCTAGGCCGCCAATTTGTAAACCTTTACGCTGACCTAACGTGTGATACATCAAACCATCATGTTTACCAATGACTTCGCCTTCACAGGTTTCAATGTTACCCGGTTGTGCTGGTAAATATTTAGCAAGGAAGTCTTTAAACTTGCGCTCGCCAATAAAACAAATGCCAGTAGAATCTTTTTTATTGTGCGTTACTAAACCTTGCGCTAATGCGATTTCACGCACTTCAGGCTTTTCTAATTCGCCAACAGGGAATAATGTTTGAGCAACGTGTTCGCTACCTAACGTATATAAAAAGTAGCTTTGGTCTTTATTAGTATCAAGGCCGCGTAATAACTGCCAGTTTCCATCAACTTCACGTCTTCGAACATAATGACCTGTTGCAATGTAATCGGCATTAAGTGTTTCGGCAGCAAATTCTAGAAAGGCTTTAAATTTGATTTCTTTATTACAAATGATATCAGGATTTGGCGTGCGGCCAGCTTTGTATTCAGCTAAGAAATATTCAAATACATTATCCCAATATTCAGCAGCAAAGTTGATGCTGTGTAAAGGAATATCTAATTTGTCACATACCGCTTGAGCATCACGTAAATCGTCAGCCGCTGAACAATATTCATCTGTGTCGTCTTCTTCCCAGTTTTTCATAAACAACCCTTCGACTTGATAGCCTTGTTGTTTAAGAAGATAAGCGGATACTGAAGAATCTACACCACCGGAAATACCGACGATTACTTTTTTGTTGGCGTTGTCTGACATTGAAACCCTGTTCTTTCGATAATAGTTCTTTCGATAATCATTGGCTTATTGTTTCATCGACTTATTTTATTCGATAAGATAACCAATAACCTGTATTTTTAGGGCGCAAATTTTAACACAAACAATAAGGTGTTGGTAGTTGAAACAATGATAAATTAATAAGACTTATTTGATTTTTTAAGAGGATAATAGCCTTATATATCGATATATAAGGCTGAGATAAAGATAAAACTTACCCTTTAATTTTTTTCCATTCCCCATTATCTAATCCATCAAGGGTCCATTCACCAATAGCATAACGAATTAGACGTAGAGTAGGGTGGCCAATATGCGCTGTCATCCGTCTAACTTGGCGGTTTCTGCCTTCTTTTATTGTAATTGAAAGCCATGTTGTTGGTATATCTTTACGCTCTCTAATTGGTGGAACGCGTTCCCATAACATGTCTGGTTCATCAATTATTTTTACATCGGCAGGTCTGGTTAAACCATCTTTAAGCTCAACACCATCATTTAATGATTGTATAGATTCTGCTGTCGGGATACCTTCAACTTGAGCCCAATAGGTTTTTGCTGTTTTGTGCTCTGGTTCTGTAATTTTAGACTGAAGTTTTCCGTCATTCGTTAATAGCAATAAACCTTCGCTGTCACGATCTAAACGCCCTGCTGCGTAAACTTCTTTTTCACTAATAAAATTAGCCAGCGTTTTGCGTCCTTCCCCATGACTAAACTGACACAGCACGTCGAATGGCTTATTAAAAAGAACAATTTTTTGTGGGCCAACAACACGTTTTACTGGTACTTTTTTAGTGTAAGTTGTCTGTTTGTTTGTTTTTGAAGCACGTTTAATTGATAAGCGTTGTCTTGAGTCAGTCATGAGGGGCAGCTAAAGAATCTATAATAAAGCTATTGTAGCAATAGCCTTATTATATGGGAACGTATTAGATGAAAATAATCATTGAGCAGGAATGGTTTCTTTTTCAACAGCACTTGTTGTAACGGAACTTTCTGCAAGAGGATTTTCTTGAACGATAGTTACTTTTTCTGCAAGCCCGCCTTTAGGGCCGCTTTGTAGCTCGTAATTAACTACTTGTCCTGCTTTTAGTGTGCGATAACCTTCCATTTCAACTACAGAGTGATGTGCAAAGATATCTTCGCCGCCACCATCTGGACAAATAAACCCAAATCCTTTTGCATTGTTAAACCATTTTACGGTGCCTGTTGCCATAATTACAATTCCTTATGTTTATTAGTGTTTATCTACTTAAATAACGTTAATATCATATAAAACTATTTGAATTTTAGGTTAATATAAAGTTAATAATAAAATATTCAAACAAATTCTATTTACAGTCAAGAGATAATTGTTTTTTTACTAAAATCTCTTTGAATTTTCGATATAAATTAATATACAGGTCCCAGAACAGGTTATGAGTCAATTAGATGAAAATGAGTTATTGTTAGAAAAAGAAGCTTTGAAACAAGAACTAAAACCACCTTCGTTATACAACGTATTATTAATTAATGATGATTATACGCCAATGGATTTTGTGGTTGATGTGTTAAAAGTGTTTTTCGCTAAAGCAGATGAGCCTGCTAATCAAATAATGATGGCAATTCACCAGCAAGGTAAGGCAACATGTGGTACATATAGTGCAGATGTTGCAGAAACTAAAGTTCAACAAGTGAATGATTGTGCTAGAGAAAACGGTCATCCATTATTATGTACAATGGAAGAAGTATAACTGTTGATACAATGTTTTTATATTTAAGGAGACATTTATGTTAAATAAATCACTAGAATTGACGCTTAATGATGCTTTTAGAGATGCACGAGCTAAACGTCACGAATTTATGACGGTTGAACATCTCTTACTCGCGCTTATAGATAATGAATCAGCTAAAGATGCTCTTAATGCCTGTGGCGCAAACTTAGCTTCGCTCAAGGAAGAAATTACATCATTTATCGCAGAGACAACTCCTTTGCTGCCAGTTGATGATGCTGAAAGCGAAACTCAACCAACGTTAGGTTTTCAACGTGTATTACAACGTGCTGTGTTTCATGTTCAATCATCAGGTAATAATGAAGTCAACGGGGCTAATGTCTTAGTTGCTATTTTCAGTGAACAAGAATCTCAAGCCGCTTATTTATTGAAAAAATCAGATGTATCTCGTTTAGATGTAGTTAACTATCTTTCTCACGGTGTATCAAGAGAGGATGAGCATGACCCTAGAGAAGGCATTGAACAAGATGAAGAGAGTGAAGGTCAAAGTAAAGAAAATGCATTGTCTAAATACGCTACTAATTTAAATGAAAGTGCCGCTGCTGGTGAAATAGATCCATTAATTGGCCGTGCAAATGAAGTTGAAAGAACAGTACAAGTATTATCACGTCGCCGCAAAAATAATCCGTTATTAGTCGGTGAGGCTGGTGTTGGTAAAACAGCCATTGCTGAAGGGCTTGCTTATAGAATCATTCAAGATGATGTACCTGATGTTATCAAAGAACATACTATCTATTCTCTTGATATGGGCGCAATTTTAGCGGGCACTAAATACCGTGGTGATTTTGAAAAACGTTTTAAAGCGGTATTAAAAGAGTTTGAAAAGCGTGCAGATGCCATATTGTTTATTGATGAAATTCATACAATTATAGGTGCTGGTGCGGCTTCCGGTGGCATGTTAGATGCGTCTAATTTGTTGAAGCCTCTATTATCAAGCGGGAAGCTTCGCTGTATTGGGTCAACGACTTATCAAGAGTTTAGTGGTGTTTTTGAAAAAGACCGTGCGCTTGCTCGTCGTTTTCAAAAAATTGATGTGCTTGAACCTTCAATTGAAGATACGACTGAAATCTTGATGGGATTAAAACCATCTTATGAAGAACATCATAACGTGTCTTATACGCGAGCCGCGATGTCTGCTGCCGCTAAATTATCAGATAAATATATTCTTGAACGCTTTTTACCTGATAAAGCAATTGATGTGATGGATGAAGCGGGTGCACGTCACGCGATGACTCGCAGTGAAGATGATAGTGATGTGATTGATGTTGCTGAAATTGAAGCGATCATTGCAAAAATGGCGCGTATACCAGAGCAATCAGTATCTTCATCTGATCTTACGTTACTTAAAAACTTAGACCGCAATTTGAAAATGGTAGTCTTTGGTCAAGATCCCGCCATTGAAACGTTAACATCAGCAATTCAGTTATCACGTTCTGGTTTAGGTAACGAAGACAAGCCAATTGGTTCGTTCTTGTTTGCAGGGGCTACTGGTGTTGGTAAAACTGAAGTCTGTAAGCAACTTGCGAAATGTTTAGGTGTTGAACTTGTTCGTTTTGATATGTCTGAATATTTAGAAAGTCATACTGTGAGCCGTTTAATTGGTGCACCTCCTGGTTACGTTGGATATGATCAAGGTGGTTTACTAACAGATGCTGTTCGTAAACATCCACATTGTGTTGTATTACTTGATGAAATTGAGAAAGCCCACAGTGACGTTTATAACTTACTTCTTCAAGTTATGGACCATGGCAGCCTAACTGATAATAACGGCCGAAAAGCGGATTTTAGAAACGTTATATTAGTAATGACAACCAATGCGGGTGCTACACAAACTGAACGTAAATCGATTGGTTTTCAAGTGCAAGATAATACAACTGATGCGATGCAAGAGATTAAGAAAATCTTCTCACCTGAATTTAGAAATCGCTTAGATTCTATTGTTTGGTTTAATGGGCTAGACGAATCAATTATAGAGCAGGTGGTTGATAAGTTTATTGTTGAAGTTCAAGCTCAGTTAGATCATAAAGCTGTCGCATTAGAAGTGAGTAAGGAAGCACGTTCGTGGTTAGTTAAAAAAGGCTACGATAAAGCGATGGGTGCAAGACCTATGGGACGTGTTATTCAAGATGAACTTAAAAAGCCAATGGCTAATGAATTATTATTTGGTAAATTAATGAACGGTGGCACTGTTACTGTAACCATTAAAAAAGATGCTTTATCTTTCAAATATGTTGCTCAAAAAAAGCATGAAAAGATAAATTAATCTTTTTATGTATTGATAATTAAATGATAGAAACTAAAAAGCCCATCTAAGATGGGCTTTTTTTATGAACAAAATATATTTATTTTGTTGATTCTAATTAACGTGCACGGAAAACAATGCGGCCTTTCGTTAAATCGTAAGGTGTTAATTGAACAGTCACTTTATCACCCGTTAAGATACGGATGTAGTTTTTGCGCATTTTTCCAGAAATATGAGCTGTCACCACATGACCATTCTCTAATTCTACACGGAACATAGTGTTAGGTAATGTGTCTTGCACAGTACCTTGCATTTCAATGTTGTCTTCTTTTGCCATTACAGACTTATTCCTGTCATTTAATTAAAAATTGATTAAGTGTTAAACAATTTAATTTGCTACTAATTTATGGGCGCAAATGATGAACTAAATACGCTGCCGTGTAAAGGTTTGAGCGCTATTTTTTATATTTAATCCATTGATTGTCTATGTAACGCTCATTTGGGAGGTATTGTTGCTTGTAATTCATGGCTTCACATTCATCTATTTGAAAGCCCAAATAGAGATATTTCAAGCCTAAATTTTTACAATGATCAATTTGTTTTAGTATGTTAAAACGCCCCAGAGAGCGCTTTTCATGCTCTGGTGAGAAAAATGTATACACAGCAGATAGACCATTTTCAAGTTTGTCGCAAACAGCTACGCTAATGAGTTCATCGTCTAAATAACTTTCTAAAAAATAAATAGGTAACCAGTCACATTTTGTAAATGTATCGAGTGAATCTTGGTTAGGTGGATACATACTGCCCGTTTGATGACGCTTTGTAATATATTGACTATAGAGCCCAAAATAATCTGAGCTGGGCTTATCTACCCATTTAAACGTCAAATCTTTGCCTTTATTCATCACTCGTTTTTGACTTTTACTTAAGCAAAATTCATTAACTTCAATGCGTATACTTTGACATTTTTGGCACAGATCACAATGTGGCCGATACGAATCATTTCCACCACGTCTAAATCCTTGATTCATCAATTGCTCATATATAGGCGGCGAAAGTTGTTCCTTGGGATGTACAACGAGTAATCGTTCAAGTTCAGTATTGATATAACTACAAGGTGACTCTTTTGTTACCCCTAATGTTAACTTTTCTAAATCATGCTCCATAAATATCTCGTGGCTTCCAATTAATAGTATTAGCTATATTTTTATTATTGTTTAAATGTTCAATAAAATTTGATCGCGTCATTTCGATAGCTCCCAAAGATGTTAAATGTGGGTTGGTAATTTGACAATCGATTAACGGGACTTGGTGTTTAATTAATAACATTGATAAAGCATAAAGTGCTGTTTTTGATGCATTGGGCAGTAGTGAAAACATTGATTCACCGCAAAATGTATTATTGATAAAAACGCCATAAAGTCCACCAATAAGCTCATCATCTTGCCAAACTTCAACACTATGTGCCGTATTATTTAGATGAAGCCCATTATATGAATTCTCCATGTCTTGATTTATCCAAGTGCCTAATCCATCTTTTCTTGTTATTTTACAGTGGGCGATAACACGTTTGAAGTCTTTATTAATAGAGACTTTATAGCGTGATTTATTTAAAAATTTCTTAAATGATTTACTGACATGAAATTGACTGGTCGGTATAACGCAGCGCAACGAAGGTGACCACCACATAATAGGATCATGTTCATTAAACCACGGAAATATTCCTTGTCGATAAGCATTGGTAAGTCGTTCTAAAGATAAATCACCACCCATTGCTAGCAGCCCATCAGGTTCGAGTAATGCATTATTGGGCGATGGAAATATAATATCGTTATGATTTAACATAGTAAGCTGAGGCATAAATAAGAATAACTCTTTAGTAGTTAAATAATATGTATTTATAATATACTATGAAACATTGTTAGCACATGGAGAGCTAAATGAAAAAACTCTTTATTTTAGGATTATTGTTCGTTATATCTACAATACATAGTGAAGAATTAACTGAGAGTAATGATAATTCAATACATATATCTAAAGTAGAATCTGCAGTTATATCAAGTATTAGACAACTCACTGAACAAGATCTTGAGCGAGATAAAAATAGAAATTGGGCTCTTTTTAGCAATTCGCTATTGGGTGGCGTTTTAGGTTATCAATATGGTAATGGCTCAAGCAATGATATCAAATCTATTTTAGTAAAAATATTAGCGCATAATCAAAAAAAACAAGAAGGTAATGCATTAACAAGTGCAGTTAAAATACGATTAACTGAACTACAAGTGGTATTTAGTGATGGCGAAAGAAAGTCTATTATTCTTTCAACACAAACAGGTAAAGTTTATCGGACTAGAGATAAAATACGTTTAGTTCATTTTGAAACTGGTGTATTTGTAGATAAAATATAGCCGCACTTTTGTTAATACTTATTTAAATAATATATTAATGCTTATTTAGATAATAAAAAGCCCACTTTATTTCTTTTAATTAAGAGTAAAGTGGGCTTTTTTGTTTGTTCTTGAATATTATTGCGCGTCTAAGAAACGCTCTGCATCAAGAGCTGCCATACAGCCACTACCAGCAGATGTAATTGCTTGACGGTAATGTTGGTCAAATACATCACCAGCAGCAAACACGCCTTCTACAGACGTTTGTGTTGCGTTACCAGCTAAACCAGACTGTACTTTTAAGTAACCATTTTCCATTTCAAGTTGGCCTTCAAATATACCTGTATTAGGTTGATGACCAATTGCAATGAATACACCGTCAACAGCAATTTCACTGTCAGTGTTACCGTTAGTACCTAAAAGTTTTGCACCTGTTACGCCCATTTGATCGCCAACAACTTCAGACAATGTAGAGTT
Source organism: uncultured Enterobacterales bacterium (assembly GCA_937981905.1). Classification (GTDB taxonomy): domain Bacteria; phylum Pseudomonadota; class Gammaproteobacteria; order Enterobacterales; family Psychrobiaceae; genus Psychrobium. The sequence continues at coordinate 16,728 of CALJMY010000221.1, forward strand.
AAGGTGTAATTCAATATTACCATTTGCAGCTTTCGCCATTAAACGGTCACTTAAGATTTTTTCACTACGGAAAGTTTCACGGCGATGAACCATGTGAACTTTTGAAGCAATGTTTGATAAATATAGCGCTTCTTCAACCGCTGTATTACCACCGCCAACAACAGCAACTTCTTTACCACGATAGAAGAAACCATCACATGTTGCACAAGCTGAAACGCCGCGACCCATGAATTCTTCTTCAGACGGTAGGCCAATGTATTTAGCAGAAGCACCAGTTGCTAAAATTACAGCATCAGCAGTAAACACCATATTATCACCAGTAAGAGTGAAAGGGCGCTTAGAAAAATCTACCTTGTTGATATGTTCAAAGATAATTTCAGTATCAAATTTTTCAGCATGTTCTTTCATGCGATCCATTAATGCTGGACCTGTTAGGTCATTTGCATCACCAGGCCAGTTTTCTACTTCAGTCGTTGTTGTTAATTGACCGCCTTGTTGAATACCAGTAACTAAAACTGGTTTTAAATTAGCACGGGCAGCGTAAACAGCGGCTGTATAGCCAGCGGGGCCAGAACCTAATATTAATAATTGGCAATGTTTTACTTCACTCATCGAAGAACTCCTGAACGGTAATAAATAGTATTTACTCGTATTAACGAATAATAAAAAATGATATTTGTAACAACTTAAAAAGCATACAAATAAAGCTATAAAATAATATGGGGGTTAGTATAAGGATATCAAGGTAAGGGTACAATATGCTCGAAGGTATAGCTTATACATAAAGCGAAAAAATGTGTTCAATATTGTTTTAATGTTACTTATTTTTTCCTCAATTTGTATAAGTGATAAATAAATAGCGTTAATTATAAAAAATAACCCCTGACACGTTTATAGAGTCAGAGGTTATTATCGCTATAATTTATATAGAAACGTTATCACTATTTTAAGTCAAAACGGTCAAGTTGCATCACTTTAACCCAAGCTTGAACGAAATCGTTAACAAACTTCTTATCAGCATCATCAGAAGCATATACTTCAGCAATTGATCTTAATTCAGTGCTTGAACCAAAGATAAGGTCAACAGGTGTTGCTGTCCATTTTAACTTACCAGAAGCACGGTCATTACCTTTGTAGATGCCATCTTTTGAATCATCTTTAGTCCATACCGTTGCCATATCAAGTAAATTAACAAAGAAGTCATTTGTTAATACACCAGGTTTATCAGTAAATACACCGTATGATGAACCATCGTAGTTAGCGTCAAGAGCACGCATACCACCAACTAGCACTGTCATCTCAGGAACTGTTAAGCCAAGAGAGCTTGCTTTGTTCACTAACATTTCAGCAGGAGATCTGTAACTATCTGTTGTGTAGAAGTTACGGAAACCATCAGCATTAGGCTTTAAGTAGTTAAATGATAAAACGTCTGTTTGTGCTTGTGTTGCATCAGCACGACCAGCAACAAATGGTACATCTATATCATGACCAGCTTTCTTAGCTGCATTTTCTAAAGCAGTAGCACCACCTAGAACAATTAAATCAGCAAGTGATATTTGTTTTTTAGATGATTTCTTATTGAACTTAACTTGGATAGATTCAAGTTTAGCTAATACTTTATTTAACTCTTTCGGGTTATTTACAGCCCATTCATTTTGAGGCGCTAAATTAATACGAGCACCGTTAGCACCGCCACGCATATCCGTTACACGATGACTAGAACCAGAAGCCCAAGCTGTACGAATAAGTTGTTGCGTTGTTAAACCAGATTTCAGAATTGATTTCTTAAGCTTAGCAATATCTTTGTTTGTCACTAATTTGTAATCAACAGCTGAAATCGGGTCTTGCCATAATAATACTTCACTTGGTACTTCAGCACCTACGTATCTAGCACGTGGTCCCATGTCTCTGTGAGTTAGTTTGAACCAAGCTTTAGCAAACGCTTTATCAAACTCAGCAGGGTCACTTCTTAAACGCTCAACAATTTTACGGAACTCTGGATCTTCTTTTAATGCAATATCGGTTGTAAACATGATTGGTGCATTACGTTTACCAGGAATATGTGCATCAGGAACTAAGAATTTTGCACCTTCGTTATCAGGTGTCCATTGCTTTGCGCCTGCTGGGCTTCTAGTAAGTACCCAGTTGAAGTTCATTAAGTTATCTAAGTAGTTAGATGACCATTTAGTTGGTGTAACAGTCCAAGCGCCTTCTAAACCACTACTAATTGTGTCTGCACCTACGCCAGTACCACATTTGTTTTTCCAGCCTAAACCTTGCTCTTCAATTGCTGCGCCGCCTGGTGCTTCACTTACACAACCAGCAGGTTTTTTAGCACCATGTGCTTTACCTAATGTGTGCCCACCGGCTAGTAATGCAACAATTTCTTCATCGTTCATTGCCATACGGCTGAAAGAACGTCTAATGTCATTTGCCGCTAATAATGGATCAGGGTTACCGTGTGGGCCTTCAGGGTTTACATAAATTAAACCTTGTTCAAGTGCCGCAACTGGTCCTTTAAGATTACCTTTTTTGTCATGACGTTTGTCAGTAAGAAATTTCTTTTCAGGTCCCCAATATACTAAATCTGGTTCCCAATCGTCTGAACGTCCGCCAGCGAAACCAAATGTTTTAAAACCACTTGCTTCTAATGCAACGTTACCAGAAAGTACCATTAGATCAGCCCAAGAAATTTGACGACCGTACTTTTGTTTAACAGGCCACATTAAGCGGCGAGCTTTATCCAAGTTTACATTATCAGGCCAGCTGTTTAGAGGATCAAAACGTTGTTGACCACCTGAAGCACCACCACGTCCATCATGTACGCGATACACACCAGCACTATGCCAAGCCATACGAATCATTAACGGACCATAGTGACCCCAATCGGCAGGCCACCAAGATTTTGAATCAGTTAATGTTTTTTTGATATCAGCTTTTAATACACCTAAATCAAGTTTTGCGAATTCTTCCGCGTAGTTATAATCAGCACCGTATGGATTTGATTCAGCACTATGTTGACGAAGAGGTGCAAGGTTTAGTTGTTCTGGCCACCAAAATTGATTCGTTTTTGCGTCAGTATCTGAAACCGTTGACTCAACAGATGTAGCTGATGCAATTGATGTTGAAGGCAATACCATTGCTGTAATAGCAAGTGATATTGCGGCAGCAATTGGAAGTGATTTGATTAACATAGTTATTCCTCATATTATTAATATGTGTAGGTAGATTTATGTCTAGCATAGAGTTGATTAAGCAAAAACTACAATTGATTAACTTGAAGATTTGATTCTGTTTTTTTAATGGTAATGCTTATCTATCTGATAATATTATGATTTTTAAAATAATTTGTTATTCTTAAATTATTTAAATAGTGACAAATTCTGTTAAATTGATTAATATTGGTTCTATGTTCAATAAAAACTATCGATATTATTATGATTTCATTAAAACAATTACATTATGCATTAGCTATTGAAAAAACATTACATTTTAAAAAAGCGGCGGAAGCAAGTAATGTTTCACAGTCGGCGTTAAGTACAGCCATCAATGAATTGGAAAAACAGCTTGATACTGTGATTTTTGAAAGAAATAATAAGCAAGTATTGGTGACCAGTAACGGTCGATTAATTCTAGATAAAGCAAAATCTATTTCATTAGAATTAAATGAATTAATGCAAATTGCTCAGACCAATAAACAACCATTTTCAAGTCCTATGTCTATTGGCGTTATTCCTACCGTTGGGCCTTATCTATTACCTAAAGTTCTTCCAGTTGTTAGAGAAAAATATCCAAACTTCAAGTTGAAAATTATTGAAGAACAATCTCATGTATTAGTCGATATGGTAAAAAAGGGAACGCTTGATGCCGCTATTTTGGCCTTGCCTTTTTCATTAGATGGTTTAATCAATTTCGATTTTTGGAAGGAAGATTTTTATTGGGTATGCCACAAAGATGAATACCCTAATAAAATAGAAGAGATTACCGGTGAAGAATTAGAAATGGATAAATTGATGCTTATTAAAGACGGGCATTGTTTACGAGAGCATGTATTAGAAGCTTGTCAGTTAACAGTAAGTAACAATAAACAAGATTCAGATTACGACTCTGCTAGTCTACATACGTTAATTCAAATGGTAGCTGGAAAGTTAGGAACAACTTTAGTACCAGAAATGGCATTAGATTATTTAACTCATAATGAATCGGAAATTAAAGCAATTCACTTTAATGAGCCGGGACCGCATAGAACAATTGCGTTAGTGATTAGGCCTAATTATGTTAGAACTAATGAATTAGCTATGCTGCAAGATATATTTACTCATCAATTGATGGAAAACTCTAACATAAACTATGAAGATGGCTAGCATTATAAAACAATAACGCCTTTGTAAAAAAAGGCGTTATATATTCTAGATGTTAGAAACAAAAATCTCTATTATGCGATAGCAATCTCAGGACTAACAAACTCTAAGCCATGAGCTACAGCTACACTTTCACAAGTTATTTTCCCATCAATTACGTTTAATCCATTTAAGAAATCAGGGTTACTTGCTAATGCTTTTTTGTAACCTTTATTTGCTAAATCAATAATATATGGAAGTGTTGCATTATTAAGAGCAAATGTTGATGTACGTGGTACAGCGCCAGGCATATTTGCAACACAATAATGAACAACGTCATCTATAATAAATGTTGGATCTTGATGAGTTGTCGCATGTGATGTTTCAATACAACCACCTTGGTCTATAGCTACGTCAACAATAGCTGCGCCAGGTTTCATCGCTGCAATATGTTCTTTTGTTACTAATTTTGGTGCTGCTGCACCTGGAATTAATACGCCACCAATTACAAGATCTGCTGCTAATACTTCTTGTTCTAATGCATCTGCTGTTGAGTAAAGTACTTTAGCAGTATTACCAAATTGAATATTTAAACGACGAAGCGTATCAATACTACGATCTAAAATAGTCACTTCAGCGCCGAGTCCAACCGCCATTTGAGCTGCATTATTACCAACCATACCACCACCGATAACAACAACTTTTGCAGGTTGAACACCAGGAACACCGCCAAGTAGCATGCCACAACCACCATTTGATTTTTCAAGTGCTTGAGCACCGGCTTGAATAGACATGCGACCAGCAACTTCTGACATAGGCGCCAATAATGGTAAACCGCCATTACGATCTGTTACCGTCTCATACGCAATACAAACGGCTTTTGAATCTATTAATGCTTGAGTCTGTGGTAAATCTGGTGCTAAGTGTAGATAAGTGAATAAGATTTGTCCTTCACGTAACATCGCACATTCAACAGCTTGAGGTTCTTTTACTTTTACAATCATGTCGGCTGCTTGGAATACATCTGATGCTGTTGCCGCAATTGTCGCACCAGCTACAGTATAATCTTCATCAGTAAAACCAATACCAATACCTGCATTTGTTTCAACTACTACACTATGGCCATTTTGAATAAGCTCTCTTACACTTGCTGGAACCATACCTACGCGATATTCATGATTTTTAATTTCTTTTGGGATACCAATATGCATAACGTGAACCTTTAATTAGATGATGTGTTTTGATGTAAAATATTATAATTAAGTTATGAGAATATTATTGTCTTTAATTTCAGATATAATTAAGGTTTTGTAGTCGAATATGCTGTATATTTGATTTTAATTGGTTTTTTATACTGCTGAATGGTTAAAGGGAAGATAATGGAACTTGATAGAATAGACAGAAACATTCTTCGTCAATTACAACTTAATGGTAGAATTTCTAATGTTGAACTGTCTAAATCCGTCGGATTAAGCCCAACTCCATGCTTAGAACGCGTTAAACGTTTAGAGAAAACAGGCGTTATTCGTCAATACACGGCAATTGTTGAGCCTAGTGCAGTTAATGCGTCATTACTGGTCTATGTTGAGATTAAATTACACCGTAATAGTGCTGATGTTTTTGACCGATTTAATTTAGCTGCCCAGCGCCTTGATACTATTTTAGAATGCCATTTAGTCTCTGGAGATTTTGATTATCTGTTAAAAACTAGAGTGTCAGACATGTCTACTTATCGCGGTGTACTTAATGAAACGTTGCTCGCTTTACCTGATATCAAAGACTCGCGAACCTATGTTGTTATGGAAGAGGTTAAATATTCCACTAATTTACTCATTCCTAGTTAAATCTCTAAAGTATCTCGCCATTACTAACCTGTAGGCATAGTATTTTTTCATCAAATTTTGTATCGTAACCCCTGTTTGAGAATCGATATAATGGTTGCGTTACAATATATTGATTCAACGTAAGTTAAGTCTTACTTGTTCATAATTAAATGACTGAACTAATCTTTGCTTTATTAATAATATTTTCATCAATTTTGACAAAACGTAGCAACTTGAGAAAGTGAGTATCACATGGAAAACACAGACGAAAAATTGCCTTCGCATTATCCTGTCACAGGAATGCAACGTGTACTTGAAGCATCAATTGTTACTTCGACTTTATTATCACTATATCTACTTTTATCTCTATACAGCTTTAATGCTGGTGATGCTGCGTGGACACAAACCGCTAGTGGCACAACGGCTAAAAACTGGATGGGTCAAACGGGAGCTTATCTAGCTGATATTCTATTTGTTAGTATTGGTATTCTTGCTTACAGCATGCCATTTTTATTAGCTGGTTTAGGCTACTTATTATTCAAAGCGCACCATAAACTACGTGAAATTGATTTCTTTACAATGGGACTTAGATTTATTGGATTCTTTTCAACATCATTTGGTTTGTTAGCAACAGCTAGTATTAATTTTGACGATATCCATCAAGCATTCTCTGCTGGTGGTATTGTTGGTGATATGATTGCTACGGCGATGTTACCTAATTTTAATTTCATCGGTACGACATTACTACTTATATGTTTCATTGCAACAGGGTTAACGTTAATGACTGGCATTGGTTGGATGCAGGTGATAGATCGCACCGGAGCATTGATTATTGCTTCAGTGCTTTGGCTCGTTAATAAAATAACTAATATATTTAAGCCAGCTACCCAAGACCATGTGGAAGAAAGAAATGAAAAAGAAAGTAGTGAAAACGAAACATTATTACTAGACGAGCACGACGAAGAAACTCAAGAATCAATTAACCTTGAAGAGGCGCAAGAGCAACAATCGGTTTCCAGAAGCATTTTTAATATTATGCCTAAAAAACGTGAAGCTGCAGAGCAAGATATAGAACCAAATTTAGAAGAATATTCACTTGAACCAACGCTAAACTCTAATGATATAGAGACACAGCCATCATTTAGCATTGCCCCAAAAAATGAAGATATCAACATTGATGATCATAATATTATGCCATCATTTAATGCTGTGCCATCAGATGACAACATTGATTTAGAGTCTTATCAACGTCCTGCGGCTGATGACGAAAATGGAAATTCATTATTACCTGAAATGGTAACCCAACATCAATCGTCATCGACAGAGCAATTAGCACAAGCTATTGCAGCGGTTCAACCTAAAATGGTTGATGATGTGGAGCAAAAACGCGGTACTATTGATGGTCTACCTCCAGTTCAACGTTCTACCACACCACTACCAGCATTAGAACTACTTGATTTACCTAAACGGTTAGTCAATCCCATTGCTCAAGAAGATCTTGATCGAGTATCACGACTTGTAGAAGCTAAGTTACTCGATTTTAATGTCATCGCTACTGTCGTTGATGTATTCCCTGGTCCGGTAATAACTCGTTTCGAATTAGATTTAGCACCAGGTATTAAAGTCAGTAAAATTTCTGGATTATCTAAAGATTTAGCCCGTTCATTGTCTGCGTTGAGTGTGCGTGTTGTTGAGGTTATTCCGGGTAAAAGTGTTATCGGTATTGAAATTCCTAATGAAAACCGTGAAGTTGTTTATTTACGTGAAAATTTAGCCAGCGATAAATTTAGTCAGTCTAAATCAGCGTTAACAATGGTGTTAGGCAAAGATATTTCAGGTCTGCCAGTGGTGGTTGACTTAGGTAAAATGCCACATTTATTAGTAGCAGGTACAACTGGCTCAGGTAAATCAGTTGGTGTAAATGCAATGATTGTATCCTTGCTTTACAAATCAACACCGAAAGAAGTTCGCATGATAATGATCGACCCTAAAATGCTAGAGTTGTCAGTTTATGAGGGTATTCCACATTTATTATCTGAAGTTGTTACCGACATGAAAGAAGCCGCTAACGCATTGCGTTGGTGTGTTGGTGAAATGGAACGTCGTTATAAATTATTATCAGCCGTTGGCGTGAGAAATCTAGCAGGTTATAACGCTAAAGTAACAGCCGCTATTGAAGCCGGAGAACCAATGGTTGATCCACTGTGGAAAGCAGGGGATAGCATGGACGAAACGGCGCCATTGCTTGAAACGCTACCAAGTATTGTCGTTATTGTTGATGAATTTGCTGACATGATAATGATTGTTGGTAAAAAAGTAGAAGAGCTTATTGCACGTATTGCTCAAAAAGCCCGTGCTGCTGGTATTCATTTAATTTTAGCAACGCAGCGTCCATCAGTAGATGTTATTACTGGGTTAATTAAAGCAAATATACCAACGCGTATCGCGTTCCAAGTGTCTTCAAGAGTCGATTCTCGTACTATTTTAGATCAACAAGGCGCGGAACAATTATTAGGTCAAGGTGACATGTTGTATCTACCACCAGGAACTGGGGTTCCAACGCGTGTTCATGGTGCGTTTGTTGACGATCACGAAGTACACAAAGTTGTTGCCGATTGGAAATTACGTGGTAAACCAGATTATATTGACGCTATTTTATCGGGTGAAAGCAATGATTCAATATTATTGCCCGGTGAAGCAACTGATGGTGATGATGAAAATGATGAGTTTTATGACGACGCTGTTGCGTTTGTCACTGAAACTCGCCGTGGTTCAATTTCGAGTGTGCAACGTAAATTTAAGATTGGTTACAATCGCGCTGCACGTTTAATTGAACAAATGGAAGCTAGCGGCATCGTAAGTTCACCGGGGCATAATGGTACCCGAGAAGTAATCGCGCCAGCCGCACCAAAAAATTAGAGGATTAACAGTGAATAAATCAATATTAGTAACTCTTATTGCATTGAGTGTTAGTACATTAATGACAGCGCCAATGGTTAGTGCAAAAATTGATTCAATAACTAACACAGAACTTAACGTAAAAGCACAACCTTCGATTGCTTTACAGGTGTCTGCAATAGAATTACGTAGCAAGTTAAATAAATATCAGCAATTTTCAGCAAATTTTCATCAACAAGTGATTGATAATAAAGGCCGTGAAATTCAGCAAGCGACTGGTTTAATGAAAATGCGCCAACCTAATCAGTTTAATTGGGTCACCAATGAACCCGATGAATCAGTGGTTGTTTCAGATGGAGACAGTGTATGGATTTATAATCCATTTGTAGAACAAGTGACAGCGCTGAGTTTAAACAGCACAATGGCACAATCACCTCTATGGTTAATTGCAAATCAAAGCGATGAGGCATGGTCATCATTCAACGTTGAAAAAGTTAGTGATAAAAGTCAAAGTTATATCGTCATACCTAAAGATCCTAAAAATATTACACGTCAAATAACCATGACATTTAATAAAAATGCTATCGATAATTTAGTAATTGAAGATTCGCAAGGTCAAATAAGTACGTTTACGTTTACCCAATTTGATTACCTTACACCAATCGATAATACGAATTTTACGTTTGAATTACCCGTTGATGTCGACTTTGATGATCAGCGCGAGGTTAAATAAACGTTGTGAGTAGTTTGCCATTTGATTTCGCACCAGACTTTCAGCCATTAGCTGCAAGAATGCGCCCCACTAATTTCGAGCAATATATCGGTCAATCACACATTCTGGGTGTCGGTAAGCCGCTACGAAAAGCATTAGAAGCAGGGCGCGCTCATTCCATGATTTTATGGGGGCCGCCCGGCACAGGAAAAACTACGCTAGCGGAAATTGTTGCGCATTATGTGGATGCTCACGTTGAGCGTGTTTCAGCGGTTACTTCTGGCGTAAAAGAAATTCGCGCAGCGATTGAAAGTGCGAAACAAGTCGCGCAATCACAATCTCGCCGCACGTTATTATTTGTCGATGAAGTACATCGCTTTAATAAATCACAACAAGACGCTTTTCTGCCTTACATAGAAGATGGCACTGTTATTTTTGTGGGCGCTACAACTGAAAATCCATCGTTTCAATTAAACAATGCACTGCTATCTCGTGCGCGTGTTTATCTACTTAAAAAATTAGAAGATGACGATATAAAAGCACTCGTTGTGCAAGCGCTTAACGATAAAGAGCGTGGTTTTGGTCAAGACAATATTACGTTTGATGATACCGTACTAAACGGTTTAGCCAACGTTGTGCAAGGTGATGCACGCATGGCGCTTAATTATCTTGAATTATTGATGGATATGCGAGATGACCAGCCTGTTGATTTAACCATGCTAGCGCAGGTATGCGGCGACAAAGTGAGTCAGTTTGATAACAAAGGTGATTTGTATTACGACCTTATCTCAGCACTGCACAAATCAGTACGTGGTTCATCACCGGATGGTGCTTTATATTGGTATTGTCGATTATTAGCTGTTGGTGGTGACCCGTTATATGTAGGTAGACGTTTGTTAGCGATTGCCTCTGAAGATATTGGCAATGCTGATCCTAAAGCAATGCAAGTAGCACTTAGTGCATGGGATTGCTTTCACCGCGTTGGACCAAGTGAAGGTGAACGAGCAATCGCTCAAGCCGTTATTTATTTAGCATGCGCGCCAAAGAGCAACGCTGTTTACAGCGCATTTAATCAAATGAAAGCGCTGGTGGCTAATGAGAACGACTTTGACGTGCCGCATCATTTACGAAATGCCCCTACAAAGTTAATGGGTGATTTAGGGTATGGTCAAGAATATCGGTATGCACATGCAGAACCAAATGCATTTGCTGCTGGCGAGAACTATTTACCAATCGAAATTAAAGATCTTGAATGCTACGAACCAACAAATCGTGGTTTAGAAAGTAAAATCGCTGATAAACTAAACTACTTAAAACAATTAAATCAACAAAGTGATGTTAAACGTTATGAATAATATAGCTATGATCGCCATTGGCGGTGCATTAGGGGCAGTTTCTCGCTATGGATTATCACAATTAGCAATTAACCTGTTTGGTAAAGGCTTTCCTTTTGGTACACTTATCGCAAATTTCGTTGGTTCATTATGCATGGGGCTATTATTTGCGCTCATTGAAAATGGATCGCTAGCGCCGCAAGTCAGAATGGCCGTTGGTGTTGGATTTTTGGGCGCGTTTACTACGTTCTCAACATTTTCACTTGATACAGTGTTAATGATCCAATCTGGAGAAATACAAAAAGCCTTGCTTAATATCATATTTAACTTAGGGCTGTGTTTAATGGCCGTATTTATTGGTTTATGGTTAGGCAGTAAATAAATTATCACGCTTGTTTAAAAGTTAACTTAAACAAGTTGAAACCTATTCGTTACAAAGAACTTATTGGAAAAGACATGTTAGATCCTAAATACCTTAGAAGTGAATTAGAAGAAACAGCGGCACGTTTACAAAAACGTGGTTACGAATTAGATACAGCAGCTATCTCAGCATTAGAAGATCGCCGTAAAGTATTACAAGTATTGACTCAAGAATTACAGTCACAACGTAACACGCGTTCTAAGTCGATAGGGCAAGCAAAAGGTCGTGGTGAAGATATCGCGCCATTACTTGCAGAAGTTGGTAATTTAGGCGACCAATTAGAAGCGGCTAAAACAGAATTAACAACGTTACTTACTGACATTGATAATATTACGATGGGTATACCTAATTTACCAGATAGCGATGTTCCTTTTGGTAAAGATGAAGATGACAATGTTGAAGTATTACGTTGGGGAACGCCGCGTACTTTCGACTTTGATATTAAAGATCATGTAGAAGTTGGTGAAGCACTAGGTGGCATCGACTTTAGCGCTTCTGTTAAATTAACAGGTTCACGTTTTGTTGTGATGAAAAACCAAGTTGCTAAAATGCACCGTGCGCTTGCACAGTTCATGCTTGACCAACACACTGAAGAACACGGTTACACAGAAACGTATGTACCGTATTTAGTAAACAGTGATAGCTTGCGTGGTACTGGACAATTACCTAAGTTTGGTGAAGATTTATTCCATACAAATCCAGCGAACGAAGAGGGTACTGGTTTAAGCCTTATCCCGACTGCTGAAGTGCCACTAACTAACTTAATGCGTGATGAGATTGTAGATGAAGCATCATTACCTTTAAAATACACAGCCCACACGCCATGTTTCAGAAGTGAAGCAGGCTCATACGGTCGTGATATTAAAGGCTTAATTCGTCAACATCAGTTTGATAAAGTTGAAATGGTCCAAATCGTTAAACCTGAAACATCTAACGAGACATTAGAAGAGTTAACAGGTCATGCTGAAAAAATTCTACAATTGTTAGAGTTACCTTACCGTAAAGTATTGTTATGTACTGGTGATATGGGCTTCACAGCGGCTAAAACTTACGATTTAGAAGTATGGCTACCTACTCAAGATTGTTATCGTGAAATTTCATCATGTAGTAACACTCGTGATTTCCAAGCACGTCGTATGCAAGCACGTTTTCGTAATATAGAAACGAATAAACCTGAACTAGTACATACGTTAAATGGCTCTGGTTTAGCTGTTGGTCGTACGTTAGTTGCTATTTTAGAGAATAACCAACAAAGCGATGGTACAGTGACAGTACCTGAGGCATTACGTCCTTATATGAAAGGTTTAGAAACTATCGGGTAACCGTTAGCTTTTACTCAATTTATAATAAAAGCCGCCAATAACCTTTGTTATTGGCGGCTTTTTTATACATAGAATTAAATAATAAAATTAGCATAATTACTGCACATAATTGACACACTTCTGTGATACAAATAAAAATAATCTCGCTTATAATTCAAAATTTACGTAATCATTTCAGTTTTAGGATCGCATCATGAAAACAACGCTTTATCACATGGGTCATTGCCCATATTGTAAAACAGTAAAAAAAGTTATTAAAAAATTGAATATAAAAATGGATTACAAGGATCTAGATCTACATGAAAAGTTGCGCAAAGAATTAATCAACGGTGGTGGCAAGCAACAAGTTCCTTGTTTACATATTTCAGAGAAAGGGAAAAGTGATGTGTGGTTATATGAATCTCAAGCCATTATTGAATTTATAAAACGAAATTATTAGTTTTCAAGTATTAATTTATACCCGTAATCAATCAGTATATAAGTGTCTGACGGTTTGAACATTTCTAATGTGTCAAAGCTCACAATGGTTACGAATATTATGATAGGTATTAGTTGAATTTAAGAGGGGAATCATTATGTATTTTGCAATAAAACCTCTGAAAGGTGTTGGACCAATCGAATTCGGAATGACATCTCTTCAAGTGAAAAATATCATGAAAGGCTATTGTGGCGCTAAATTTAATCATTCTGAATGGGAGGGCGTAGATTACTTTTTTGGCAATGCGATTGAAGTATCTTATGATAGCGAAGGAAAAGTTAACTTTATTGTTAGTCAATATTATCCCCACTGCGGTTGTAACTTTGTTTTATACGATACAGATCCTTTTGATACTGACGCTAAAAAATTGTTTACCGTTATCAAAAATCAAAGTAATGATAGTCATGAATTTAACCCAGATGGATATTTATTTGAGGAAAAAGTCATTATATTGTGGGAATCAGATAAAGAAAATGATTATAAAGGGTCAGAGACAAGATCTATTTATGGTCAGATCGGTATTGGTAATAGTAATTACCTAAATACTATCAAACAATTATTAAGTTAATTTTTTAAGTTGATTTGTGGCTAAATAACACCGTTATAAAGCTACAAATTAATACATTATAACAAGATATATAATATCCATTATGAAGGTTATATTATAAATTATTTTTAACTGCTTAATTGTTACCTAGCCTTGTAAGTTTTTGTTTATTAATATAATGTTATATTTACTGTATTGCCGTTCTAGTCAAATATAAGTAAAGTTATTAGTATTTAAACTTAATCGTTTTATATGTTGAATTCAACTTTATAGATATAGGCATCTTTTATATTATTTTTAATAAGGAACCTAGTTTGAAGTTCTCAGAAGACTCTAATGAAGCTGCTAAGTTTTTAAGATTAGCAGTTCCTAAAATGGTACAACATGGGATTGTTCCAAATCCTTTAAACTATACACTTTGGTATAGTTACTTTTCTAATTCTTCCCCGTCATTAAATACAGCATTAGATGGCGCAGTAAAACGTTACGGCACTTGTCCAACAGATATTGGTGAAGCATTATTTTTAGAGCATATCACTGAGACTGACGAAACAACTCAAAGTACTAATAAAATTCAGCAAGCATTAGTGCATTTAGTCACAGACCTATCAAGTAATATTACTGAAACTGTCATCCAAACGAATCAATTTTCTAATGCATTAAAAGAAAATTTGGACGATATTAAAAAATCCGAACTGTGTGATGAGTTAGCTAAGAAAATTAATGATTTAAGTGATAATGCTTATGGAATGTGTAATGTTAATGACGCCTTTCAAACACAATTAGAAACAGCACAATCAGAAATAGACACATTAAAAAAAGAATTAGAAGAAAGCAAAATTCAAGCAACGACTGATTCCCTGACAGGTTTAAATAATCGTCGTGCTTTAGAAAGTATTTATAATGAATATAGTAAATCGGAATCGAATGTATCTATTGTTATGATGGATATAGATCAATTTAAATTATTTAATGATACGCATGGTCATGTCATGGGAGATCAAATACTTCAATTTGTAGGTAAACTATTGAAACAAGAATGTCCAAGTAATATAACCCCTGTACGTTTTGGTGGTGAAGAGTTTGCCTTGTTATGTTCGGCTGTATCTTTAGACAATGTTGCAGGTATTGCTGAGAGTATCCGTCAAAAATTGGAAAAGGTATCTTTTAGTAATAGACGTACGGGGAGTAAAATTGACCCTGTTACTGCTTCATTTGGTATTGCGGTTAAAAATACTAGTGAGTTACTAGAACAATTAGTTGACCGAGCTGATAGGGCGCTTTATAAAGCGAAAAACGATGGCCGTAATCAGGTACAAATAGCTGAGTAATACCTTCTACAATATATAGACCTTATGGTTGTTACAGCATTACTTATTGCTAGTTATCAATCATAAGCGCTACTCTTCACATATAAATAATAAAACTCAAAGTATTAGTAATCAAATAGCTAAAAATCACAAAGAGTATTTTTAATACTATATTAGAAACGGTATTTTAAGAACAAAGTTTTTATAATAAGGTGTAGGGATAATAATGTTAGATTTATTTGATAAGAATTAACAAGAATATTTTAAATAAAGAAGATAGTAAAATGGTGCGCATAGAAGGAGTCGAACCTCCGACCGCCTGGTTCGTAGCCAGGTACTCTATCCAGCTGAGCTATATGCGCATTACAAATTACCATTTTATTAATGATTTAATAAAATGGCGGAGAAGGAGGGATTCGAACCCTCGATGGGATTTAACACCCATACTCCCTTAGCAGGGGAGCGCCTTCGGCCACTCGGCCACCTCTCCGTTGACGAGGCATATTATAGAAGTCCTAAAATATGTCAACATCCAATGTAATCAATTGCTTGTAAATTAATCAAACTTAATAAATTAATTTACAAACAGCTAATTACCACATTAAATCATCAGGAATTTGGAAGTCTGCATACGGGTCATCTTCATCAACTTCTGTAGGTTGATTATCATTTTGTAAGATAAGGTATTTTTCATCAACAGCTGCAATTTTCTCAGCCGCTTGTGTCGGTAGTAAATAAACTACGCCATCTACATAACAAATTGATACACGGCCTTTAACAACAGCATTGTGAGTTACGTCATCAAGTAACAAGCGTTTTACTTTGCCTTCTAAAACATAGTTATATTCCACTTCACCTGCATAGTCTTTAATATGAAGCTGGAGTACCATTTGTTTTACTTTGCCTTGCTCTGATTTTTCATCAAGTGCTTTTTTGATTACTTGATTCTTTTTAGCATCAATCTCAGCTTGTTCTGCTTTTTTCTTATTTAATTCATCTTGCAACGTAGTGTCTTGTGCTGCTTGATTCTTACGAACGGCTTTGTTTTTCTTACGTTTTTCACTGCGAATTTGATTAGCAGATTGTTTGTTAGCCAAACCTGCTTTTAATAGTTGCTCTTGAAGAGAAGCCATGAGGCACCTTATTTAAATTAATGTTATATAGCGGCATGATATCAATGCCATTATGTATTTTCTAGAGATAATAACTATACAGATCAAGTTTTTTGGGAGAGTCACTAAGAAAGGTAAAGTTGATGCTTTTTAATATAGTTTTCAACCGCAGGAGGCGTTAAATAGCTAATAGCTTGTGCTTTATTAGTCAATTCGCGAATATTAGATGATGAAATTTGCAAAGGGTGCGCTTGATGTAAATAAATAGCGCCGCCTAATGAACTATGTAAGTCTTGCATAGATGTTGTTTGATAAGTATTAAGCAACTGCGTTGTTTGTTCATCACTAATATCATAGCCCGGGCGATGTGATACAACTAGGTGACAATGGCTTAAAATATCTTGCCAACGATGCCACCGCGTAAAAGACAATAATGAATCTAATCCCATCAAAAAGAAAAGTGGGGAATTTGGATGCTTATTCCTAAAATGTTCAATGGTGTTAATGGTAAATGAAATGTCTTTACGAGTCATTTCATAATCACTAACTTCAAATTTCACGCAATCACTTATTGCTAATTTAAGCATATTAAAACGATGTTCATTATTGCGTTGAACACTATCATTATTGATGAGCTGTTTACCCGACTTATGAGGTGAAACAAAGGTTGGCATAAATGTTATTTTTGTTAAGTTTAAGTCCTGACATATGTCTAAAGCACTACGTAAATGTCCGTGGTGAACTGGATTAAACGAACCGCCAAAAATACCAATAGAAGGCGTCATTAACAATCACCTGTTATAGATAGCGCTAATTGGACTACTTGATCCCAAGCAAGCTCGTATTCTAATTTAATTGATTGTTCGAATTCACTTAGTAATCCCATGGACGTCATTAACGATGGCAATGATAAACGTGATAATGCACTATTAAATAGCTTTTGACGAGATGCCCAAACACGTTCCTTTTGAAATATAGCCGCGATTGGTTCTTTGCATAATTGTGCTTTCTTTAATATTACTAATAAATTAAGTTCACGTTTGAATGCCCAAAACAGTAATTGAGGTTCAATTTCATCACGTTGTAATCCACGTAAAATTTTGAGGGTATTATTAGCATTACCACTTAGCAGAGCATCTTGTAATTCAAATAAGTTAAATCGAGATTGATTAGTAACGCGTTGTTTAAGTGTCTTGATATCGAGACGTTGATTGCCAACTTGCAAAGATAATTTTTCTAACTCTTGGCTTGCCGCTAGTAAGTTACCTTCAAACATTTGAGAAAGTAATTGCAATGCATCAAGTTCTATATTTAATTGCTGCTTGGTCACTTCCTGTTTTAACCATTGCGTGAAATGATGGCCTTCAGGTTGAGTTACTGCAACAAATAATCCTTTAGCATCTAATGCTTTAAACCATTTGGCTTTTTGTGTATCACTAGCCGCTTTAGGTCCATGAATTAACAAAACAGTGTCTTGGGTTTGATCACTTATAAAGCGTGTTATAGCTTTACTGCCTTCTTGTCCTGGTTTTAACGACGTTAACTCTAACTCAATAAGTTGTCGTGAGGAGAAAAGAGATAGGTTTTGTCCTGAGCTATTAAGCGATTGCCAATCAAATTGTGGACTTTGAGTTAATGATATCCGTTCATCATAACCTTGAGATAAACAATATTGTCTAATTTTATCAATCGATTGTGTTTTTTGTAGTGGTTCGTCGCCTAACACCATATAAACAGGATGAATTTTATTTAGCGATTGTGTTAGTTGATTAACATAAATACGCATAAATTAAGGGAGCTGGCTAAGTTGTTGCACGATTTTTATCGCAGCTTCTTGACGAACTTCACGAAGGAGTTGTTCGCGCTCTCTGCTTTTAGCTTGTGCCGTTTGAGGATCGTCTAAATAATCTCGGCGTATATTTACCATAAAAGATTGTGGCTCTTGCTGCTCAATAATAACTTTATACGCTAAAGAATAAATTAGTTCATATTCAGCCACTTGACCTGATGAAAATAACGAAAGTGTACCGCGTTCAAAGGTTTCTTTACCTAAACTAAGTAGTGGCGCTGTTTTATCATCGATAATTGTTGCGTTGTATTGAAGTAAGGTTGCTTTAACAAGTCTAGTTATTTCACTGTACTTATCACTACTTTGTAACTGTAGCTGCTGTAATGAAGTAGGGAGTTGATAACTGTTTTTTAAGTGAAAACCACAACCGGTTAACAAACTAATTGTTAAGGTTAGGAATAGAAATTGTGTTGTTTTTTTTGATATTTTAAGCAATGGATGCCTCGCTATCATGAGTATTCAAAAGTAAGGTGAGGTATATCTCACCTTACAATTTCATCTAATATAAATATTGAAGTGATTTAGCTCGCTACAATATTCACTAATTTACCAGGAATTACAATTACTTTACGAATTGTTAAGCCGTCTGTAAATCTTAAAACGTCAGCATCTTCAAGCGCTAACTTTTCGATATCATCTTTTGATAAATCAGGGGCAACACTTAGTTTTGCACGTAACTTACCGTTTACTTGAACAATAATAAGTTTTGATTGTTCAACTAATGCAGACTCATCAACTGTTGGCCAGTCAACAAATGCAAGATTGTCATCGTGACCTAGTGCATTATGCAGTTCATGACAAATATGCGGTGCAATAGGCGCTAACATCTTAACGATAGCTTCAATTGCTTCACCCATAATAGCTCTGTCTTGCTCGTCTTTTGTTGGTGCTTTGTATAAACGATTAACTAATTCCATTACCGCTGCGATAGCTGTGTTGAATGTTTGGCGACGACCAATATCATCAGACACCTTAGCAATAGTTTTATGAACCTCACGGCGCAATGCCTTTTGGTTATCCGTTAATGAACCAGCATTAAGAGCTGGTGTATCGCCTAATTCAATGTGGTTATACGCTAAACGCCAAACACGTTTAAGGAAACGGTTTGCGCCTTCAACAGCTGAATCTACCCATTCAAGTGTTTGTTCAGCAGGTGCTGCAAACATAATAAATAAACGCACAGTGTCAGCGCCATATTTATCAATCATCACTTGTGGGTCAATACCGTTGTTTTTAGATTTTGACATCTTACTCATGCCAGCGTGTTGAATTTCTTCACCCGTTGACTTTTGAGTTGCGCTAATTACTTGGCCTTTGTCGTTGGTTTTCGTTTCAACATCATCTAAAAAGATCCACTCTTTAGTGCCTTTTTCGTCAAGCTTGAAGTAAGCATCAGAAAGTACCATGCCTTGAGTTAAAAGTTTTTTGAACGGTTCATTGCTATCAACTAACCCTTGGTCACGCAATAGCTTATGGAAGAAGCGTGCGTATAGTAAATGTAAGATAGCATGTTCGATACC
>CALJMY010000222.1 GCA_937981905.1 uncultured Enterobacterales bacterium
GTCATTAATGCAAGATTAGTGGCGAAATCGCCATGAGACTTATCCTTTGTTCGGTCTACTTGAATGCGAGGTGCTGCATCTTGTGGCAAGATGTTTTCTTGCTTTAAAATTTCGACGGTTTGTTCAAGTAATTGCTGGATATTGTCTTTCATTAGGTCTATTTACCACTACATTAATTTGTTTGAATTTATTGTGCATTCTGAATGCGCTGTAACGCATTTATATTAGGTAATTCTATCTTAAAACATCTAACGTCACTAGCAGCGAAACTAGCTAATGATATAAAACTTTAATATTTTTACAGTTAAACCATACTTAAAGGAGAGTTAAACCATATCAATTGGGTCGACATCAATCGACCAACGTACTTTTTTAGCTGATTTATGACGTTGTAACTCTGTTTGTAGCGCATCAATAAAGGTATGTAATCGGCTACGCGTTGATGCTTCGAATATGACTTGCCAACGATAACGTCCTGCTCGGCGTTCCATTGGGGATGGCATAGGACCAATTTGGCGTAACGGATATTCTTTACTGCCCAGTTGTTGCAATAATGGATGACAAACTGTTTGAATGGTTTGATTAAACGCGGTGATGCAATCACCATCGTGTGATTCAATCCTAAGTAACGCCATGTGCCAATAAGGTGGAAGCTGGGCAACTCGGCGCTCTTTCATTGCTACTTCACTAAAGGCCATATAACCCTTGTTGTTTAGCAGTTGTAATAGTGCATGTTCTGGATGATGCGTTTGTAGTACGACTTGTCCGGGTTTGCTCGCACGACCGGCACGACCAGATACTTGAAGGTAAAGCTGCGCTAGTTTTTCGCTCGCTCTGAAATCACCACTAAACAATGCGCTATCAACATCTAAAATAGCGACCAAGGTAACATCAGGAAAATGATGACCTTTGGCTAGCATTTGCGTGCCGATTAAAATTTGATAATCGTTGTTGGCAATACCTTTTAATGAATCATCAAGCGAACCCTTGCGGCGTGTGCTATCGCGATCAATACGCACGCTGTTAAATTCGGGGAATATTTCATTAATGGCTTGTTCTAATTGCTCTGTACCAACGCCCGCCGTTGCTAATTGTGTGCTACTACAACCGGGGCATTGATAAGGAATAGCGTGTTGGTCGCCACAATGATGACATTGCACATATTGATAACGTTGATGAACGGTATAGTTAGCATCACAGCGTTGGCATTTACCTAGCCAGCCACATTCATGGCATAACAGTGCAGGGGCGTAACCGCGACGATTTAAGAAAATCATCACTTGGTTGCCTTGGTTTAAATGATGCCTTAATAACTCTATCAACTGTGGTGACATACCGCTTTGTAGCTGTAAGCCTTTAATATCTATTAGTTGGTGGCTTGCTTGGTTAGCATTACCCGCACGTTTGGTTAGTGTGAGTTGTTGATACTTTCCTAATTGCGCGTTGTGCAGGGTTTCAAAACTTGGTGTGGCGCTGCCCATCACTAATGGAATATTTTCAGTGTTGGCGCGCACTACTGCTAAATCACGGGCGTTATATCGAAATGTGTCTTGTTGTTTGAATGATCCGTCGTGTTCTTCATCAACGATAATCATACCGGGTTTTAATAGCGGCGTGAAAATAGCTGAACGAGTACCAATGACAATAGCGGCTAAGCCCATTTTTGCTTTAAGCCATCCTTCTAATCGTTCCTTGTCATTTAGCCCTGAATGTAGAAAAACAATAGGGACGTTAAATCGACTTTGAAAACGTTGCAGTGTTTGTGGTGTTAAACCAATTTCTGGCACCATCACTAAGGCTTGATGGCCTCTAGAAATGACTTGTTCAATCGCTTGTAGATAGACTTCTGTTTTACCACTACCCGTAACGCCTAGTAATAAACTGGTTTTATAAGTAGGGGAGTTATTAATAGCTGCAACGGCAATCGCTTGTTCGGGATTTAAGACAAGTTTATCTGACTCATTAATGTGGCTTTCATTCCAGTAACACGGTGTTGGTTGTGGTAATGGACGTTGTTCAATATATTGTTTTTCAACACAGGCTTTAATAGTAGCGCTAGAGAAACCCTCATATTTGAGTTGTTGCGCAAACTGATGTTGGTGAGCTTGCATGTGCTCTAATAACTGTTGTTGTTTTTTAGCGCGCTTTAAATCATCAACGGGTGTTTCTTTGCCTATGTCGGTAATACACCAATGCATAACCGTTTGAAGATTGGCTAATTCGCCTTTTCGTAATAACGCTGGCCACGATTGGTTGTAAATCTCACCTAATGAATAGTGATAATAATTGCTCGCCCAAGTAAGCAATTTATGAAAGCTTGGCGGTTGTAATGGCTCGTTGTCGAGTACGGCAATGATTGGTTTTAGCTTATCAATATTAATAGATTCATCAATCTCACTAACTAACGCAGTAACCATGCCTGTTAACTCTCTTGCACCAAAAGGCACCGTTACACGCGCACCAACAACGGGCAAGTCAATATCTAAAGGACATTGATAATTAAAAGGTCGAGTCAATGGTGTTGGAACAGCTACTTCTAATAAGGTCTTGTGAGTCACTTGCATGTTGAACTCGGGATTAAATTGATAGGCAATGATGAGGAGTGTAACGCCAATTGTGGTATGATGCGAGAGTTGCACAAACGTTGATAAATATTGATCTTAGGATCAACCAACGATCCTTTTCACTTATTTATATTAATAGATGAGATTTTTTGTGCAATTAACTAGTAATAGATAATAGGCTCCTATATAATCCGCGACCTATTATTTTTTATAATCTTCGTATGGTGTCAGACTACGGGTCTGTTAGCGATGCGAACTATTTAGAGGTTTTTCTAATGAAACAAGATATTCATCCTACTTACGAGCAAATTACTGCATCATGTTCATGTGGTAACGTATTCACAGTTGGTTCAACTGTTGGAAAAGATTTGGCACTAGACGTATGTTCTGCATGTCATCCTTTCTACACTGGTAAGCAAAAAGTTGCTGATGCTGGTGGTCGTGTTGATAAATTCAAATCACGCTTCGGTTCTCTTAAATCTAAGAAGTAATTCTTCTATTGATTTAAGCAAAAGCACCTTTATGGTG
This sequence comes from uncultured Enterobacterales bacterium, assembly GCA_937981905.1. Classification (GTDB taxonomy): domain Bacteria; phylum Pseudomonadota; class Gammaproteobacteria; order Enterobacterales; family Psychrobiaceae; genus Psychrobium. The sequence goes on from CALJMY010000222.1 coordinate 3,093, forward strand.
CTTTTTTTATATCTCATAGAAAATTGTTATAAAAGTAGAATTATTCTTCTATTTTTATAACAATTTTTAATTACATCAAATAAAGTGATGGTATAGGCTTTAGTCTATCAACTAAGTATCAAATTATGGTGTTTTTTAGCTATTTTATAATCAAAAAAATATTGAATAAGAAAGAATCTTATTCAGCTTTTTCAGTTCGAGCAATACTTCTGGTTTGATCACTCGTGATTTAATTTTTAGAGGTTGAAATTGTCTACTGTAAGCGTATTTTATAAGGACTATCTGAAATAGATGCACCATATTTGATCTTTGAATCACTGTTTAATTAGGGAAACAGAAAAAATGACCGATTTTCGTCAACAAGCGCTTGATTATCACGCTTTTCCTACGCCGGGTAAAATTAGTGTAGAAGTATCTACTCCAGCAGAAACTGCAACTGACTTAGCGTTAGCTTATAGTCCAGGTGTTGCTGAGCCTGTAAGAGAAATCGCGCTAGACCCAGAGAATGCTTATAAATATACAGGTAAGGGTAACTTAGTTGCTGTTATCACTAACGGTACAGCTATTTTAGGCTTAGGTAACTTAGGCCCATTAGCATCTAAACCTGTAATGGAAGGTAAATCGTTATTGTTTAAGCGCTTTGCTCATATCGATTCAATCGATATAGAAGTAACACATCGTACAGTAGAAGAATTTATCGATACTGTTGCTAATATCGCTGATACATTTGGTGGTATTAACTTAGAAGACATTAAAGCGCCTGAATGTTTTGTTATTGAAAAAGCATTAAAAGAACGTTGTTCTATTCCTGTTTTTCATGATGATCAACATGGTACAGCTATCGTTACTGCAGCTGGTATGTTGAATGCGTTAGATATTCAAGGTAAGAAAATTGAAGAAGCACGCATTGTTTGTATGGGTGCTGGTGCGGCTGCTGTTTCATGTATGGAATTATTAATTTCTTGTGGCGCAATGCGTGAGAAGATTTACATGCTTGACCGTAAAGGTGTAATCCATTCTGGTCGTGATGATATTAACGAATACAAACGCCGTTTTGCTAATAATACTGACATGCGTACGCTTGAAGATGTTATTGATGGCGCTGACATTTTTGTTGGTGTATCGGGTCCTGATGTTATTGGGGCAGAGCATGTTAAATTAATGGCTCCTAATCCAATTATCTTTGCTTGTTCAAATCCTGATCCTGAAATTAAGCCAGAACTTGCTCATGCTACACGTAAAGATTTAATTATGGCAACGGGTCGTTCTGACTACCCTAACCAAGTTAATAACGTATTGTGTTTCCCTTTCATCTTCCGTGGTGCATTAGATGTTCGTGCTTCTACAATTAACGAAGAAATGAAAGTTGCTGCTGTACATGCACTTCGCCAAATTGCGAAAGAACCTGTAACAGCCGAAGTACTTGAAGCAAGTGGTTATGAGTCATTATCTTTTGGTAAAGAATACATAATCCCTAAACCAATGGATAACCGTTTATTAACGCGTGTATCTAAAGCAGTTGCTCAAGCAGCAATTGATTCTGGTGTTGCTCGCATTGCAATGCCTGAAGGTTACATGGAGTCGTAATAACGATTTGATGTTTAAAAAGGCTGGTTATCCAGCCTTTTTTTATGCCTATAATTTAGAGGTGAATAAAAAGAGATAAGTCGATAACTAGAGAGTATGAAATAATGCTAAAGGTAGTTTTGATCGGAGAGTGTTTATAACACGGCTTATTAAGTCAGTTGGACAAGACTCAATAAGCATAAGAGAGTGATAATTTTATTCTTCGTGCTCTTCTAAATAAGCAGCTAATGTACCTAACTCTTCCATTAATTCTTGTGCTGCTTGTGGCACCATACTTGGCTTTTCTTTTGATAAATCGCTATCTTCAGGTAATGGCTGACCAGTATAAGCATGAAGAAATGCTTCACATAACAATTCACTATTAGTGGCATGTCGTAAGTTATTTACTTGTCTGCGAGTACGTTCATCAGTTAATATTTTCAATAATTTTAACGGAACAGACACGGTTACTTTTTTAACTTGCTCGTTTTTTTTGCCGTGCTGCGCATATGGACTAATATAATCGCCATTCCAGACTGTCATGAAAATACCTTTAATATTATAATTGGTGTTAGTTTAACTTTTGTTAAAGCTTTACTATACGTATAGAGCTCTAAACGGCTAATACTTGAAAACATTGCTGAGTTTAACGGTTACATGCAGACTGTCAAATATCTTATCAATTATATTGAAAATCGGACGTCTAAACATCTTGACGGCTGTTTATGATTAATTTAAATTAGCCATCTAGACATCTTTATATCTTAGTGGTGTAGTAAGTCAACCCTTGTCGGAGCTTTTATGAGCAAATTGAAACAGCAAACCATTGCCGTTCGTGGTGGAATAGATACAGATACTCAACATGGTGCCGTGGTTCCTCCTATTTATTTATCAAGTAATTATACGTTTGACGGTTACAACAACCCGAGAGAGTATGATTATGCACGACGTGGTAATCCGACGCGTAGTCAATTCGCTAAAACATTAGCTGAATTAGAAGGCGGTACTTACGGTGTTATTACTAGCACTGGCTTGTCTGCAATAATGACAATTATTCAATTGTTAACACCAGAAGATACACTAGTTGTTCCTCATGATTGTTATGGTGGTAGTTACCGTATGTTTGATCATTTGGCTCGTCGTGGATTATTTAAATTAATCGTCGTTGACCAAAATGATGAAGCCGCGCTTGCAGATGCTTTTGCACAATCGCCTAAGATGATTTGGGTAGAAACGCCAAGTAATCCGTTATTACGTTTAGTTGATATTAAAGCCATTGCTACAAGAGCAAAAGAAGTAGGTGCTTACACAGTAGTAGACAATACGTTCTTAACGCCTGTATTGCAGCAGCCATTAAGCTTAGGTGCTGATATCGTTTTACATTCGTGTACTAAATACATTAATGGCCATAGTGACGTGGTTGCTGGTGCCATTATTACGCAAGATCATCAACTAGGCGTTGATCTAGATTGGTGGGCAAATTGTATTGGTACAACAGGATCTGCATTTGATAGTTATTTAGCAATGCGTGGTCTTAGAACCTTATCTGTAAGATTAAGACAGCATCAAGAAAACGCGACTGCTATTGCTGATTTCTTAGTAACTCACCCTGCGATTACTAAAGTTAACTTCCCTGGTTTAGTGACTCATCCACAACACGAGCTAGCTAAAGAGCAACAAGCTGGATTTGGCGCTATGTTGAGTTTTGATATTGTGGGTAATGAAGATCAGATTAAAGTCTTTATTGAATCAATCGAATTATTCTGTTTGGCTGAAAGCCTTGGCGGTGTTGAAAGCTTAATCGCTCATCCTGCTACAATGACACATGCTGGTATGGAAGAAAGTGCTCGTTTAACTGCTGGTATTAGCAATACGCTAGTTAGATTATCGATTGGTCTTGAGTCTATTGATGATTTACTTGCTGACTTGTCAAAAGGTTTAGATGCTGTGATGGCGTCACTATAAGTTTATAACTTATAGATGTAAGTAAAATATAATAAAGAATGCCAGTGTACCTTAGGGACACTGGCATTTTTATTTGTAGGATATGAGCAGAAGCATTAATTAACCCTGTTCAGCTAGCGTTTCTGTTCAATGGTCTGAATTTAATTTACACTGCTTGTGTATTTTATTTTTAAGATTTTTCTATGTCGTCTATTCCTTTACAGCACTTAAATACTTTTCAGTTGAACGCCCATGCCAATGAATTGATTGCTGTCACCTCTGTAAATCAGTTAGAACAACTATTGCCATTAACGCATCCTTTTCTAGTTTTAGGAGGAGGTTCTAATATGCTATTTACTGAAAATTATCAGGGGAGAATCTTAGCTAATAACATTGCAGGTATTAAACAATGGGAAGATGATAATTCTCATTACTTCCAAGTTGCTGGTGGTGAAAATTGGCATGACTTTGTTATGCACTGTGCTGAATTAAACATTGGCGGCTTAGAAAATTTAGCATTAATTCCTGGCAGTGTTGGCGCCGCACCTGTACAAAATATTGGTGCTTATGGTGTTGAATTTTCACAGGTGTGCCATGAAGTCATTGGTTATGATATTCATACTGGTCTTCGTCATATCTTTACTAACAACGATTGTCAATTTGCTTATCGTGAAAGTGTGTTTAAACAGCAACGTCATTTCTTTATTACGCAAGTAACGTTTAAATTAACAAAACAATGGCAACCACAATTAAGCTACGGCGAATTAAAAGCGTGGTCTGCTGAATTAAATGAAGCACCTACATCGCAATCTGTCGCTAATAAAGTAATTGATGTAAGAAATGCTAAATTACCAAATCCAGAAATATTACCTAATGTAGGAAGCTTCTTTAAAAATCCTGTAGTCACAACTCAACACGCTAAACAACTACAGCATGATTATGACAACATGCCACAATACATAGTGGCTGACGGGGTTAAACTGGCTGCTGGGTGGTTGATCGACCACTTAGGACTAAAAGGTAAAAGTATTGGTGGGGCAGGTGTTCATACTCATCAAGCATTAGTGCTAGTAAATAATGGCAAAGCTACATCGAGTGATGTTATCAATTTAGCTCATTTGATTATCGAATCAGTAAATCAGACTTTTGGTGTAGTACTTGAACCTGAAGTAAACCTTGTTGACCGAGATGGTTACAGTAAATTTGAGACGTGCCACAAGAGACTAACCAATGTTTAATAAAGTAACTCACAATATATTACTGGCATTAGCTAATGGCGATTTTTGCTCTGGTGAATGGTTAGGCGAGCAAAATAATATTAGCAGAGCCGCAATTGGTAAACATATTCAAGCATTACAAAAGCTGGGGCTCGATATTTATTCGGTAACAGGTAAAGGTTATTGTTTATCAACACCTATCGATTTATTAGAACGTGATGCCATTATCGAATCAAGCCAATTAAGCGATGTGCCAATACAAGTTGAAACGGTTGTTGGCTCGACTAACGATCTTATTAAGCAAGGTTTATTAAATAAAACCATCGATAACAAAACATCTGGCACCACTATCTTTAGTGAAGCACAAACAGCAGGTCGTGGTCGTCGTGGTAAAGAATGGGTTTCACCGTTGGGTGCTAGTCTTTATTTTTCGACGCATTGGAGTTTCGAGCAAGGCATTAGTGCAACCATGGGACTGAGTTTAGTAGTTGGTATTGCTATTGTTGATGCATTGGTTGAGTTAGGAGTGCCAGATCTTGGTCTTAAATGGCCTAATGATATTTATTACCAAGGTAGAAAGCTTGCCGGAATTCTTGTTGAGCTTGAAGGTCAGGGTAGTGACAGCTGCGATATTATTATTGGTGCTGGTATTAATGTTAAATTACCAATTAATGTTAATCAGAAAATTGATCAACCTTTTGCTGATCTTGAAGAAACAGGGCTAGACCTTAATCGTAATATGATTGCAGGTACAATATTACGCTACCTGATTAATCATCTTAAACAGTTCGAGCAAACAGGATTTACAACCTTCGTCGATCGTTGGCATGAGTATGATTGTTTTATTGGGCATCATGTGCAATTACACATGGGGCAAAGAGTCGTTGATGGTATTGCTGGTGGCGTTGATGCGCAGGGCGGCATAGTGCTTAATATCGATAATAAAAAACAGTCATATTTTGGCGGCGAAATATCATTGAGAAAAATATAGCTATGACTACAAGTATTAAACTACTTATTGAAATTGGTAACAGCAAATTAAAAGCGTCTCAGCTCCACTTAGATGCTAAAGGTGGTGTTACTGGCATGCATTACTTAGGTAGTTATACCGTGACTGGTTTTTGCCATCGTCCAAACCTTGAAGAAATAGGTGATGTTGATCAAATCATATTTTCCAATGTAGGTGACCCAAAGAACTATCAGCATATAAATGCATTGGCTCGTTTGTTAAAAGTTAATTACCAACAAATCACCAGTCCAACACAAGCGTTTGGTGTGACTAATAGTTACGATGACCATACTAAATTAGGGATTGATCGTTGGTTAGCATTTCTAGCCGCTTATAAAGAAGCTAATGCGCCTGTTGTTGTTATTGATATTGGTACTGCAATGACTGTTGATGTGGTTGACGGTGAAGGTAAACATTTAGGTGGATGGATAAGTCCAGGTTTTCGCTTAATGAATTTAGCACTTACTGAACATACGGCATTAGTACGTGGTGGTGGTCATCATGGGGAAGAATTGTCATTTGGAAAAAACACTAAAGCATGTGTTCAAAATGGAAGTCGAGCTGCGCTTGCCGGAACGGTGCTTTATGCTATTCAAAAAGCTAAATCGATGTTTGATAACCATGTAACTCCAATTGTATATTTAACAGGCGGCGGTATTAATCATTTACCTCCTGAGATTGTTGAATTAGGAAATAATAGACCTCACCTAGTTTTGGAAGGTCTTATTTTGTATGTTAAATAATCTTATTGTCGTGTATTTAGGCAGTCGAATCATTTTTTGCTAAAAAAGTGGTTTATTTGCAAAAAGTGTTTGCATTGAGCAAAGCAAGTCACTAATATACGCCCCAATGAAACGGAACGCCGACATAGCTCAGTTGGTAGAGCAACTGACTTGTAATCAGTAGGTCCCGAGTTCGACTCTTGGTGTCGGCACCATCGTTTCATAGTATAAAAAATTCTGGAGGGGTTCCCGAGTGGCCAAAGGGAGCAGACTGTAAATCTGCCGGCTCAGCCTTCGGTGGTTCGAATCCACCTCCCTCCACCATTTTTTTACGAAACCAATCGCCATGTAGTTTAAAGCAAATGGTTTAGCACAATGTGTTAGTTTTAGAAGTATGTATATACCTAGACATTCTAGCAATAACTTTTAAGCTAGAATAGCTAAAAAGTTCTATTAAGCAGACGTCGTATAGTGGTAATACCTTAGCCTTCCAAGCTAATGCTGCGGGTTCGATTCCCGCCGTCTGCTCCAACAATAAATTGCTGATATGGCTCAGTTGGTAGAGCGCATCCTTGGTAAGGATGAGGTCCGCAGTTCGAATCTGCGTATCAGCACCATCTCTTCTTAGTTTAAAATCCTTATATTTTCTTAAAAAATTCTATTTATTAAAATTTAATTGATAATTATTTTATTATTTATTTAAAATAAATGCTTAATTTTTAATATAATTAATATGTCTCAATAAAGTCATTCATAACCTTTAAAGCCTGCTATTCCTCATTTTAAGTGTTTAATCGTAACTATTCATTAGTGCGTCTTTAGAATATAAATTTAATACAATTGTTATTAATCGTAAAAAAAGTAACCTCTTCGTTAGATCTTTTGTAATATTGGTATTATAATCCGACTCTAAAATCGCAAGTGGTTCGATTACCACCTGTATTATCATCTGAATGAGGCTACATCATGTCTAAAGAAAAATTTGATCGCTCCAAGCCACACGTTAACGTTGGTACTATCGGCCACGTTGATCACGGTAAAACAACTCTTACTGCAGCAATCACTAAAGTACTTGCTGAAACTTACGGCGGCGACGTTAAAGCATTCGATCAAATCGATAACGCTCCTGAAGAGAAAGCACGTGGTATAACTATCTCTACTTCTCATGTTGAGTATGATACTCCAGGACGTCACTAC
>CALJMY010000223.1 GCA_937981905.1 uncultured Enterobacterales bacterium
CTGATTTGTTGTCTGTAGGTGTCTCTCTTGATATTCCTTTATTCAATCAAGCAAGCAATAACAGCAAAGTATTAATTGCTAAAAAACAATTATCAATGCATCAAACTGACCGCTTATTACAGTTACAATCGATGATTGCAACTGCACGTGCTGAGCAAGCAAACTTACACCAACTTGATAAACGATTAGCGTTGTATCGAGATAAATTACTACCTCAAACACAAAATATTGTTGATGCTGCATCGTCCTCTTATCATAACGATAAGGGTGATTTTTCATCAATCATGCATGCTAAGTTATCCCAGTTAAATAGAGAAATTGAGAGTTTTGATATTTCGATAAAACAACAAATGAGTATTTTGACCTTAAATTATTTACTGACTCAAACTGACCATCACTTTAAAGCACCTATTAGCAATAAATTCTCTATTTCAGAATATAAAAACAATAATGGTGGAGCACATCATGAATAAATCTATATTGAACATCTCAGCAGTAACAAGTGCAGCATTAATCGCTGGTATGGCGATTGCTATTTTTGGATTCCCTTTATTAAATAACACTAGCAATAATGAGATGAATGCTAATAACGATAATGAATCACAACCGTTATATTGGGTTGCGCCCATGGATGCTAATTTTCAAAGAGATAAACCAGGGTTATCACCAATGGGCATGGAATTAGTACCTGTGTACGATTCAATGGGAAACAATGAGGCTGGGGTTGTCGTTATTTCTCCAGCTGTAGTTAATAATTTAGGCGTTAAAATAGCGCCTGTGATGTTAGGTAAATTACAACAGACCATTAGAACAACTGGAATGGTTGTATTTGACGATGATAATCGCGTAAATATGCACTCAAGAGTCGAAGGTTGGATAGAGAAATTACACGTTAATGCAATAGGGGATAATGTTTTAAAAGGTCAGCCGCTTTATGATATTTATTCTCCAGAACTTGTTAATGCCCAAGAAGAGTTAGTACTTGCTATTGAGCAACATAACAAACGATTAATTAATGCTGCGACTCGTCGATTAACTGCTTTAGCCGTACCAAAAATAGTTATTGATAAGATTATAAAAACACGACAGGTAAGTAACACATTAACAATTAACGCGCCTATTGATGGTGTGATTGACCACATTATTATTCGTGAAGGTACTTTTATAAATCCAGCTATGAACTTACTAACCATTAGTTCGTTAGATACAGTATGGGTGAATGTTGATGTTTTTGAGTCACAAACCAAACAATTAAATGTTGGTGATAAAGCATTAATAACAAGTACTGCTTATCCAAATAAAGAATGGACGAGCGAGGTTGATATTATTTATCCAATGCTAAATGAGAACACACGCACGCAACAATTTAAGTTACGCATTAATAATTCAAACTATATGCTCAAACCAAATATGTATACCAATATTTTATTACAACCTAAATCACTTGAGGAAACGTTATTAATACCCAGTGAGTCAGTCATTAGAACTGGGCGTAATAACCGCGTTGTATTGGCATTAGGTGAGGGTAAATATAAATCTATCAAGGTGGATATTGGATTGAGTAATGAATCACATACTCAAATACTCTCAGGGCTTGAACTGGGCGATAAAGTGGTGACTTCAGCGCAATTCTTACTTGATTCTGAATCAAATATTTCATCGGATTTAATGCGTTATAGCACTAGTAATAATACTGAAAAAGTATGGGTTCAAGCGATCGTTAATCGAGTGTTTGAAGATTATGCATTAATTAATGTTTCTCATGAGCCAATTCCATCATGGAGTTGGCCTGAAATGACTATGGATTTCTATGTTGATGAATCACTATCAATGGATTCTTTTTCTGTTGGTCAAACGCTTAACATTGAAATCATGAAAGATAGTGATGGCGACTATATTATTACTGATATGAAAAAACTAAGTGAGATGCTCAATAAACCTGCTCAAATGATGGAGAACAATATAAAGAACAATATAAAGAGCAATATAAAGAGCGGTATGGAGAATAATTCATGATTAAATCCATTATTGCTTGGTCTATTAATAATCGTTTAATGGTGCTGTTAAGCTGCTTATTACTGGTTGGTGCTGGGCTATATTCTGTTAAAAACACCCCCGTAGATGCTATTCCTGATTTGTCTGATGTCCAAGTTATTATTAAAACAAGTTATGCCGGACAAGCGCCACAAGTGGTAGAAGATCAGGTCACTTATCCATTAACAACTGCGATGCTCTCAGTGCCGGGTGCAGAAACTGTTCGCGGGTTTTCATTTTTTGGTGATTCGTATGTATATGTAATTTTCGATGAAGATACCGATTTATATTGGGCACGTTCACGTGTTTTAGAGTATTTAAGTCAAGTAACACCTAACTTACCGCCATCTGCTAAACCACAATTAGGACCTGATGCTACGGGTGTTGGTTGGGTTTATTTATATGCGTTAGTTGATCGCACAGGTCAGCATGATTTAAGTGAGCTTCGTAGTATTCAAGATTTCTTTTTGAAATATGAATTACAAACGGTTGATGGCGTGTCGGAAGTAGCAGCATTAGGTGGCCTCGTTAAGCAATATCAAGTGCAGGTTGATCCTAACAAATTACGTACTTACAACATTCCATTATCACTTATCAGCAGCGCTATTAAACAAGGAAATCAAGAGGTAGGTGCGTCTGTTATTGAGTTGGCCGAAGCTGAATATATGATTCGCGCCACAGGGTATCTAAAAAGTAAAACTGACATTGGTAATATTCCATTGGGGCTTAACGATAACGGCACGCCATTATTATTAAACGATGTGGCCGATGTTGTTATTGCGCCGCAAATGCGCCGAGGTATAGCAGAACTCAACGGTGAAGGTGAAACCGTTGGTGGTATTGTCGTGATGCGATTTGGTGAAAATGCCCAAAATACTATTAATGGTATTAAAGAAAAATTAACGCAACTTAAAAAAGGCTTACCAGCAGGCGTCGAAATCGTTCCGGTGTACGATCGCAGTAAGTTGATTGAGAGTGCGGTTGAAAACCTATGGATTAAATTATTAGAAGAATTTGGTGTGGTCGCACTCGTGTGCATCGTGTTTTTGTTTCATGTGCGCTCATCGTTGGTGGCGATTATCAGCTTACCGGTGGGCATATTAACAGCATTTATCATCATGCATTTGCAAGGACTTAATGCGAATATTATGTCATTAGGTGGTATTGCAATCGCGATTGGTGCGATGATCGATGGCGCGATCGTTATGATCGAAAACATGCACAAACACATGGAAAAAACACCTCTCACCGATGAAAACCGCTGGCAAATTGTGATGAAGTCAGCGAGTGAAGTCGGCCCTGCGTTATTTTTTAGCTTATTGATTATTACCGTGAGTTTCTTGCCTGTGTTCACACTTGAAGCGCAAGAAGGGCGGATGTTTTCGCCACTCGTTTTTACGAAAACCTATGCAATGGCGGCTTCAGCAGCGTTGGCTATTACATTAGTGCCTGTGTTGATGGGCTATTTCATTCGCGGCAAAATAATAAGCGAACATAAAAACCCTTTGAATCGAGTGTTAATTGCCGCTTATTTACCATCACTACGTGCAGTACTTAATTTCCCCAAAATAACGATGTTAGCCGCAGGACTTATTTTACTCGTTGGATTATGGCCGATTAATAAAATGGGTAGTGAGTTTATGCCGCCACTCGATGAAGGCGATATCATGTATATGCCGACCACTTACCCGAGCATATCTGTTGGTAAAGCACGCGAATTATTACAACAAACCGATAAGTTAATTATGACGATGCCAGAGGTAAAATCGGTATTAGGTAAAATTGGCCGCGCTGAAACAGCTACCGATCCTGCGCCATTAACCATGATTGAATCATTCATTCGGTTAAAGCCTCAAAGTGAATGGAGAGCGGGTATGACTAGTGAAAAAATTAGAAAAGAACTCGACCGTTTAGTCAAATTTCCCGGCGTAACTAACACATGGGTGATGCCAATTAAAACCCGTATCGATATGTTAGCCACAGGCATAAAAACTCCTGTAGGTATTAAAATAGCCGGACCAAGCTTATCTGAGATTGAAAAAATAGGACTTCAAATAGAACAAATTTTAAAAAACGTTAAAGGCACAGCGTCTGTTTATTCTGAACGTGTGGCTGGTGGACGTTATTTGAAAATTGATATTGATAGGATTAAAGCAGCGCGTTACGGGCTTAATATTGATGATGTCCAACAGGTGATTACTACCGCTATTGGCGGTGTTAACGTGACTCAAACCGTTGAAGGGCTAGAGCGTTATCCTGTTAATGTTCGTTACAAACAAGACTTTAGGAATTCTCCAGATCAGATAAAATTATTACCCATAGTTACCAAATCAGGGTTACAAATCACGTTAGGTGATGTTAGCAATATTATGATTGAGGACGGCCCTCCGGGTATTAAAAGTGAAAACGCACGATTAAATGGCTGGGTTTATATTGATATTGAAAACATCGATGTAGGCAGTTATGTTACCGATGCTAAAGACATTGTAAGTCAGCAACTTATATTGCCCGCGGGTTACTCCATTAAATGGGCAGGGCAATATCAATACATGGAACGTGCAAAAGCTAAATTAGTGTATGTAGTGCCGCTTACATTAGGGTTGATTATATTATTGCTGTTTATGAATTTTAAAAACATCACTATGGTAGCGATTATCATGGGCACATTGCCACTAAGTTTAGTAGGTAGTGTGTGGTTGATGTATCTTGAAGGATTTAATTTTTCGGTAGCTGTTGGTGTTGGCTTCATCGCTTTAGCTGGCGTTGCTGTTGAAATTGGCGTCATTATGTTGGTGTATTTAAATCAAGCGTATGACGAACTACTTGCCAATAGTAAATCACCGACCTTGGCCGAACTGAAACAGGCCATTATCAACGGTGCAGGTTTACGTATTAGACCAGTAATGATGACCGCATTATCGATAATCATTGGTTTGTTACCTGTGTTATACGGTACTGGAACTGGTTCAGAAGTCATGAGCCGTATAGCAGCGCCAATGGTTGGCGGTATGTTAAGCGCGATGATACTAACGTTGTTTGTGTTACCCACGGTGTATTTTTTGTGGCGGAAACGATTAATAAGTAATTTCACATAAATAAGTGTGATCTTTTACTGCTTTTATTTAAATAATAAATGACATCTCTCTTGCAAACTTGAGGTGATAGTTTATTGTCTGCATATTTTTAATATACGTGGATAGAAAATGATGAACCTTAGCGAAGCCATTCGACAAGTTTACAAAAATGTTGGCAATATAGAGAATGAGGGCCAATTAGCCTCATATATTCCTGAATTAGCTAATGTTGATCCTGAAAGTTTTGGCGTCTTTATTTCAACGACTGATAGCTGCCAGTTTGGCGTAGGAAATTGCGATGATAAATTCTCTATCCAAAGTATTGTAAAAGTACTTTCATTAGCACTCGCTTATAAAATAAAGGGAGGTGAACTATGGGAGCGTGTTGGCGTAGAGCCTTCGGGTACAGCCTTTAACTCGCTTGTTCAGCTTGAATCTGATAATGGTATTCCTCGAAATCCGTTTATTAATGCAGGGGCTATTGTTGTTGCTGATGTATTACTGAGTAATTTAGCTAACCCAAGAGACGAATTCTTAGCATTTGTGAGAAATATATCTAACAATGCATCAATAGATTATTCGCCTAAAATAGCTAAATCTGAAAAAGCAGTAGGATTTCGAAACGTTGCTTTGTGTAATTTCATTAAAGATCTCGGAAACATTAAAAACAATCCATGTGATGTTCTCGATTTCTATTATGACCTTTGCTCTATTGAATTAACGTGTAAGGAGCTGTCAGAATTATTCTTATTTTTAGCAAACAACGGTCGTAAAACCGCAGATGGCGAAGTCATACTAAATACCAGCCAGACAAAAAGAATCAACGCATTGATGCAAACATGCGGATTTTATGATGAATCAGGTCAGTTCACGTTTAAAGTGGGATTACCTGGTAAAAGTGGTGTTGGCGGCGGGATTATTGCTATATACCCGAATAAGTATTCAATCGCTGTTTGGAGCCCAAAACTAAATTCAAAAGGAAATTCACACAAAGGAATGAAGTTTCTTGAAGAGTTTTCTACCATGGCGCAATCATCTATTTTTTAGTGATAGGCAATTCAATTACCCACTTTAAAATTAAACTAGTACATAGCATTTAATAATATTTTAAAAAGACGTATAGACGTCTATTTAACAGTTGACCTCAATGGTATAAATCATTAAAGTGCGCGCATCAAAATTAAGGTGCCTAAGACTAATTTGTTCAATGAATTAGAGATTAGGATAAACGGGAAGTTAGGTGAGAGTCCTACGCTGCCCCCGCAACGGTAAATTCAACGTTATTTGTTTGAACAAGTCCGGAGACCGGCCTTAATTAATCACTTTAACTCTAAT
>CALJMY010000224.1 GCA_937981905.1 uncultured Enterobacterales bacterium
TAGTATCAATGAGCGATAACATTCCAGTTAAGAATGCAACACTACTATCTTCAAATTTTACGCTTTCAAGTGCTAAACCCTCAGCAAAGCGCGCACGAGTTAAAGACATCGCCATTAGTTCAGGTGGCTTATCTGATGCAACTTGTGCCGAAAACAAAACAGACAAAAACTTTTGCAGCTCTTTCTTTCCTAAAGTAATGATCGCTTGTTTGATACTTGAAACTTCATTTCTACGTGCAAAAATTGCAGAATTACTATAACGGAGTAATTTATAAGCTAGGTTTACGTCTAATTCAAACACTGAAATAATTTTAGGTAAGTCTAATTCAGGTTTACTCGTTTCATAAAGTAATTCTGCCAAACTAAATTGAGCTGGAGTTAAAGATTTTATTTTTACCATTTGTGGACGTGCAAAAAAATACCCTTGAAAGTACTTAAAACCTAAGGACTTAGCCCTTTCAAACTCGTCATGTGTTTCTATTTTTTCAGCTAATAAATCAATATGAGGAAACGCTTTAGTAGCTTTAATAATTACATCTATTTGCTCAGGCGAGGCTTCTAAAAAATCAACTTTAATAATTTTAATATAAGGAAAAAAATGTAACCAAACAGGCTCATGAATATAATCATCTAACGCTACAATATAACCTGCTGCATGTAATTCTTTAATTTCATTAAGTAGTTTCTTCCCAGGTTTTTCTGTTTCTAGTACCTCAACAACGATATCGGTATTAGGCACTAAAGTTGGGTATTTTTTACTAATGGTGGCATAAGTAAAATTAATAAAAGCTAGCTTATTACCAGTAAAGTCAGGTAATGAGAAATCAAACTGACTACCAGCAATAATTTTTGATGTTGCTTCGTCACCATCTATTTCAGGAAAAACATTAGTGATACCGTCACGAAAAAATAATTCATAAGCGAATAATTGCTGATCAATATCTAAAATGGGTTGACGTGCTGCGTGGAAATTCATATTAACTAACGCCTCTATTTAAATAATTTTAAATTACGTTGTTACTTAAAGTATTTAAATAACAACGTTAAAATTGATATATATCTAAACAATTGAAAATCCCTATAAACATATTTTCAATAAGAATTGATACTATCATAAAAAAATTACGGTTAAATATAATTTAGTTAATAATTCTATTTAAGATGATGATTCATCTATAAGTTTTTTAATAATCTTTGACGAAATAAAATTGTTAAAATCGCAGATAATGCTAACAACATAGGATAAAAAACATGTATAGATACTGTTAATGGAGATAATTTAAACAGTGCACCTATCATTAACGCTTGCGCTCCATAAGGAAGTAATCCTTGGATACAACAAGCGAATATATCTAATAAACTAGCACTTCGTTTGGGCTCAACACCATGTGTTTGAGCTAAGTTTTTAGCCACATCACTAGCTACAATAATAGACACGGTATTATTAGCAATCGCTACATTGGTTAAACTTACTACCCCAGCGATACCTAATTCAGCAGATGCAGTACTCACCGTTCCCGTTTTATGACTCATTTTTATTAATATTTTATCAATAAATTTCACGATAAATGCAAGACCACCTTGCTGGCTCATTACTGCGCCTAAACCGCCGATTAACATGGCAAGAATTAAAATTTCTTGCATATCACTAAAGCCCTTATAAATATCTTTAGCCAAAACCATTAATCCATAATCAGGTGTTTGCATTAAACCAACTAAGCCTGCCATCACAATGCCACTGCCTAAAACAACAAAAACATTAACACCAACCATAGCCAAAATAAGAATAGCGATATAAGGCATTACTTTTATCCAATCAATATCTCCAATAGGTGGTAATGGCGCATCATTACCTAAAAATATAAGAAGAACTAAGACACCAATAGCTGCAGGTAATGCTATTCGCAAGTTTTCTTTAAATTTGTCTTTCATTTCACAACCTTGAGAGCGTGTTGCAGCAATAGTAGTATCAGAAATAATTGATAAATTATCCCCAAACATTGCTCCACTTATAACCGCGCCGCCCATGATAGCAATATCAATTCCAGCTGATTGTGCAACACCTAATGCAATAGGAGCTACTGCACCTAACGTACCCATTGATGTGCCCATGGCTGTTGCGATAAAAGCACTGATTAAGAAAAAACCAGGAAGTAAAAACCAAGATGGAACTAAGCTTAGTCCCAAGTTAACTGTCGATTCAACGCCACCAGTAGCGCTTGCCACAGCAGCAAAAGCACCTGCTAATAAGTAAATCAAACACATGGCAATAACATTACTATCACCAACACCCTTAGTAAATTGCTCGATAGTATCGTTGATCGTATCGCGAGATAAAATAATCGCTAAAACAATCGCAGGTAAAACGGCAACAGGTGCAGGCACTTGGTAAAAAGCAAAATCCACACCTTCTAATGTTAAATAAATACCTGTTCCTAAGAATAAACACAGAAATAATATTAACGGCAATAATGCGATGCCGCTAGGTGTAATAGTTGATGATAATTTTGAAGCCATGTTCAAGTCCAATATTCTTAACTGTAAAATTAAACGCTTATTAATATCTGTAGTTAATACTTACAAGTATTAATAAGTGTCGATTAAATCTATTATTTTTGTTTTTTTACTTTCTCATAAGCGGCTTGAATGTCTTGCGCCTTTTGATTAGCAATTTCTAACATTTCTGGCGGTAACCCTTTAGCTGCTAACTTATCAGGATGATGTTGAGACATTAATTTACGCCATGCTTTTTTAATTGTTTGTTCATCATCGTTAGCCGAAACACCTAAAATATCATAAGCTTCATTAATACTCGGCCCACTTTGATTATTAGTTTTTTCATGACGATGGTAATTCATCTGTGCTTCAATTTGTTGTAATAATCTATCGATATCTCGAGTAGAAAACCCTAAATTCTTTGCAACTGTATGTAGAATTGTTCGTTCTTTGGGATGAAGAGAACCATCAGCAAAAGCAGCTTGTAATTGTACTTCCAAAAATAACTGTAAAATATCTCGTTGCCCAAAGGAGCTACGTTTAAATTCTTTTAAGGTTTCTTCTAAGGGAAAATCACTTGATTTTCCTTCACTAAATGCAGCTTGTGCTTCACGTCGCTTATCGCCTGTTAACCCCATTTTATCCATTAACATGCCAGCAGCTGTAATTTCTTCAGCGGTAACTTGTCCACTCGCTTTTGCAATGTGACCATACACTGAAAACACAGCATGAAAAAAGACAGCTTGATTGGTAAATGAATCCTTATTCGTAAAATATTTTGAAAAGCCCCCTTGGTTTGAAAAATCTTGACTCATACTACGATCAAAACGGTGCCCTAAATACAACCCTAAGATTGCACCAATCCATTTCCCAAACATAAAGCCAAACATAAAGCCTAAAACTTTGCCCCAAATTCTCAAAACTTACTCCGGTGATATTTAATGCTATTAATTACATAAAATTTAATTATTTATTGCTAACTACTCAGTGTCTTATTTAAAGCTTCTAAGCGTTGTGGAGTTCCAATATCAAACCATTGGCCTTGATATAACTCACCAGTCACTTGCCCTTTCGTAATGTGGTCGCGAATAACAGGGCCCAAAGCAGACACTTTCGTTGTGATGTTTTCAAAAAAACGTCGATGATAAACAGCAATGCCTGAAAAGGTAAACTTTTCAGCACCATCATTTTGTAACCGTAAGTTACCAAGAGCGAAATCACCATCAGGGTGTTGCTTAGGGTTATTGACCAGAATTAGATGTGCCAGCACACCATCAGGTAATGATTTGGGCAATAACGAAAAATCAAACTCTGTCCAGATATCACCATTAATGACGGTAATATATTCATCGTCCATCATCGCTAATACTTTTTTTATTCCGCCAGCGGTTTCCAGTGCATTATCACCTTCATCACTATATGTGATATCAAGCTGCCACCGCTCACCATTACCTAAAGCATGTGGGATAAGATGTCCTAACCATGCATGATTAATAACGACTTCATTGATTGACGTATGTTTTAATTTATCTAAGTGATATTCGATTAACGGTTTGTTGTTCACTGCTAATAAAGGTTTAGGTAATTTATCAGTTAATGGACGCATACGTTCACCGCGTCCAGCAGCTAAAATCATGGCAAACATAATGCTATCCTGTCTGGTAGAATTGGCAATATAGCCTTTTCAAATAAGACTTTTAATGATTGTAATTCTTCATATTCATTGACGGTTTCAACAATATATTCAACCACTAACGATAAATCATTAAGGTAGTGTGATTTATTATCTCTAAAATGCAATCGACTAAAGATGCCACATACTTTCAAGTGACGTTGCAACCCCATAAAATCAAACCATTTTTTATATTGCTGATAAGAACAAGTAATAGAATGCGAAACAATAAACTGTTGATAGGATTGCTTTAATAATTCGTCACGAGCATTAATTGATAATTTAAAATAACAATCTTTAAGTAATGATGCAGCATCATAAGTTAATGGTCCGGTGACTGTGTCTTGAAAATCAATAACTGATAATGAAATATTATCTCGCACCATAATATTTCTACTATGAAAATCTCGATGAACACTTACTTGAGGTTGCGATAATGCACTTTCAATCAACATTTCAAAGCATACTTTAAGTGATTCTTTTTGTTCTTTTAGTATTTCAATATCTAATAAATCATTACAAAACCATTGATTAAACAACGCTAATTCTTGTTCAAAAAAAGCAGCATTATAATATGACTGCTCGGCAATGTTTCCCACCTTGCTAATCAGTGGTAATAACTCAACCGCTTTGGGATACCATTTTTCGCTATTGTCTTTTAATAAAGGTAGTAATGTTTGATTACCTAAATCAGTCAAACACAAGAAACCTTGTTCAATATCACTCCAAAGAACACGAGGAACATCTAATCCGGCATTGGCATACTCAGTAGCATAAGTAATAAACTCTTGGTTTTTTTCAGTTTCTGGTGGCGCATCAACTAAAATATAACAACTATGCTTATCTTGATATCGAAAATAACGTCTAAAACTTGCATCGGCGCTAACAGTGTTTAATTGAACAGGCGACAGATCTAAATGCTGACTAAACCATTTACTTAGTTGTTGTTTACGGTTATCGATGTGAACTCCTTAATGTAAGCAAAATCTCTTACAGAATACTAAAATAGATGCATCAAGTTTAAAGATATAACGTTAACATAGGATAAACAGCCTATCTCTTGTTAATATTAGCTCTAAGCTACAAATTACGATATTATAACCGTTTATTTTTTCCTTCGAAATCCTTTATAGTTCAAATTATTGATTATAAAGCGATAAGTCGAATTCTTAATGCAAAAACTTAATAACAGAGTATTCTTAATCCTACAATGCGTTTAATTACCTTATTAATTCTATCTTCATTAGCGACCAATTTATGGGCTAAAGAACAGACTATAGCTAGTCAATGTGAAATAATCACACCTTTTATTGTCTCTAAAGACTTGCCAAAAATAAACTTGATTAACGATCGTGTATCGATCATGTCTGATCACGCCACTATCCAATATCCTAGTGTGCTCGATTACAAAGGTAATGTAATTTTTCAACAAAATGAAAAATTTATCCGTGCTGACCAAGCACGTTACGACGAAGTTACGAACATATTCTCAGCATCAGGTAATTTACATTTTCAAGATCAGCATCTAACACTTGTTAGCGATGGATTAACCACTTCACTTAGTGGTAAAAAAACCCAACTAACAACAAATAAATATTGGTTTAACAATTCAATGATCCATGGTCAATCAGACAGTTTTGATGTAACTGATGGTCGTTACTTATCGTTGAAAAACGCACTATTTACTACATGCCCAAATGACACTCCCGATTGGGCATTAAAAGCAGAAGAGATTAACATCGATACAACATTGGCTTGGGCAACAATTTCTAATGCCACCCTTGAAATATTCGAAGTTCCTGTCTTTTATTTTCCTTATTTAACACTGCCAATTTCCGACAAACGTAGTTCTGGTTTTTTATATCCATCGATTGGTAGTAGTAGCAAAAACGGGCTTGAAATTAGCACGCCTTACTATTGGAATATCGCGCCTAATTACGATATGACTATTACACCTATTATTAAGACTGAACGTGGTTTACAACTAAATACTGAATTTCGTTATTTAGATAACGGACAAGAAGGTTTAGTCAACGTGGAATATTTACATAATGATCGTAGTATTGATGAGAAACGTTATTTACTTTATTGGCAACACACTGGTCAGTTTAATGAAAACTGGCGAATAGCGACTGATTTCACTCAAGTCAGTGATGATAATTATTTTAATGATATAGGTTCAGATTACGGTAACAGTACGGATAATCAGCTAATTAAAAGTATTGATTTAGGTTACTACACCGATGATTGGTGGTTAAATATGAGAATACAAGATATTCAAGTATTAGGACAGCAAACTGACCCTTATGTATTACTACCGCAAATAAGTTTTCATTCATATCACAATACATTAGGTGATTACTTTGAATATGACTTGTTCTCTGAATTGAGCCATTTCCAACGAAACAATGGTACTGAAGAAAAAACATCACGGTTACATGCAGAACCAACGTTACGACTACCTTTAAATTTTTCTTCATTCAATGTCACTTCAGAAGTCAAATTGATGCAAACATGGTATCAACAAGATAGTGGCGAAAATGAAGAATCAATTTCTCGAACATTACCGCAATTTAAACTTTATGCAGATGTCGATTTTGAACGTCCTTTAAAATTCACGCCCGGATTTACTCAAACATTAACACCAAAAGTTCAATACCTTTATGTACCTTATGAAGACCAACAAGATATTGGAATTTATGACACCGCATTATTACGTGATGATTATTCTGGTTTATTTAGAGAGCGTCGATTTAGTGGTTTAGATAGAATTGTTGATACTAATCAAGTTACGTTAGGCATGACTACAACGATTAAAGATGAAAATAATCGTCCTAAATTCACAGCGAGTATTGGTCAAACTTTTTTCTTAGAACGCTCTAAGTTATTTGAAGAGCAAGGTGATTCTGATGAAATATTCCCAGACCGTTCATCTTTAGCTGGTGAGTTATCTTATTCCATAAATAATCAGTGGGAACTAAATCATGCAATGCAACTTAATGAGCAACAAAGTTCTGTAACCCAAAGTAAATCGACTTTAGATTATCGCTTAAACAGTTCAAAATTAATTCAATTAAATCACCGGTATGTTAAAGATATCAATGACGATAAAATCAATCAACTTGGTATGAGTGGTGTATGGCCAATTAATCAAGATTGGACCTTCGTTGGTAATTATTATCGAGATATTAATTTGAATCGAACTATTGAGACATTTGCAGGTCTGCAATATGAGTCTTGTTGTTGGTCTGTACGTTTTCAAGCATATCGACAGCTACAAGCTCAATATGTAGAAGGTAGTGATAATATTACAACAGAAGAATTTGAAACAGGATTTTCATTTAGCTTCCAAATCAAAGGATTAGGAGCAGATAAATCTATAAATGCGAGTGATATGCTAAATAGTGGTTTATTTTCTTATCGACGCCCTTATTATTTAAAAAATTAACATAACAATCGATTGCCATAACCCAGCGATAATTAAACAGTTCCCAATAGAACTATGATAAATTACTGGCAAAGACAACTTACAGTCGTAACGGAAAACACATGAAGTTATTAAAAATTGTATTAGCAGTTTCATTATTTTGTAGTGCTGGCATAAGCCAAGCGGAAGTTAGAGCGTTAGATAGCGTTGCCATTATTGTAAATGATGGAGTTATCTTAAAAAGCGAAATCAATGAATTGATTAATGTTGTTAAAAGTAATGCCAAAAATGGTACGTCTGCGTTACCAAGTGATCGTGTATTAACAACACAAGTATCTGAGCGTTTAATTACGAACTTACTTAAAAAGCAAATGGCTGAACGTATTAGTATGCGTATTGGCGATCCACAGCTTGATGATACAATTAATAACATTGCGAAAGAGCAAAATTTCACATTATCACAATTAAAAACACAATTAGAAAATGAAGGACTTTCATATTCTAATTATCGAGAATCTATTCGCGATGATATTTTATTAGGCCAAGTAGAACGTATATCAGTCCGTCGTCGTGTAAATATTACAGAACAAGAAATTAATAATTTAGTCACTATTTTAAATGAACATGGCGAAAATAATACCGAATTTCAACTTGGGCATATTTTAATTTCTCATAATGGTGACGAATCAGCAGAAGGTCTAGCAAGCGCACGTATTCGTGCCGATAAAGTGATTGGGTTGCTTAATAAAGGGGATGATTTTAAAAATATTGCGATTACTTCATCATCTGGCCCAAAAGCACTTGAAGGTGGTGATTGGGGTTTTATGAATATCAATGAAATGCCAACTTTATTTACAGATGCTGTTAAAGGTAAAAATACAGGCGATATCATTGGTCCGTTTAAAAGTGGTAATGGTTATCACATCATCAAAATATTAGACATGAAAGGCCAACAGAAAGTTGATGTTGATGAAGTAAATGCAAAGCATATCTTAATTAAGCCCTCAATTATTTTAAGCGACACACGCGTAAAAGAAATGCTTGAAGGTTTCATTGAAGACATTAAATCTGGTAAATCAACTATTGAAGAATTAGCAAAAGCACACTCAGCGGATCCTGGATCTGCAATTAAAGGTGGTGAACTTGGTTGGAATGATCCAAGCATTTATGTACCCGCTTTTATTAACGCATTAGATAATTTAGAAATTGACGAAATTAGCCCTCCATTTCAATCATCTCATGGTTGGCATATTGTAAAGTTAATAGGTAAACGTAAAACAGATGCTACTGATAAGTTTATCAAAAACCGTGCTTATCAAATGCTGTTTAGCCGTAAATTTGCTGAAGAAAGTGATGCTTGGACTAAAGAATTACGTAATACAGCATATATAGAAATTTTAGATTAGGAATTAATCGGTGATAAAAAGAATAGCGTTAACACCAGGTGAACCTGCGGGAATTGGTCCAGATCTTGTTGCTCAAATAGCACAGCAAGACTGGCCAGTTGAAATAGTTGTGATCGCAGATAAAGATTTATTGATTAATCGAGCTAAAGCTCTTGGCTTGCCGTTAACATTATTACCTTATGATCCAACAAAACCTGCAGCGGCACAAAAAGCAGGAACAATAACGATTAAAGATATTCCATTAGCTGAGCCAGCTATTTGTGGTGATCTTAATGAAAAGAATGGGGCTTACGTTTTAGAAACGTTGCAATTTGCATGTGATCACAATATTGATAGTGAATTCTCTGCTGTTGTTACTGGCCCTGTCCATAAAGGTATTATTAATAAGTCGGGGATAGCATTTAGTGGCCACACTGAATTTTTTGCACAACAATCAAATACTCCCGATGTTGTTATGTTATTGGCAACCAAAGGTTTACGCGTCGCATTAGTAACAACACATATTCCATTAGCTTATGTGGCGAAAGCTATTACCTACGATCGTGTAATCAATATTACTCGCATATTAAATAAAGATTTAATTAGTAAATTTGGGATTGAAAAGCCTCGTATTTATATTTGTGGTCTAAATCCACATGCAGGTGAAGATGGGCACTTAGGACGAGAAGAAATTGAAATAATAAATCCAGCTATTGAACAACTTCGTAGTGAAGGCATGGATATTGTTGGACCTCTTGCCGCTGATACACTATTTCAAGATAAATATTTAGACAACGCTGATGCCGTATTAGCGATGTATCATGATCAAGGTCTCCCAGTTTTAAAGCATAAAGGGTTTGGTAAATCGGTTAATATAACTTTAGGGTTACCGTTTATCAGAACCTCAGTAGATCATGGAACCGCATTAGACTTAGCGGGAACAGGTCAAGCCGATTCAGGCAGTATGATAGTAGCTATCAACGAAGCTATTTCACTTGCAGCAAAGAGTAAACATGAACAGTAAAGTACATCAAGGCCACACGGCTCGAAAAAGATTTGGACAAAACTTTTTAAATGACCAAAGTGTCATTGATAATATTGTTGCAGCTATTGACCCAAGACCTGAAGATCATGTGGTTGAAATAGGTCCCGGCTTAGGTGCATTAACAGAGCCTGTTGCTGCAAAGTTAGACTCAATGTCAGTAATTGAGCTTGATAGAGATTTGGTTGAACGTTTAAAAGTACATCCTCAATTAAAAGACAAATTAACGATTCACCAAGGTGATGCTCTTCAATTTGATTTTTCAACATTAGCTAAACCTGGCCAACGTTTAAAAGTATTTGGAAATTTACCTTATAATATTTCAACACCATTGATGTTTCATTTATTTGAACAAGCGTCAATTATTCAAAATATGCACTTCATGCTACAAAAAGAAGTAGTGTTGAGATTATGCGCACGTCCAAATACTAAATCTTATGGTCGTCTTAGTGTAATGGCTCAATATTATTGTAAAATGATTCCAGTGATTGAAGTAGGTCCTCACTGTTTTGTTCCTGCACCTAAAGTAGACTCAGCAGTAATTCGTCTTGAGCCTTACCAAGAACTACCTCACCCTGCATTAGACATTGTTCAATTACAAAATGTTGTAAAACAAGCTTTTAGCATGCGTAGAAAAACAGTACGCAACAGCTTAAAAGGCTCATTAACAATAGAAGAAATGCAAGAGATAGGTGTTAACGAAACTTATCGAGCTGAACAGGTAACATTGAAACAGTATGTTGATATTGCCAATTTTATTACTAGACGGTCGACTAAAACGTCAAAATCATAACGAGTATTAATGATGGAACAACTAGCATCGCTTATTAATATTGATGTAGCTCCTTTTTACATAGAAGAACGTTTGGTTCAAAACGAGCCGTTATATATTTTTGGTTATCATATAACCATTAAAAATAACTCACTACATCCTGTTCAGTTACTTTCCCGCCATTGGGTTATTACAGATAGCGATGGTAATAAAAGTGAAGTGAAGGGAGATGGGGTTGTCGGCGTGCAACCTATCATTGAGCCTAATGAAGCGTTTGAATATAGCAGTGGTTCTAATTTTAGAACACCTGTAGGTACAATGCATGGGCAATATACTATGATTAGCAAGACAGATAATCCAACTAATTTTGATGTTGATATAGCGCCTTTTTTATTGGCTGACAAAAAAATAATACAATAATTATGGCCGATTATTTTATCGGTGATATTCAAGGTTGTTTTGACGAGCTTGATTTATTATTACGACAATTACGCTTTAATCACCAAGTAGATCACCTTTATTTAGTAGGTGATCTTATTGGGCGAGGCCCTCAAGCCCAAGAAACTTTAGATTTCTTAATATCACATCAATCATCAATCCATCCTGTATTAGGTAATCATGATTTACACTTTTTAGCGATTTGTCATGGTATAAAAAAACCTAAAGATAGTGACAAATTTGAACAAATATTAAATAGTCAACATCTTCCTCGCTATGTAAATTATTTACGCCACTTACCTTTAATCATTGAATTACCAAAACATAAAGTAATAATGTGCCATGCTGGAATATCTCCTCAATGGGATTTAATAACAGCCAGAAAACAAGCCAAAGACGTAACCGACTGGTTAATTGGCGATCAATTACCAACCTTATTATCAGCAATGTATAACAATGATATTAACGATTGGCCAAGTTGCACATCCCCCCTCGAAAAAGCAATATTTTCTATTAATAGTTTAACTAGAATGCGGTATTGTTTTAGTAATAAGAAATTAGATTTTCAAGAAAATGACTCACCAAGCAATAACACTAACCCATCACTAACTCCTTGGTATACTCAACAAATTAACTTACCAACACAATATAAAGTTGTTTTTGGGCATTGGGCTAGCTTATTGGGCCATACAAATAACCCACAATTTATTGCACTAGATACAGGTTGTTTATGGGGAGAGTACTTAACGGCATGGGCACTAAAATCAAATAAGTATTTTAAACAAAAATCACTACAGTAATGCTAAGATGAGTCGATAACATATTAACAACATTATATTAGTCAATTATACACATCACGCTAATAGCTTTACTTTTAATATAATATATTAACTTTATTGGAGATAACTTATGAGTTTAACAGTAGCTAATCGAATACGATTAGGCTTTGCAACTATACTATTGATATTGTTAATTATTGGCGGAAACTCATTCTTTAACTTTATGAAAGTTGAAAATGAAGCTTTACATGCTCAACAGGTGGCTCTTCCCTCTCTAGAAGCAAGCACTAGATTAGAAATACTTTTATTAATTATTCAACGCTTAGCTTTAGAAGAATACTTCTCAAAAACTATTGAACAACTCAATAAAAATCATAATGAAATAACTCAACACCAACAAAAAATTGATATTTTATTACAAAAATTAAAAACATTAGCTCGTGATGATCAAAACCTTTCTGATAAATTACCAGGGTTAACAGATACAACTAATGACATTAGAAAGACCATTGAAGTATTATATCAAAGTAAAAAAACACTCTTTTTATCACAAGATAACTTAGCAGTATCATTAAATACATTTAATGTGCTTGGTTATGACATAGCTAGTTCTTTATATGATGTTGTAGATATAGAAACTGACCATCCACAAGCCGAAGGCTTAATTGCTGTTGCTGATCAATTAGATAGTTTAATGATCACAAACATGGAAACGGTTGAAGATATTGCAAAACAAATTAATAAAAAAAGAACTAATGCCGTAGCAAGGGAATCTATTTATCTTAATAACGACTTTGAAATTAAGTTAGATTATCTTATTACTCGAGGTAAAGGCATAATTGATGATGAGACAGTAGAAAGACTGAAAACAGATTACGATAAATTTTTGGTATTTTTAAAAGGCCCTAAATCAATTGAAGCAATTAAGTTAAAAATATTAACGACAACTGATGAATTAGAAGTATTAAGTAATCAAACTAACTCACAAACAGTCCAAGGTGTGAAGAAGGTACAAGCTGTATTACAAGCTGCTACTGAAAGTGCTGAACATTCAGAATTACTTATTTTAGAAAGAGTATCAAGCGGTAAAACACAAGCAATCATCGCAATGATAATCGCCTCTATAGTCTCTATCTTTGTGTCTTATAATACAGTTAGAAGTATTGTAAGACCACTCAATAAAATCAACAGAGCATTAGGTGCTTTAGCGCATGGCGATTTAACTCAAGTTGTTGATCATAAAACCAAGGATGAACTAGGAGTATTAACTAAGAATATTAATCATCTCGCAAGTTCATTACGATCAGTAATAGCTAGTATAGCTAGTGGCTCACGTCAATTAGCTACGGCCTCAGAGCACACTTCCTCTATCACTCAAGAGACAACCTATGCTATTGGTGAACAGCAAACACAAATAGATCAAGCTGCTGCTGCTATTAATGAAATGAGCTTAAGTGCTGGCCAAGTATCAGAACATGCAGTAGCGACATTACAAGAAGTAAAAGAAACCAATAATCAAGCAATTTCAGTCGCTAAAGTATCGGAAAATAATACACAAACCATAACAGCATTATCTAATGATGTTAGTAATGCATCTGAGGTTATCAACAAACTTCATGATGATAGTACTGATATAGGTTCAATCATCGATGTAATACGCGGTATTGCCGATCAAACTAACTTACTAGCACTTAACGCAGCAATAGAAGCAGCACGTGCTGGTGAGCAAGGCAGAGGCTTTGCGGTTGTTGCAGATGAGGTACGTAACTTAGCAAATAGAACACAACAATCAACCAGTCAAATTAATGATATGGTTGAGTTAATCCAATCAGGCGCTCAACAGGCTGTAAAAGTGATGGACCTAAGTCAAAAACATGCACAAAGTTGTGTTATAGATTCTGAAAAGACATCAAGCTCATTACATGCAATGAGCGATGCATTAGTACGAGTGGAAGAGAAAAGTAGCCAAATATCACAAGCGGCTACAGAGCAAAATATTGTGTCTCTCGAGATATCAACGCTACTCGAAAGTATTGTTGAAATATCCAATAATACTTCTGCCGGTGCAGATAAAACAGAGCAAGCAACAATAGAAGTAGCTAATTTAGCCGTAGAATTACAAACAGCAGCAGCTAACTTCAAAATATAATATAGCTCTATAAAAAAGGCCGATAAGTTATCTTATCGGCCTTTTTCATATATTGAATTGAAATCATTAATACAAAGTATTACGTATTATAATTTAGCACGTTTTTTAATAGCTGCTGTAATAGGAGAATCAGTGTGACCATTACTATTTGCCCAGTCATAAATACTAACGCCATCTGCTTCAGTTTTCTTGAGCATAGAAGAAGATAGTCGTTTTACAATAAATCCACCAACGTCATTAGCATTTGCTATCATCGAAAATCGTAATAAACTCTGTCCATTACAACCAATATCTTCATAAACTCTTTTTAATTTAATTTTATTTGAACGTAATTTATCACGAAAACGATCTTTATGATCAGCAATAATATAATTACACATCGCGGTAACTATCTCGTCAGATTGCGCTGGAACACTATAAAGTCCAGTAGATAAAATAGCGATTGAAATAATAGTAGTTAGTTTTTTCATAAGATTCTTAATACTCCATCAAATAGAATTATTTTCATATTTATTAACGGCAATCAAAGGTTAATTTTTTATAATTAATAAAAAAATTATAAAAAGTAAAATTATTGTTAATAAATAACATTTTATTATGATGCAAAAATATGCAGTATTAAGTCAACTAATTTATTACTTATTTACTATTAAAAGCTACCTCCCTAATGAAAAAGTATTAAATTTAACACCTGATTTGGATAAATGTTGTTCAACATTATTTTTTACCCATTTATACTTATTAAAATCAGGAAAAAACGCATCACCTTCAACGTCTAACTCAATATCAGTTAAATACAAAATATCTGCTTTTTCTAACATCTCGTTATAAAGCATCGCACCACCAATAATCATTAACTCATCACAATTATCACCTGCTAATATGGCTTCGTTAACGGAGTGCACAACAGTAACACCATCTATAAATAATGAAGTATCACGACTAATAACAATATTTTTACGACCTGGCAGTGGGCGCCCTATAGATTCAAATGTATTACGCCCCATGACAATGGGTTTACCCATAGTTACTTTTTTAAAGTAAGCTAATTCTTCAGGTAAATGCCAAGGCATTTTATTATCTTTACCAATAACTCTGTTATTAGCCATTGCAGCTATCATTGCAATTTTCACTACACTCTCCTTTCTTTTTATTTTGATTAAACGTCACATATAAAAACGGCCGCTAATTAGCGGCCGTAAGAAATAATTAAGGTCTATATTCGACTTCTACGTCGTAGTCGTCCTCGTCCCAATCATCCCAGTCATCATCTTTATCTTCAGTAATAACTGCAGCGCCATTAATTTGTTCGGTATGATAATCATCCCATTTAAATTCAACTTCGGCGCTTGCATCAAACTCAACCTCTTTAATTGGGTTTTGTTCGATGTAATCCATTAGTTTATAAGCTAACTCTTTAGTACCTGTTTTGCTAATAGCAGCAATAGTATAATATTCATCATCCCAACATAAAGCATCTAAAACATCATCAATACGTTGCTGACGCTCTTCTTCAGGCACTAAATCAAGTTTGTTAAATACTAACCAACGTGGCTTATTAGCTAAATGTGGATTATGCTGTCCTAGCTCACTAACAATTTGAGCAGCGCCAGTGGCAACGTCAGAGCCATCTATAGGCATTAAATCAACTAAATGAATCAATACACGACAACGTTCTAAATGCTTAAGGAAACGCGTTCCTAAACCAGCACCATCAGCAGCACCTTCAATAATACCGGGAATATCTGCAAGTACGAAACTACGATCAGTACCCAGGCTAACAACACCTAAGTTAGGGACTAATGTCGTAAATGGATAATCAGCAACTTTAGGCTTAGCGGCAGAAACACTACGAATAAACGTAGACTTACCCGCATTAGGGAAACCTAACATGCCAACATCAGCTAATAACATTAATTCAAGTTTCAGATCGCGAACTTCGCCTTCTGTACCTAATGTTTTTTGACGAGGTGCTCGATTCGTACTTGTTTTAAAACGTGCATTACCTAAACCGTGATAGCCACCTTTAGCCACCATGATTTTCTGGCCAACTTTGGTTAAATCACCCACCGGTTCACCAGTTTCTTTATCGGTAATACGCGTCCCAACCGGCACACGAATAGTTAAATCATCACCACGTTTACCTGTACAATCTTTACCTTGACCGTTGGTACCACGCTCAGCAGCATAAAAGCGCTGAAAGCGGAAATCGATTAGCGTATTAATGCTTTCGTTAGCAATCATATAAATATCGCCGCCATCACCGCCATCACCGCCATCAGGTCCACCATCAGGCATAAATTTTTCACGTCTAAAACTTACTGTTCCAGAACCACCATCACCGGCATCTACTTTTATATTTGCTTCATCAACAAATTTCATTGCTTTGCTCCACACCAATCTAATGAACTAAGTATACGCCCTATTACCTTGAGATAATATATGGGGAGCATCAAATGAGAATGGTGGTTTATATTAATTACATTAAGTATGTGGTTTTATTGTGTGAATAGAAAAAAACTAGAACACGGCGCTCAATTTAATAGCGAGCTATTAGCATGAGAACAACGAAATTATCGTTAATTTTAACAAACACAAGTGGGCAATAACTTAATATAATTGATTTAATCTATAGGTCATTAAAGACCTAAAAAAAAACCCCGCAAGAGCGGGGTTTTCGAATACTTCTTAAATCGATTACTCAGCAACGATGCTGATGTATTTACGATTTAAAGAACCTTTTTGCTCAAATTGAACTTTACCTTCAACTTTAGCAAAAAGTGTATGATCTTTACCCATACCTACGTTTGAACCAGCGTGGAATTTAGTACCACGTTGACGAACTAGGATGTTACCAGCAAGTACAGCTTCGCCACCAAAACGTTTAACGCCAAGACGTTTACTTTCTGAATCGCGACCATTACGGGTACTACCAGCAGCTTTCTTATGTGCCATTTCAGTCTACCTTCTTAAGCGTTAATTGCAGTGATCTTCACTTCAGTGAACCACTGACGATGACCTTGTGATTTACGAGAATGCTTACGACGACGGAATTTAACGATTTTAATTTTATCGCCGCGTCCGTGAGTAAGAATTTCTGCAGTAACAGTGCCGTTTGCAATGTAAGGTGCACCGACATTAATATTTTCGCCATCGGCGATCATTAGAACTTTATCAAAATCAGTGCTAGCACCGGCTTCTACTTCTAATTTTTCAAGGCGTAACGTTTGGCCAACAGCCACACGATGTTGCTTACCGCCACTTTGAAATACAGCGTACATGTTTATCTCCGCTATGACATAAGCTGCTTATTTTGTTTGCAGGTCATGCCTCAATCTAGTTTCTTAATAGGGCGCAGATTCTACGCAACTGTCAGTTTTTAAGCAAGCCTAAAATGAAAAAAAAGCTAAAAAACTCTAAAAACTCTAAAATGTAATAAAATCAATGCTGGTAAGGCCAAAACAACGCCTCATAATAATGTTAATGGCTCATTTTTATTGTACAATCCTCGTCAATAATTATGAGACATTACCAAGCCAAATAGGTGAGGTAACTCTTAAGTAATCTATATCATTGAGAGACCTATGGATTTTAAAGCGATTAGCAATTTGTCACACACAGACATGGAAGCGGTCAACTCGCTAATTAGTCAACAACTAAGCTCAGACGTTGCCCTAATAAACCAACTTGGTTTTTACATCATTAATAGTGGTGGCAAACGCATGCGTCCATTATTAACTGTATTGGCAGCTCGCGCTTTAGGTTATAAAGGTGATGAGCACGTTTCCATCGCTGCTATTATCGAATTTATTCATACATCTACTTTATTACATGACGATGTTGTTGACGAATCAACAATGCGCCGTGGCCGCGAAACAGCTAATGCCTTATTTGGCAATCAAGCAAGTGTTCTTGTGGGTGACTTTCTTTATTCTCGCTCATTTCAAATGATGACAGATCTTAAAAACTTAACAATTATGGAAGTGCTAGCAGACGCGACTAACATCATCGCTGAAGGTGAAGTACTCCAACTTATTAATGTTAATGATCCAGAAACAACAGAAGAAAGCTATTTACGTGTTATCTATTGTAAAACAGCCAAACTGTTTGAAGCTGCTACTCACCTAGCCGCTGTGATTAATAATAATGAGCAAACAGTTATTGATGCTATGAAGACCTACGGTATGCATTTAGGCACAGCATTTCAACTGATAGACGACCATTTAGATTATACGGCAGACAGCGAAAAATTAGGCAAAAATATTGGTGATGACTTAGCTGAGGGAAAACCTACGCTACCATTAATTTACGCGATGAAAAAAGGCACACCAGCCGAAGCTGAATTAATTAAAGACGCCATTGTTAACGGTAATGGTATGGAGAACTTAACTGAAATTTTAGCAATTTTAGAAAGAACTGGTTCACTTGATTACACGTTAGCACAGGCACAAATTGAATCAGAGAAAGCTATTGCTGCTCTTGATGTTTTAGAGGATAGTGAGCATAAGCAAGCGCTTGTTTCACTGGCTTATTTAGCTGCTAATCGTTCTACTTAGATTCCTCACGTAATTACTTCGGATTAATCAAATGAATTAATCCGAAGTACTGTCATATGTATTGTGATATTCAGACTTAATTAAACCAAAGCATTTCAAATCGTGAAATTCATTTTTCCAAAAGCCACTTTCTTTTCTAATGCCCTCTTCATTAAAACCTACGCTTGTTAATAACGATTCCGATGCAAGATTTCCTAATACTGTATCACCTTGAATACGATTGAGCTTTCCACATATTAACTCACCATTAAACGCCGCTTGAACAATACAATGAACCGCTTCGCTCATAATACCCTTCCCCCAATATGCCCGTATTAAATCATAACCAATTACCGCATTCTTCATTTTCACATTCCAGCTATTAAAACCGCAGGTACCAATTAATTCATCAGTGTTTTTTAGCTTAATAGCCCAGCGAATACCTAATTTCTGCTCATAACGAGAGTCAAATGCTTGAATTAAATTTATTGCTTGTGATTGGTTATCAAATGCTTCTAAGTCGTAATACTTAACAACTGCTTCATCTGAAAATAATTCAAAGATTTGTTGAGAATCAGTTTCTTCAATTTTAGTTAGCGTTAGACGTGGTGTTGTTAATTCAGGAAAGATCATATCAGTCGTCCTTGAAATAAAAAATGATAGGTGAAATTAAGGATTAAATAACCAAGAAATAGGCTAAATCATTTTGGTTATAAATATACTGTATGGATGTTCAATAGAAT
>CALJMY010000225.1 GCA_937981905.1 uncultured Enterobacterales bacterium
AAAGGTGGTATACGTTCAGTTTTATTATTTCCCGTTGCAAATTACAGCGGTGCGACTTTAACAGCAAACGAAATCACAGCGATTACGGTTACTGGTGAAACGTTTCACTA
Source organism: uncultured Enterobacterales bacterium (assembly GCA_937981905.1). Taxonomy (GTDB): domain Bacteria; phylum Pseudomonadota; class Gammaproteobacteria; order Enterobacterales; family Psychrobiaceae; genus Psychrobium. The sequence continues at coordinate 111 of CALJMY010000225.1, forward strand.
CAAATTAAAATCAAATCTATCAAGCTACACAGCACCGATTCAAAGAAGTGAAGAGAATGGAACACTTTGGTACGAACAAGCACTTTCAATGGTGTTAAATTCAGATACGAAAGAATTACGTTCAGCGATTCACCTACTTGCACAAAACGAATTAGCGTGTATGGTTGAAAAAGCGAACGGAACTTATGTAATGTTAGGATACGAAGAAGGAATGAAAGTTTCTGACGGTAACGAATACACTTCAGGTGTTGCAAAATCGGACAGAAATGGACATTTAATATCTTTAGTTTCACAAGAAAACAACGAAGTTCCTGATGTTGACGCTACGGTCGCATCAACTTTAATCGCTCAAAGTTCTTACGCGGTTTAATATCGTTGATAACTAAGAAGTAAATTTGAAAGGGTGGTGTTGATTCACTACCCTTTTTTTGTTAATTTTAAGATATATGAAAATTAAAAAAGAATTAATCGGATCGAAAGTGTTTTGTTCAATTATACGTCAATTCATTTTGATTGAAGAAGGAAACGAAAACAAATATTTCAAGTTGGGACTTGACGTATTTGAAAAAGCGAAGAAACCTAAACTACAAAAGAATGCTAAGAATACTAAAAAACTCGACAACGTCGATAGTGGTGACGGTGACAGAATTGACAACGTTGACGAATCCTGAATACTTGTTCGAATTCATTGAAGAACAAACTGATGACAAAGTATATTCTATTTTGACAGATGTTTCAACCGAAACAACTCGATTCAATGACTTCTCAATTACAGACGGTGTCGACTTAACTTTTCCGATTGACGGGTTCTATACTTATAACATATATGAACAAGTGAACGGTTCGGGCAATCTTAACCCAACAGGTTTGACACTTGTCGAAACTGGTCGCGCTCACGTTTATGTGATTGATACGGCAAGGACAGAATATACAACAACGGAAACAAATTCAGTATATGAATAATAAAATAATAGCGACGGGATTTTCGAATTCAAAGAAATTGCCCGAAGCAAAAGAAACGTTCGACAAGAAGTTAGGTTTTCAAAAATGGGGATTGGACAATCAGTATCCTTTTTATTTGGTTGACCTTTATAATGGTTCAGCTTGGCATCAAGGAATTGTCAAAACGAAAACGTATTACATCGCCGGTGGTGGTCTTGAAACGGTGTCGGGTCAACTTGACGAATTCTTGAAAAATCAATATTCAGATTATACCATTTCTGAAATGATGAAAAAAGTCGCGTTCGATTTTGAATTGTTCGACGGTTTTTGTGTTGTTGGTTCTTGGAATCGTGACGGTTCGAAGGTTGTTCGTTGGGAACATTTCGACATTGATAGAGTTCGAACTAATATCGACCAGTCAGTATATTTTTTTTCAGATGATTGGTCAGCAAGAAAACAAACTAAAGAAGGTACAAATTATCGACAAATTCTTCCTTTGGACATGGAAAAGAAAGAAGGTAAATTTGTCATTTATTATAAGTCACCCGCGAAACAAACTAAAGGCGATATGGGAACGTATCCGAAGCCGTCATACATTGGTGGGATAACTGACATCAACGCGGATTTATTAATTTCAAAGTATCATTATTATGAAATTTCAAACGGTTTCAAAGTAGGAACTTTAATCAATTTTGCTTCAGGTCAACCGGAAACAGACGAAGAAGCCGAAGCAATTCGCGACGAAGTCAAAGGAACATCGACAAACATTGAAGATGTCAACGAAGTGATTATCACTTTTTCGGACGGTAACGAAAACGCGCCGTCGGTATTATCTTTGAACGGGAATGACTTAGCTGACAGATACAACTTAACAGAAAAATCAATTCAACAAAATATACTTGTCGCACATTCAGCAACGAATCCGATGTTGTTCGGAATAAAGACCGAAGGTCAACTCGGAGGTGCGACTGAATTACTTGAATCATTCGAAATATTCAAATCAATTTATGTGAACGGACGACAAGAATCTTTACTTTGGGTACTTGACAAGATGATTGAATTGTCGGGTGAAGTTGGTGAAGTTGCATTCATTGAAGCAACACCGATGTCAGTAAAAAAAGAAGAATCACCGGTTCAAATGATAAACGAATTCAGGTCAGATGAAAAAGATTTGAAGGTGTTCAAAAAGTTCGGACAATCAAAGGACGAATTCAAAGTTGTGAAATCGATATCGGTATCAAATGATTTTGGATCAAAGCAAGTTGCACAATTCGAAGCGGATAATTTCAGCACTTTCTTCGATAAGATTGACGACATTCGAAACGATTTGTCGGACTTAGACAAGAACGTTCTTTCAATGTTGAAGTCAGGTGAAGACGCGCCCGAAATATCAAAGGCGGTTGAATCACCAATTAAAGACATCGCAAAATCAATGGAAAAACTTGGCGAACTTAATCTAATTGTAAAAGGTGAAACGTCGAAACTTGGCGAACAAGTTCTTGAAGGTCTTGATGTTGAAATTGAACAATTCGAAATTCGATATTCATACGAAGTGAAGCCGGGTATTGGACCTGATAAGATACCAGGAACACGTCAGTTTTGTAGAACACTAATCGACATAAACAGAATGTATCTTCGAAGCGAAATCGATACGATTACGAACGCAATTGGTCGTGATGTGTGGCGATATCGTGGCGGTTTTTGGAATAACGGAACAGCGACAACACCTTGGTGTCGTCACGAATGGAGGCAACATTTAGTAATAAAAAAATCATAATAAAATGGCGACACAGTATTTAGTATCGGTTGAAAACTTGAAAAAACAAGGATTGATTCACCAAAATTCAGACACGAAAATCTTGTCGGTTGCGATTAAACGTGTTCAAGAAATGAATATTCAACCGGCGACCGGTTCACCTTTGTTTCGTGCGTTGTTGGTTCGGGTTGCTTCGGGTGTTTGGACTGCTGACTATTCCGAACTTATGGACGACTATGTTGTTCCCGCACTTGTTTCGCTTGTAGATTATAAAGTTTCTCTATTATCGAATGTAAAGATTGTGAACAAAGCTGTCGGTCGTTCTTCAGATGAAAACATCACAGCGAACACAACATCGGAAACGATTTCATTCCGTGACGAACTTCACAAAGATGCTGAATTCTATCTTGAAAGATTAATCGGTTTTTTAAGGGACGATTGCGGAACGAAGTATCCTGAATATAATGAAGCGATCACGCGAACGAATCACGACATGAAGAAAATCAAAACGGGTTATCGAATTAATTGGACTGCATGAGTTTTAAAATATCAAAGAAACAAATTAAAAAACTTGAAACATATCTAAATGGACAAGACATTAAACCAAATAAAAAAAGAGTTCAGCGAAATCGCAAACGAACATCGACAGATAAATAGTTTCTTCTTCGGTGACTTCGTTGACGCTATCAATCGCGACGCGGTCGAATATCCTTTGATGGTTACGACAATTCAACCAGGAACGATTGACGACGAATCGATTTTTGTGAATCTTCAAATTATAATTTGTGACAAATACAACGAATCTAATTATTCACAGATTGACGAAATCCATTCGGACTGTCTTCAGGTTTGTAACGATATACGAATCACATTGAAACAATATCGATTCGAAGATTATCTATCAATTGACGGTGCGATTTCAACCGACCCGTTCATCAATCGCGGTGCTGATATGACTGCCGGTTGGACAATGAACGTCACGTTGAACATTTATGATAATGAAAACTGGTGTGCAATACCTTACGACAATTATGACTTCGGGAACGAATAAACAATACAACACAATAAGCATGGGAATCAAAACACTTTCACTTAAATTCGGTCTTTATTTTAGTACAGCATTGACCGCGTTTTTTTTACCGATAACATGGGCAATCACTTCGGTAGTTGCGATAGTATTAATTGATACTATCACCGGAGTAATGTCAGCGGGAAAAGATAATATCAAGAATATTAGTTCGCGTAAATTATCGAATGTTATTTCAAAATTAATATACTACTTATTCGCGTTGATTCTTTGCCGAATCGCGGTGATGTTTATTGACAACAGCGTTCCATTTGTTAAGTTGTGTCTTATCGCGGTTTTCATAATTGAAATAAAGAGCATCGACGAAAACTTTTATAAGACTTTCAAGTTCAGTTTTGTGGATAAGATGTTGACAGCTATAAAAAAATTTAACAGAAAGTAAAACAAATAACAATTATATTTGTATTGCTTATTTTTAGTTAGTTTTAAAACCGATGCAACTTTTTGAGATTGTGTCGGTTTTTTTTTGTATATTGCAAAAATAGAATAACCATGAAGATAACAAAGAATTTTAGTATTAAAGAATTCGAATGTCGCGACGGTTCAGGAATGCCCGTCAACATAATTTCAAACATCATTGACCTTGCCGAACAACTTCAGATACTTCGCGACTATGTAGATAAACCGATTAAAATTAATTCCGGTTATCGTTCACCTGAATACAATGAGAAAATAGGTGGCGCAAGTCGTTCGATGCACAAAGAAGGCAAAGCGGGTGACATTGTTATTAAGGGAATGACACCAAGTGAAGTTTATAATACTATTGAAAAACTAATAAGTCAAGGCGAAATGACCGAAGGCGGTCTTGGTTCTTATAAAACTTTCACACATTATGACATCGGATACAACGGACAAAAACGAAGATGGTAAAAACAAAAGATGTCTTATTGATAATCGGTGTTATTGCGATAATTCTTCTTTTAGTATTTCGCGGGAATGAATCACCAGTTTTCAAAGTGTCACCGATTAAGAAAATCGAAACGCGAATCGAAGGAAAAGAAACGCGAATCAATACCATTGAAAAACGTATCGGAAACGAAAAAGAAATCATCAGCAAGATATCAAACGAAATCGGAATGCTTCGCGCTGACCTTGAAACATTCAAAGCTGAACGCGACACGGTTCGAATCATTCAAATTCAAGATACTATTATCAACGTGCTGACTTCAGAAAATACATTTTTAAAAAGTGTTGTGACCGGTCAAGATTCAATCATCGTTCATCAACGTTACATAATCAATTCGAAGGACACAATCATCGCGGTGTTGAAGTCAGACACAAAAAGATTCAAGAAGCAAAGAAACATTTCGGTATTAATCAATGCACTTTTAACCGGTGCTGTTATATTAAAGTAATGAAAGGACGCAAAAGAGGTATTCGAACTTGGATCAATTCCGAAGAACAATCAATGTTGAAAGAACTTCGCGCATTCGAAAAGTCATGTAAGGAACAAGGATTGAATCCCGAACAAGTGAAACACGGTTGGTTCAAATCAAAAGACACAAGTTTGTTCGTGAAGAATCCGAACTTTAAAAGCGAAGATGTTCAAAAAGTGAACGACCTGAAGGAACGAATTATTAAAGACCTTAAAGAACACGCGCCGAAATACCCGACAATAACAAGAACGAAATCGACTGAAGGTCATCTTCTTGTGATTGACCCGGCTGACATTCACATCGGTAAACTTTGCAAAGCATTCGAAACGGGTGAAGATTACGACCAACAAATCGCAGTCAAAAGAGTGAAAGAAGGTGTTCAAGGAATATTGAACAAGTCGAAAGGTTGGAAAATTGAAAAGATTCTTTTCATCGGTGGGAACGATGTACTTCACACCGACACACCGGACAGAAAAACAACAAATCAAACGTCACAAGACACCGACGGGATGTGGTATGAAAACTTTTTGACTGCGAAAAGATTGTATGTTGACATTCTTGAAACACTTGTCGCGGTTGCTGATGTTTCATTCGTCTTCAATCCTTCAAATCATGATTATATGTCAGGTTTTTTTTTGGCGAACGTAATTGAAACGCATTTCAGAAACGCAAAGAATATCACTTTCAATTGTTCAATATCACATCGAAAATACAATCGTTTCGGTTCTTCGTTAATTGGAACGACACACGGGGACGGTGCGAAATTTGCTGACCTTCCTTTGTTAATGGCGCAAGAATCGAAAGACTGGAGTGATACAAAGCATCGATATATTTTTACGCATCACATTCACCACAAGCAAAGTAAAGATTTCGGGTCGGTGTGTGTCGAATCATTGCGTTCACCTTCGGGAACGGATTCATGGCATCACCGAAAGGGATTTCAACACGCACCGAAAGCGGTTGAAGGTTACATTTTTCATAAGGAGTTCGGACAAATTGCAAGATTGACACACATTTTTTAGGGTTCTTCACACCAATGAAAACGCGGGTATTGAATTATTCGCGTTTTTTTTTGTGGATAACTCAATATTATTATTATATTTGTTGAAACAATTAAAAATAAGCAATATGGAAAAGCAATGCGAAGAATGTCAAGGCGAAGGAAGAACCAATATTCAAACGGTTCGAAACTGTACGGTCGGGGATTGTTGCGGTCAATGTAATTACGGCGACAGATGTGAATCATGCAACGGTAAAGGTGAAGTCACAATTGAAGAAGATGATGTCGAAATTAAACTTCTTAATTTAGAAATCGAAATACTTGGAACATTGGAAGGGTTGAAAAGATACCAAGAAAAAGCACCAAAAGAGTGGGAACATCTTAACACTTATAAAGAAGCGACAATAAAAATTGAATTACTAACTACATTATCTAAATTAATATGAATAATAAGATAAACGATTTCTTTAATTCTAAGGTGGTTAAAAAAGAATGGACGAATGAATATACTATTAAAATTCAATCGACCGTTAAACCGAAGAAAAAGTTCACGTATAACGAAATAGCTGAAAACATTTATAAACAATTAAAATCATGACTTTGAAAAATTGGGTTGAATACAAAAAACAA
>CALJMY010000226.1 GCA_937981905.1 uncultured Enterobacterales bacterium
GTTTGGAGGTTTTAACAGTGGTTGTTTTGGATTAATGGCTACTCCATTTTTTGGAGGTGTGGCCATGAACTCACCTGCGCACAGTAAATACGTGCAATATCTAGAATCGCAATATAGGAAATTTAATAAAAAGAACTTAAAAATTTATATGTCTGTAGGGAATCGTAATGATAATAGAACTGCCGTTAAATCGTTTAAATCGCTATTAATTGAAAAGGGATATGACTTGACCTATAAACAAAACCACCATGGCCATAACTGGAAAAATTGGAAACCTTTATTACCGGATATTTTAAATACTTTTTTTAAGGTAGATGAAATTACTAAGTAGCTTAGATATCATCAGTTTTTTATAAATAGACTATTAATACTCTTAGTTTCTAGGGAAGTAATGTTGTAGTGATCAACTAATTTTGTCCACGGATTTTTAATAATTATACTAACCTTTAATATACCTTTCTTATAACTGATTCGCTTTACGATAATTCCCTTGATAATCAAATATCTTCTCTTGAATTTTCCAATAATATTTTTGCTTTCGAGCAATAATAAAATCAGGATGCATCAATTTATTGGCAAATGATAACGCTTGTTGGCTATTGATGAATTTAATGGGTGATACTTCACCGTTCACACGTTTTGAAAACTGTTTGTTAAACGCGATAGCACCGCCTTTTTTAGCAAAATCAAATGACTCGTTAAGCACATTACCATCTTCGTCATGATACGAAACTTTTAATTTGGTTTCTATTTGGCTATCTAATGACAACGTCATACCTTGGCAGCGAATGACCATAGCATCTTTTAATTTTAACGCTTTTTTTAATAGATCATCTGGGTCAATAATCGCGTGTTGGCACTGATGACAGTTACGTGCAGCAATGTCATTTTCGGCGCCGCACTGCCCACATTCTTTAAAACGATAGCGATAATCGCATCGCTCACGAACTCCATCAATATCTTCAAACCCCATACAACGACGGCCAAAATGTTCGATTATGTCGCCATCTCCATCTACTACGCCCCAAAATGTATTACCAAATTGACAGGCAGGGCATGGCACCATCACTGGAACACTATTGGAATTTGGTCTAGCACTACCAATTTCTGGGCTGAATAAATCAAAGCCACTACTGGCATAATCTATGATCAAACAATCTTCTTTGCCTTCACATAAGCGTAAACCACGACCAACAATTTGTTGGAATAAACTCACCGATTGTGTAGGGCGAAGCAGGGCGATTAAATCGACATGGGGTGCGTCAAAACCGGTGGTAAGAACCGCGACGTTAACGATGAATTTTATATTTCGTTTTTTGAATGATTTAATGATGTCATCACGTTCATTATTAGGTGTGTCACCTAAAATTAGCGCGGTTTGGTTTTTATTAACGTGCAGTGCTAAATATTCCATTATCTCACGGGCATGTTTTGTCGTTGCCGCAAAAATCATTACGCCTTCTCGGATTTTAGCGAGAGTGGCGACTTGTTTTATGATGGCTTTGGTAACACGTTTATATTGCGTGAGAAGGGTGTTTAATTCTTTTTCGGGATAGTTACCGCTTGAGTTCGCCTGTATTTGAGAAAAATCGTAATGGGCAATAGCAGCATCAATCAATTTAGGCGCTGATAAAAAGCCTTGTTTAATCATTAATCCTAATGGCATATCAAAGATGCACTGTTTGAATACGGCTTCGTCCTCACCACGGGTAAAACCATGATAATGATCGCGATAAATCCAACCACTGTTCATTCGGTAAGGCGTTGCTGTTAATCCTAATAATTTTAAATTGCTATTAAATGTTTGCAAGTGACTGATAATTTTTTGATACTGATTTTGCTCATCTATCTTTTTATTTACATCAATGTTGCCAATGCGATGACACTCATCGACAATCACTAATGAAAAATGTTGGTTAAAATCTTTTAGATTTGGTGCAACAGATTGTACGCTGGCAAAAGTTACTTGTTGTTTTGTGTCTTTTTTACCTAAACCCGCCGAATAAATGTTGGCTGTTAAGCCGTAGCTTTCATATTTCGCATGATTTTGCTCGACTAATTCTTTAACGTGAGCAAGAACCAAAATATTATAGTTGGCTAAACGTGCTAATTCACTAATAACTAATGATTTCCCACTACCTGTGGGTAACACGATAACAGCAGAATCGTTGGTTTGACGAAAGTGCTTTATCGTGGCATCAACCGCTTGTTGTTGGTATGGACGCAGCGTGTATTGAATTTTATTATCAGTCATTAGTAGATACTATGCGTTAAATATTTTTGTTTTTAGCTTCAATCCACTGCGCCATATATTTGGTACTTTTGTGGTGATGATGACGAAGCATAGTCCCTGTGAAATTAGCTAATCGATGTTCACTCAGGCTTGATGTTAAGGTATTAATACGGGTAACTAAATCTGTTCCAATGGTGGTTTTATTGTAGAAATTAGTGATTAACGCATCGCCATTCTCTACAAACTGTTGCCAATTGACGTTATCGTTATAAAGCGCAACAGCTGCATCGGCAAACGCTTGTTCATCGTTAGTTACAATACCACTCCAAGGTAAATCGCCATGCATACCTTCTGTGCCAATAGGTGTAGTTATTGTTGGCGTGCCATTTAACATTGAATCAGCTAGCTTTCCTTTTATACCTGCACCAAAACGAAGTGGCGCAAGGCATAAGCGTGCCTTACCTATTTCTAAGTGAGCATCGTCACACCAACCTTTAACTAAGAAACCTTGTTTTTCGTTATGTAATTGCGTTGCTTTTGGCGGTGGATATGAGCCGTAAACATTAAGTGTCGCTTTAGGTAATTTAGCCTTAATAAGTGGCCAAATAGTCTCTTTTAAATAACGAACAGCATCCCAATTAGGCGCGTGTCTAAAATTACCAATAGAAATGAAGTTAACACGTTCATCAAACGATAAACGAGGCTTTTCTAGATGTTCTATATCAAGCATGAATGGTAAATAGTGAAGTAAGCTTCTATTCACTTTGTAGTGAGTAGTAAGTAATTCCATTTCATAGGTTGAGATAATTAATGACATATCGCATCGATAAATTGCGGCTATTTCACGCTGCGCTATATCACTTGATAAATCGCTGTTGGTGACTTCACGTTCTGCTTTGTAAGCGAGGTGACGTGCATGTCTTAGGCAATGTAAATCCTCGGTATCTAATATTGTTAGGGCATTAGGGCAGTGCTCTTGTACGCGCCAGCCAAATTGTTCTTCCATCATGAAACGGTCATACATTACTATTGATGGATTAAGCTGCGTAACAAATTCGTCGAACGATGGATTGTTTAATTCGATATTAACGGTTTGTATATCCAGTTTATTTAGATCAGCCATATGCTCAGACAACATGGCTGGACTAGCAAAAGTAACTTGCCATTGTTGTGATAAAAATAGATTGATAAGCTCCATCATTCGCGTACCTGCCGCAGAAGATTTAGGCTCTGGCCAAACGTAACCAATAATTAAAATGTTATTTGATGACATGATTATAAATATTCTTAATTGAAAGTGTGTTTAAAGAAAAATTGATGCGTGAATTATTTTTTAGCATCTAATAAATCTTGAATACCGCCACCATTATGAATATTGGTATAACCTGCTTTACGTAAGCTAATAATTGCTTTTCCTGCACGATTACCACTATGACAATAAAAAACTACTGAACGGTCTTTCCGTATTTCTAATGCTTTAAATTGTTTTACAATGTCTTGGTAAGGTATATGTATAGCATCAGTTAATGATTGTCCGCTATATTCTTTGGTTGTTCTCACATCAATGACTAACGCACCTTGAGATATTTTTTTCCATGCTACTTGCTCACGAGATTGATGACTATGTTCTTTACCACCATGTGCTAATGATAGCGTAGAAATAAATACCGTCATTAAAATGAGGAATGTTTGTAATGTTTTCATGGTTAGACTCTTTAGATGTTTTAATGAATATTTCAATAAAGCTTTTAAATAATTGTACAGCATCCGGTTACAGGTAAACACGTTAAAGGTTAATATTTTAGATGTTAAATTTGAATGAGCTGGTACACTTTCGACCAAGAATTAACTAAAGGAAATAAATGTGGAATTTTTATCAAATTATGGTCTGTTTTTAGCACAAGCGGTAACGATTGTTGTTGCTATCGTCGCTGTCTTAATTGCAATGGTTGCATTAGGTACAAAAGGAAAGAGTGAAAAAGGTCAACTTGACCTGATTAACCTAACAGATGAATTAGAAGAAGCAGCTGATTCGTTTCGTGGAACGATTTTATCTAAAGATGAACTAAAGAAACGTGCTAAAGCTAAGAAGAAGCAAGCGAAAGAAGACAAATCATCGCCAAGTGAAGATGCGCTTTCAAATTTATTTGTTATCGATTTTAATGGTTCAATGGCTGCGAATGAAGTTGAAGGTTTACGTCGTGAAATTACAGCGGTTGTTCAATGTGCTCAAAAAGGTGATGAAGTATTAGTTCGCTTAGAAAGTCCAGGCGGTGTAGTACATGGTTATGGTCTTGCTGCTAGTCAGTTACAACGTATTACTAAACGCGATATTCCATTAACGATTGCGGTAGATAAAGTAGCAGCCAGTGGTGGTTACATGATGGCGTGTATTGCAAACAAAATTGTTGCAGCACCGTTTGCTATTATCGGTTCTATTGGTGTTATTGCTCAAATTCCTAATTTCAGTAAAGTACTTAAGAAAAACGATATTGATTTTGAACAAGTAACGGCTGGCCAATACAAGCGTACGTTAACAATGTTTGGTGAAAATACTGATCAAGATCGTGAAAAATTCCAAACGGAAATCGATGATGTTCACGGATTATTTAAAAATCACGTCGCTAAGCACCGCACGCAATTAGACATGGAAAAAGTGGCTACGGGTGAAACTTGGTATGGTGAACAAGCGCTAGAAATTGGTTTAGTCGATGAATTGTCAACCAGTGATGACTGGTTATTAGATGCAGCGAAAGACAAAACTGTGTATCTAGTTAAATTTAGCGTGCCTAAAACCTTATCACAAAAACTGGGTAAAGCGGCTAGTACATCAATTGAGCATTCTTTAATAAATACGTGGCAGCGCATGACGCAGTGGCGTAGTTTTTAATAATTTAAAGAACAGCTAAAATAGCCAGTAAAACGCTAACTGTTTTACTGCATAAAAAAGGGATGCCATTTGGCATCCCTTTTTATTGATGATTATTTAAGAGAATCAATTATTCTTCTTTTTTAGAGCCAGCCCATGGATCGTTATAAACGTCTAATTCCATTTCTTTTTCACTCTTAGCAACAATAATAGTCACCATACTATCGCCAGTAACATTAACAGCGGTTCTTGTCATGTCTAATAAGCGGTCAACACCGATAATTAATGCAATGCCTTCAACAGGGAGATTAACCTGTTGTAATACCATCGCAAGCATAATTAAACCAACACCAGGCACACCAGCCGTTCCAATTGATGCCAATGTCGCCGTTAGAATAACAAGTAAAAAATCAGGAACCGTTAAATCAATACCATAAACTTGAGCAATGAATACTGTTGCAACACCTTGCATGATCGCTGTGCCATCCATGTTAATAGTTGCGCCAAGTGGAACGGTAAATGATGCAATACTATTATCAACCCCCATTTTCTTAGTAGCAGTTTCTAATGTCACTGGCATGGTGGCGTTAGAACTGGCTGTACTGAAAGCAAATAAAGCAGCATCGCGCATCTTTCTAATAAAGATTACTGGGCTTAACCCTGTAAGTACTTTTAATATTGTTGGGTAAGTAATTAATGCGTGAATAGCTAATGCACCTAAGACTACTAAGAAATATTGTATTAGATTACCAATAGTTGAGAGTGATATTTCACTGAATAATTTAGCCATTAAAAAGAACACCCCATAAGGTGCTAAATTCATTAAAATAACGACAAGTTTCATCACTACTTCGTTTAGGTCGTTAAAGAACAACGCGATACGTTTACCGGCTTCACCTGCTAAAGTGATTGATATTCCAAATAACAACGCAAATACGATAATCTGTAACATATTACCTTCAGCCATTGCATTAATCGGGTTACTCGGCATGATATTAATCAAGACTTGAGTAAACGAAGGTGCTTCTTTAGCGCTAAATGTAGCATTGGATGTCATAGTAACAGTTTCGCTAGCACCTGGAGATATCAATAAAGCAAGACCAATGGCTAATGTTATCGCGATGGCTGTTGTTGTTAAGTAAAGCAGAATTGATTTTCCACCAAGACGTCCTAATTTACTTGGGTCAGCTAAAGAGCAGGTACCACAAACAAGTGAAACGAAAACTAATGGCACAACTAACATTTTCAAACTGTTAACAAAAATTTTACCGCCAGCGAGAAATAGACCATTGACTATATTGTCATTAACAAATGTATTATCTCCAAATAAATATTGGATTATGGCACCAACAGTGATGCCTAAGCCCATACCGATGATTATTTTCATCGTTAGGGTTAAAGGTTTTTTGGAATTCATGACCATCCTTAATTGTTTGTATTTTACTTATTAAAATATTGAACTTTTTCCAGTATAAAGTGGAATTCATAGAAATACTTTTTTATTTACACAAGTACATTAAATTAGTTTTCTTTGTATAAATATAATTAACAGATATATAAAACGAAATAATCCTTTGAATTATATCAAAGATCCTTTTGCACTTTCCGTTCAAATTCTCTAACATCAGATAAATTATTAAATTTATGTTGTACTTTCGGCAGGGAGATTGCCCAATGCGTCAAATGTTACGTTCTATATCTGTTCTATTCTTTACAGTTTATTTAGCCGCTTGTAGTGGTGGAAATGAGTTAGGTGGTACATCTACCAGTACTGATGGTGTTGATAGCACTCTGGATACTATTGTTGTACTTACTTTAGTAGATGATAGCGGTACTGAAACTAATCAAATTAGTACTACGTCTCAAGGAACATTACGCGCTTTTGTAACTATTGGCGATGTTGCACAAGCAGGCGTTAAAGTCGATTTTTCTTTACCAGATGGTGTTGGCGTTATAGAAATAACAAGTGCATTAACTGATAGTGATGGTATAGCTGAAATAATACTTATGGCAGGTGATGTTACCAATGCCGGTACAGCTGAAGCTGTTTACAATGACATTGTTGCTGAAGTTGTATTTGATGTGACTGTTTCTGTCATTGACATTAATGTTGATGTGAATATGTCACCGATTACAACAACACCTAATAGTATTGGAGCAAATGGTACAGCTGCATTAAGTGTTACTATTACAGAGACTACTGATGGTGTTGTTTTACCATTAAGTGAACCAATCACAGTAGATTTTACTTCTGATTGTTCAGCTTTAGCAATAATAGATACAGATGTAACAACATTTAATGGTGTTGCAACAGCAACTTATCAAGATCAAGGTTGTGGTAGAGAAGACACTATTCGTGCTCGCGCGACTGTTGGTCAAGAACAATTTTCTGAAGAAGCTATTTTAAATGTAGTAGGCGCTGAACTTGGTAGTATTGAGTTTGTTTCTGCTTCACCTACTGTGATTGCGTTAAAAGGTACAGGTGGGTTGTCTCGTAGTGAAACATCTTCATTAGTATTTATTGTAAAAGACGTCATTGGTAATGTTGTAAGAGATGCAGCAGTTAATTTTTCATTAAGTACTAATGTAGGCGGAATTACTATTTCTCCAGAAACACAAGCTAAAACTAATAGTAATGGTGAAGTTACCGTTATTGTAGCTGCGGGAAGTGTACCTACAGTAGTAATCGTCACAGCAACTTTAGATGATGATCCTTCGATAGCAACAATTTCAAGTTCATTATCCATTTCAACGGGTATTGCAGATGCGAATAGTTTTAGTCTTTCATTTGATAATTTAGCACCTGAAGCATGGGATATTGATGGGCAAGAAGTAAATGTAACAGCACGTCTTGCTGATCATTTTAATAATGCTGTGCCTGATGGAACTGTTGTTAATTTCTCAACAGAGTTTGGAGCTATTAAACCACAATGTTTAACTGAGTCAGGCACTTGTTCAGTTGTGTGGAATAGCCAATCACCAAAGAGCCCAGATCCAGCATTTAGAGACCCAGAAGCTATAACACGTGTTTTAGGGGCGTCGGATTGTTTTGATAATATTGGATCAGTAACAAGTTTAAGTAATACTGACTTACCTTGTCCTGGTACGTTAGGTTCTGTACATGGTAATCGAGTGACTATCTTTGCGTATACTTCAGGTGAAGAATCATTCAATGATGCTAATTCTAACGGTCGTTTTGATGATGGCGAAGCCTTTACTGATTTAGGTGAAGCATTTAGAGATGATAATAACGATGGTTATTATGCTGCGTTATTAGCTGATGGTAGTGTTGCAGCTCGTGAAGTTCCATTGTCTAGTAATGCTGAGCCTGGCGGTGACAATGAAGAATATATTGATTTTAATGATAATCAACGCTTTGATGCACCAAATGGAATTTATAACGGTACATTATGTAATGATGCTTCTGAAGGATGTAGCTCTGACTTAGTTACGATAAGTCAAAGTGGTGTTATTTTACAGGCAGGTTCATTTGCTAATATAGGCTTAATAGAAAGTACTAAAGACGAATTTACTGCTAGTGATTATTTCCAACCAATATCTTTGTTCGAAATTACAGTATCTGATGATCCTTTAACATTAGATGTTAATGAAGAAATACGAGTAGCAACAAGCAAGGAAGTGACAGCGTTTGTTTCTGATTTGCATAATGGCAGTATGCCAAGTGGCACAGTGATTTCTTTTGAAACAACTAATGGTGAAATTGTTGGTAGTTCTTCATTTACGTTAGGTGGTAGCAGTGCCCATGGAATTAATGAAGCAACGATTAACTTAAAATCTGATGATGAGTCAGATAGTGGTTCTTTGATTGTAGAAGTTACAACACCAGGCGGCACAACAACCAGAACCAGCATTACAGTTAATGACTAAATTATTAATGGCGCATTGTGCGCCATTTCTTGTTGTATGTTTATGCAACAATTAGTGTGTTTTTTTAACAAAACAGCACTTTTATTGGCTTATTCGCAATAACACCTTGAATTATTGTTAATTAAACTCTATAAATTGAGAAAATACATATTCTCACTCCATCAATGGACATTTATCTCTTATGGGAAGATCTTTAGTAATAGTGGAATCGCCAGCCAAAGCGAAAACTATTAACAAATATTTAGGCAAAGATTTCATCGTTAAGTCGTCGATAGGTCATATTCGTGATTTACCTACTTCTGGTGCCGTGAAAAAAAATACCTTTACTAAAACACCAGCTGAAGTTCGTAAAATGGAACCTGAAGCTAAAGCGATTTATAAAGCTGCACGTGATAAACAACAGCTTGTTAATCGTATGGGTATTGATCCTGAAGGTGGATGGGATGCTCATTATGAAATTCTTCCAGGAAAAGAAAAAGTCGTTAGCGAATTACAAGCATTAGCTGAAAATGCTGATTTTGTATATCTCGCATCGGATTTGGATAGAGAAGGGGAAGCAATTGCTTGGCATTTACGTGAAGTTATTGGCGGTGATGATAGTCGTTTTAAACGTGTAGTTTTTAATGAGATTACTAAAAATGCAATCAGTGAAGCTTTTGATGCTCCAACTAAATTAAATATTGATGGTGTTAATGCACAACAAGCAAGACGATTCCTAGATCGTGTTGTTGGTTATATGGTGTCACCACTACTTTGGAAGAAAGTAGCACGTGGACTTTCTGCTGGTCGTGTTCAATCTGTTGCGGTTAAGTTAGTTGTTGAGCGTGAACGGGAAATTAAAGCGTTTAATCCTGAAGAATTTTGGGATCTAAATGCACAATTGACAACTAATGATATTCAATCATTGTCAATGAAAGTGACTAAAGCAAATGGTAAGGGCTTTAAACCTGTTAGTGAGAGTGAATCAACTGCAGCTGTTAATGCATTACAAAAGGCTGAATTTTCGGTAGCATCTCGTGAAGATAAACCAAGTCAATCTAAACCGTCAGCACCATTTATTACATCAACATTGCAACAAGCCGCAAGTACCCGCTTGGGCTTTGGTGTAAAGAAAACAATGATGATGGCACAGCGTTTATATGAAGCTGGTTATATTACTTATATGCGAACTGATTCAACTAATTTAGGTAAAGATGCTGTTGAGTCTGCTAGAGAATATATAGAACAAGAATTTGGTCAATCTTATTTACCAGAAAGCCCAATTGTTTATGGTAGTAAAGACGGAGCTCAAGAAGCACATGAAGCTATTCGTCCAAGTGATGTAACACGAAGTGCAACATCATTAACTAAAATGGAACGTGATGCTGAACGTTTATATGAATTAATTTGGCGTCAGTTTGTAGCTTGTCAAATGACTCCTGCCAAATACGACGTAACAACATTAAAAGTAAACGCTGATATTTATGAACTTAGAGCTTCTGGCCGTATCATAAAATTTGATGGCTGGACACGAGTTCAAACATCAGTTAAGAAAAAAGCTGAAGAAGAAATTAATTTACCATCAGTTAAAGTTGGTGAGACGTTAGCGTTAGAATCTTTAGATCCTAAGCAACACTTTACAAAACCAACTGCGCGTTTTAATGAAGCTAGTTTGGTCAAAGAATTAGAAAAACGTGGTATTGGTCGTCCATCAACTTATGCATCAATTATTTCTACGATTCAAGATCGTGGTTATGCGCGTGTTGAAAATCGTCGCTTCTTTGCTGAAAAGATGGGTGAAATTATTACTGAACGTCTTGATGAAAACTTTACAGAGTTATTGTCATACGATTTTACCGCTCAAATGGAACAAGAATTAGATCAAATTGCTAAAGGTTCAATGGACTGGAAAGATTCATTAAATAATTTTTATACTGGTTTTACTAAACAGTTAGATCAAGCAAATTTATCACCTGAAGAAGGTGGTATGCGACCTAATGATATGATCCTAACAGAGATTGATTGTCCGACTTGCGATCGTAAAATGGGTATAAGAACAGGTACAACCGGTGTGTTTATGGGCTGTTCTGGCTATGACCTACCACCAAAAGAACGTTGTAAAACAACGATTAATTTAACTTCTGGTGATGATGTCGTTGCTGAAAATGACGATGAAGAAAATAAAGCGTTAATGCAACGACGACGTTGTAAAATTTGCGATACAACCATGGACTCTTACTTAGTCGATGAAGAACGTAAATTACATGTGTGTGGTAATAACCCATCATGTTCAGGTAATGAAATCGAAAAAGGTACCTTTAAAATCAAAGGGTATGATGGACCATTAATTGAGTGTGATAAATGTTCTCATGATATGGAGCTTAAAAACGGTCGATTTGGTAAATACTTTGCGTGTACTAATGTAGATGAATGTAAGAATACGCGTAAATTATTACGTAGTGGTGAAGCAGCTCCACCGAAAGAAGATCCTGTTCACTTACCTGAGCTAGAATGTGATAACAACGATGCTTATTTTGTATTGCGTGATGGTGCATCAGGTATATTCTTAGCAGCACATACATTCCCTAAAGCTCGCGAAACTCGTGCACCTAAAGTTGCTGAATTACATCGTTTTAAAGATCGTATTTCACCTAAGTTTTATTACTTAGCAGATGCACCGCAAAAAGACAGTGAAGGTAATTTAGCTGTTGTGCGTTATAGCCGTAAAAATAAAGAACAATATGTAATGACCGAGATTGATAAGAAAGCAACAGGTTGGAGCGCATTGTATGAAAACGATAAGTGGGTTGAGCATCAAAAAGTGAAACGAGTTGCTAAGAAGAAAGTAGAAAAGTAATATTTTAACTACTTACACTCTAGCCTAAAAAGTCTGCTTTAAGCAGGCTTTTTTTATGCCATAAATCCAGAGTATGTAGTTTAATGCTAACAATGAAAATGTAATGATTTAGGTACCCTGATTATTCAGAGTTGACCTTAGTAGTGACGATTATGAACCTTAATCATTATTTTTATGTGAAGATTACTTGTGATGGTGTTATTCCTGTTTATAGCAGTGAGACGGTTAGTTCTTGAATAAGATAAGTTGGTCTTTAAACATAATAATTAGCTATTGTTGATGTAATAAAAAAGCCGCAAGATTAGGCGGCTTTTTATATTAATTGATAACCTACCATTTCTTTTTAGGCTGAAAAATTGTATCAAGATCGGTACTTGATTTTTCTTCTTTATCAATTTTAGTTTGTTCATCTCGATCAATTTTAACCTGATCAATTTTAGCAAGCATCGCTTGTGCTTCTGCTAAACGTTCATTAACAAACGAATCACCATCTGAATTAATCGCTTTTAATGTTTTAATTGCTTTGTCTAAATAAGTCCTAGCTGAGCCTGTTTGTTTGGCTTCAACTGCTGTTTTAGCTCGGCTGATGATAGAGTTTATATTAATTCTAATTTGCATCAAATCAACACGTTTTATTTCATTGGCAAACACTTCAGGGTTTATTCGGCCCCTTTTATGTTCATTATTAATAATTCCTTTGACCTTTTTTAATAACTGCACCATTTGAAGAACTTCACGATCATCATTTGGGAGTCTAAAAGTATCCAAACCTTTTGATTGAAATGAATTACTAATGGATTCAATAAGAGTTTGTCTATCATTTATTAGACTTGCTAACGATCTATCATTGTTAAGAGAATAAATAGACTTATAAGTTTCTAAAATACGATTATTTAGAATAATCATTAATGCTTTAGTCACTGGTATATTACTTATACGAGATAATAAATCTTCAGTTTCATCAACGGTAATAGTTAGACGTGAAATTTCCGTTCTTTTATCTGTTTCTGCACGAGAGTTTTTTTGTTGCATCAGTGTAAAAATTACAAGTAAGATAGCAAAAAAACCAATGCCTACGATAATGTACAGTGTCATCTATGGTTCCTTTTTATTAAGGTAGTTGAACGGTAAAGGTGCTGCCACCAAGCTTACCGTTATTTTCAAGAATAAGATTTCCGCACTTACCGTAATTCTCATGTGACATTACGATCAATTTAGAAAATAACAGGCCAATACCCATACGGCCAAAGTTCGATGCAAGTGATTCAATACTCGCTTGAGACGCCAAAATCATTTGAGCAGGGTAGCCATTAGAATCATCTGAAATTGAAATGTTGAGCTTTCCATCTGCAATCAGAACATCGATTAAAATATGCTGCTTACTATAACGTATCGCATTACTTAAAACATCATCAATTAAATATGCAATGAGATCTCTATCCATATACCAAGTGATATCGTCATCAATATTAACATCTATTTTTATATTTTTGCTTTCAGTATATAGATCATTTTGAAGAACAGCAGACTCAATAACGTCAGCAACAATTTCTTCGTTTATATTAATGACTAATTTATCTTGTTCTGCATTATATAGTGCGATTAACTGAGTTAAATTACCATTGAGACGTTGTACTTGATAATTAATATCAGTTAACTCATCACTGCTTAACGCTTTTGTCGCTTGTGGCTGCGTTGAAATAGTTTGTAAAGACTGAAACATGAGTGTAAGTGAATTACGCATGTCATAACTAATAGCAGATAAGATTTTTTTGTAATCTATTTTAGTGTTAACTGAATTACTCATAAATATGTCTTATAAAAAAAGGCGTTACACGCAAATTAAATATATCATACCGCTTGTTAGCCTTAAAAATCTAGCTGGATTATTAATAGAATTCAACAAAGTTGATAAACGATGTAAAATAGTTGCAATAATGACTTTTTAATATGCCATTTTTACTGTACATTTCATTTTAATATAACGATTAAATATATTGATGCTTAAAAAGCAACCAAAGGTTAATAGCATGAAATTACAACAATTAAGATATATTGTAGAAGTTAACAATAATAATTTAAATGTATCAGCAACCGCTGAGAGTTTATTTACGTCTCAACCAGGGATTAGTAAACAAGTAAGAATGCTAGAAGATGAATTAGGCATTCAAATTTTTGGTCGTAGTGGTAAACACTTAACGCATGTAACGAAAGCTGGCCAAGATATTATTAATATCTCAAATGATATTTTATCTAAAGTTGAAAGTATTAAAGCTGTCGCCTATGAACATACAAAACCTGATCAAGGTGCTTTAAATATAGCAACAACGCATACACAAGCTCGTTATGCTTTACCTAATGTTATTGGTAAGTTTATTAAGCATTACCCTAAAGTATCTTTACATATGCATCAGGGGACGCCTGCACAAATTAGTGAAATGGCAATGAAAGGCGAAGCTGATTTCGCTATAGCCACTGAGTCTATGCATTATTATGAAGATTTAGTGATGCTGCCTTGTTATCACTGGGGACGTTCTGTTGTTGTTAATCCAGATCATCCTTTAGCAAAATTGAGTAAGAATAGAAAATTAGAAATTGAAGATATAGCTAAGTTTCCTATTGTAACTTACGTATTTGGTTTTCAAAATAAGTCCGATTTAGAAGTTGCCTTTAATGAAGCAGGCGAAGAACCAAATGTAGTATTTACTGCAACAAGTGCAGACGTATTAAAAACGTATGTACGTTTAGGTTTAGGTGTCGGTGTACTTGCCTCAATGGCTGTAGATAAAGAGTTAGATAAAGATTTAGTCGCTATTGATGTAAATCATTTATTTGGCCATGCGACAACTAAAATTGGTTTTAGAAAGGGTACTTTCTTAAGAAGTTATATGTATGACTTTATAGAAGAGTTTGCTCCACATCTAACTAAGAACTTGGTATCACAAGCTGTAAGTTTGCGTGACCATGATCAAGTTGAAGCATTATTTGACGGTATTGAATTACCAATGCGATAAAGTTTAATGCAGCACAATTAGTAACAACATTATTAATTGTGCTGCATTAATAAATAATTTATGAATATTATTTATAGCTATAGTCTTATGCTTGATGTATTCGATACAATGATAAATTTAAGGGCATTAACATTCGACAATGTTAACAGCGAGACCACCCCGAGCTGTTTCTTTATATTTACTTTTCATATCATTGCCGGTTTCCCACATAGTTTTAATTACTTTGTCTAAAGATACTTTATGTTGTCCATCACCATGTAAAGCAAGACGCGAAGCATTAATCGCTTTAACTGCACCCATAGCATTTCTTTCAATACATGGAATTTGTACTAAACCTCCGACAGGATCGCAGGTTAAACCAAGATTATGTTCCATCCCTATTTCCGCTGCATTTTCTATATTATCAACAGTACCGCCCATTATGGCTGCTAAACCTGCTGCGGCCATTGAGCAAGCCACACCTACTTCACCTTGGCAACCTACTTCAGCACCAGAAATAGACGCATTTTTTTTATATAAGATACCAATTGCAGCACAAGTTAATAAGTAATTAACGACTATTTCAGTCGTGACTGGTTGCACAAACTTATTAAAATAACATAATACTGCCGGGATGATACCAGCAGCTCCATTGGTTGGTGCAGTAACTACTTGGCCACCAGCTGCATTTTCTTCATTTACTGCCATTGCGAATAAGTTAACCCAATCTATGACTGTTAAAGGGTCGTTATTAGTATTTGACTCAGCTTGTAATCGTCGATGTAATGATGGAGCACGACGACGTAACTTTAACCCGCCAACTAAGATACCCTCTCGGCTACATCCTCGTTTTACACAAGCTTGCATTGCATCCCAAATAATCATTAATTGTTTTTGGATCGTTTCTTTATCTGTGGTCACACTTTCATTAGCCATCATTAAACTTGAAATGCTGAGACCATTCTTATGGCAATGTTCGATTAACTGTTGTGCATTATCAAAAGGATATATAGCTGATGTTGATCCATTCAGATCTGACAACTTATCAGAAGAAAAATCTTTCATTTGAATATCATCAACAATAAATCCACCGCCTACTGAATAATATGTGTTGCTATAGAGTAGAGTGTCATAATTATATGCGCTAATTGTCAGTGCGTTTGAATGCAACGGAAGCGTTTTACGACGATGAAATATAATAGCTTTTTTTCGAGGAAATTTGATTTGATGCCCGTCAATTAAAGTAATTATTTCAGTTTTTTCAACTTCTGATAGGAATGAATCAATAATGTCAGATTTGATTGTTTCTGGTTCAAATCCACCTAAACCAAGAATGATTGCTTTGCCTGTCCCATGCCCAATTCCTGTTTGGCCTAATGAACCATATAAGTTTGTGGTTATATGTGTTGTTTTTGTAAGATGTTGTAAACGAGATAACTCTTGGCAAAATCTAAAAGAAGCACGCATCGGCCCAACAGTATGGGAGCTAGATGGCCCAATACCAATAGTAAATATATCGAAAACACTGATCATAATTATCACTTCTTTCAAACAGAGATTAATTATTATCCTACATGAGTGTTTTAATAACCCCAAGTCTGTTTGTAAGCTTTTCCCTGAATAATGGAAAAGTTTACAAAAAGAAACGTAACAATATATTATGAATTAATTTTAGTGACATCAACTTGAAGTTGTAAACGTTGACCAGGTTTGAGGTATTTTTTACTTTGAAGTGAATTCCAACGAATTACATCTTTAACTTTTAAATTAAATCTTTGTGCGATACGAGAAATTGAATCCCCACTTTTTACTTCATAAGTAATATTTCGTAATGTTTTACCATTTTTAGTTTCTATCCAAAGGATCAGCTTCTTACCAAGTTTTAAATTAGCGGTAGGAGACATTCCATTCCATTTGGCGATACTTCGATAGTTTAGATTATACTTCTTAGCTATATCCCAGAGATTATCACCAGATTGAACAATATGTGTTGTTTTAATTTTTCGGTTTGATTTTTTTTGAGTATTTTTCAATCGAGAATCAGCAGATAACTGATAATCTGATAATTTAGTTGATGCAATGGGTATTAATAAATACTTACCAGCACGAATATATGAACCTGTTAGATTATTCACTTGGCGTATAATGCCACTCGTTGTTTTATGCTTTCGTGCGATTGTTCCTAAGTTATCCCCTGATTTTATTTTATACCGCGTCCACATTAACCTTTCTTTCTTAGGTGTTTTAGCGAGTGATTTGTTAAAAATTTCTATTTTTTCAATAGGTAATGATAACGTGTAGTTACCCTCTGGTGGTGTAGCCCAGTGGTTAAAACCAGGATTTAATTTATATAAATCTTTAAGTTTTACATCGGCTAATTTTGCCGCTAATGCAAGATCAATTTGCGAGTCTAAATTAACTTGTCCAATAACTTGTTTATTTGGTAAAACAGGCCAATGAAGCCCATATTCTTTAGGATGATTTAATAAGACAGCTAGTGCTAATAATTTTGGTACATAACTTTTTGTTTCTTTAGGTAAATTTAATGACCAAAAATCAATCTTTTTACCTAATTTTTTGTTTTTCTTAATTGAACGACCAACACGTCCTTCACCTGAATTGTAAGCTGCAATAGCATGCAACCAATCGCCATTAAACGACTTATGTAAAAATTGTAAATAATCTAAAGCAGCGGTAGTTGAAGCTGTAACATCTCTGCGACCGTCGTACCACCAGCTTTGTTCTAGTCCAAATCTTTTACCAGTATCACCAATTATTTGCCACATACCAGAAGCTGCACCGTGAGAGTATGCAAAAGGATCAAAAGAACTTTCAACAATAGGTAATAATGCTATTTCAAGTGGCATATTCCGTTTTTCAATCTCTTGAACGATATAATAAAGGTAAGGCTCAGCGCGCTTGGACATAAGTTGAATGTACTTGGGATGTTTCTTGTACCACTGTAATTGTTGTCTTACGGCTTTATTATTAGTTAATGGCAATGAAAACTGCATTTGTATGCGTCGCCATAAGTTATCAACTTCTTGTGGCGTTAACTTCTTGGTTGAAACTTCTTCGCTTGGGATAGCTTGAGTAACAAGTATTGCATCAGAAATTTCTGCATTAATATCTGGAGTATTAATAGGAGTGCTCTGGGTGATTGATGCTGGTTTATTTTGACATGCCATTAATGACATAATACTTAAAATGATAACAAATAAACGATTTTTAGTTTTCAAACTAATTTCCAAAAAATATGATAAATGATAATTTATTGATAAAAATATAACGATTGATAGGTCAACCGACTAACGTATTAAAAAACATCTTTCCATTGGCGCAGCCAAGAGAAATTTTCGACATGATTATTAGATAATGCTAAGTCAAACTTTACATTAAGAGACTGAACAACATCTGTATGAGTTAATCGAAAAAAAGGATTAGTTGTTAATTCTTGAGATATTGTCGAGGGTAGGGTGGGTTGATTATTATGTCGTTGTTGTTGGCATAATATAATCCGGTGATCTAAGTCTGAAGAATTTGGTTCGATCGCTTTAGCAAATTTCAAATTACTGAGTGTGTATTCATGAGCACAATATATATGTGTCTTAGGAGGCAATGCTTTTAACTTTGATAACGAAGATTCAAACATATCAGGCGTACCCTCAAACATTCGTCCACAACCTGCTGCAAATAAAGTATCACCACAAAATAAAGAATATTGATCGACATAAGCAATATGGCCTAACGTATGTCCAGGGACATCTAGCACGTTAAGTGATAAGCCTAATGATTCTATAAAAACAGTATCATTTTCTTTTAAAGGAATGGTAACAACTTTTTGTGCTTCTTTTGTTGGACCATATACATCTACATTTGGAAAGTGCTTCATTAATTTTGTAACACCACCAATATGATCTTGATGATGGTGTGTAACAAGAATCGCAGCTAGCGTTAATTGTTTTTCTGTTAAAAAAGCTAGAACTTCGTCAGCACTGCCAGGGTCAACAATCACGCAGTCAGTCGAACCTTCATGCGTGATAGCCCAAAGATAATTGTCATTGAAAGCACTAATAGGATGTACACAATAATTAGTTTGCATGTTATTTTTAATCCAAAATCATTGTTTTATTATTATGAACAATAACACGGCCTTCAAGATGCATACGCAAACCGTTTGATAAAACACGTTTTTCAACATCTTTGCCTAAACGAACCATATCTGTTGTTGTCATACGATGACTTACTCTGGCAACATCCTGCTCGATGATAGGACCTTCATCTAGATCTTTAGTCACATAATGACACGTCGCGCCAATTAACTTAACACCACGGTTATAGGCTTGGTGATATGGTTTTGCACCAATAAATGAAGGTAAAAAACTATGATGTATATTGATAATTTGATGATGAAATTTATCACAAACTTCTGTCGGTAGTATTTGCATATAACGTGCTAATACAATAGTTTCTGCTTCATGTTGTTCTATGATTTCAGTGACCTTTTCAAAATGTTCAGATTTGTCTTCACCAACTGGAACATAATAAAAAGGAATATTATACCACTGCACTAGCGTTTCAAAATCACGATGATTTGAAATAACGCAGGTAATATCACAGTCTAAATCACCGCTGTGCCACTGATTTAAAATGTCAGCAATACAATGAGATTGTTTACTACACATTAAAACAACTTTATTTTTAACAGCACTATCAGTTATTGACCAATCTATATTGAGCGATTCTGCCAATGGTGTAAATTTCTGTTTAAATTCTTCCATACCGAAAGGTAGAGACTTAGCAGAAATTTCGTGACGCATGAAAAACCATTTGTTTTCTAGGTCTGTATGATGATTTGCTTCCGTTATTGAACCTTGGTTGTTGGCAATAAATTGGCTGATTTGTGAAACAATGCCGACTTGGTCTGGGCATGACATTTTTAGGCGATAATGATTATTCATGGTAAATTTTTCTTATTATTTGATAACTTAATTAATTGATTTGACCGTATCATAAATGCATTAATAATTGCAGTGTGTATTTCAATGAATGGGAACTTTAACAGTTTTTTTACTATAGCTTGTAATGTAATAGCAACTGAGTAATGATAATTGAATGAAAAATGACCTACGTGACCAATTACAGTTATTTACTATCGAAAGCCCTTGCATTGATGTTTGCGAGGTCAATAACCGTGGCTATTGCAAAGGTTGCTTTCGAAGTAGAGAAGAGCGTTTTCATTGGAATAAATTTAGCGATGGCGATAAAAGTAAAATTATTAAATTATGTCGCCGCCGAGGAATGCGAAAACGATCGAAAGTAAAAGAGGATGATAATATTTCATCCCCAAATTTAACATTATTTTAATGGGAAAATTTATTTTTGTTGTGCGTCAAAAGATTTGCCATTAATACCAATGCTATCTTCAGCCATTAAATACATATAAACAGGCATAATGTCTTTAGGAACTTTTAACATTTTTTGATCTTCAACTGGAAAAGCACTTACTCGCATTTTAGTTGCAGTAGCACCAGGGTTGATACAATTAACTCGTACGTTACTACCTTGTAATTCATCGGCTAACGTTTCCATCATACCTACCGTTGCAAATTTAGACATTGCATAACCGCCCCAAAATGCACGACCTTTTTTACCAACACCGCTTGAAGTGAAGATAATAGAACTATTTTTGGTAGTTTTCATCAAAGGTAATAAAGCTTGCGTCATTAGAAAAGGCGCTTTGACATTAACTTGCATAATGTCATCAAAACTATCTTCTTCAATTTGTTCAAAAGGAGACAAAACAGTCAAAATTGAAGCGTTATGTAAAACACCATCTAAACGCTGGAACTGTTGTTTTATCGTATCAGTCATATCAATATAATGCTGTGCGGTTGCGCCTTTAAGATCAAGAGGAATAATAGCCGGCTGTGGATAACCTTCATTGATTATTTCATCATAAATTGATTCTAATTTCGTAACTGTTTTACCTAATAAAATAACCGTAGCACCTTGCTGGGCATAAGATAGCGCTGCTTGACGGCCGATACCATCACCAGCTCCAGTAACAAGAATTACGTGATCTAATAGTGCATTTTCTTTGATTGTAAAATCAAACATTAAGAATTTCCTGGAGTTAAGTTTTATAACATTTTTTATAAATGAATTTAGCTCTTTAAACAACTGTTTTAAATGTACGGTTGAATATGCAACAATGATTACCTAGATAAGTACTGTAAAGATCTAGATTATTAGCTTTCTTTAGGTTAAGTTGAGCATAATCAATAACAATAATCCAAAATTGTTCTCTGTCTATTTGCTTATTCTAACAAGCTTAACAAGAGAATTAAAAATAATAACTATAGGAAATGGAGAATTTTATGAAAAAATTAATGCTTAGTGTGGCAATTGCCAGTGCATTAGGACTATCAGGCTGTAGCGGTGATTCAATTTCTGACATTAAAGAAGATGTCGTTAATAACGGCGAAGCGCAGTTGCCACTTTCTCGTATTAGTTTTGATCCAGCAAATTCGGTCGTTCCTGTTCCAAATGATTTACTTTTTAGTGGCACAACTGATGGTACGTTAAACTTCCCTGGAGAAACAGTTGAAGCTGGTGAAGCAATCAATTACTTTGACCCATCTACCGCTTTAGGCGCATTAGATGGTTGGTCACCGATTGCACCAATGTCTATCGCAGTTGATTTGGTTGATGGTGTTACGTTAAATGCGACTACCGTTAGTCAACCCGGCGCTATTCGTGTTTTTGAAGCGACGACAGGTGGTCCACTTTCAAGCGACGTAGAATGTCAAGCTGAAGCATCAGTGACTGCTTGTAAAATGGGTGATGAATTAACCTTTGGTGTAGACTTTGTGTCAGTTGCTTCTGGCGATAGCATTGTAATGGTGCCAATCAAACCATTTAAAGCAAAACAAAGTTATGTTATTGCTGTTACAAATCTTGTCGAAGATTCAAACGGTAATGCTATTGCGCCATCAACAACCTATGAATCGGTTCGCTTAGATGTTGATACTCTTCCATTACCGTTAGATACTCAATTACAGCTTCAAACGATAATCAATTCTTACGAAGATGGCTTAAGTAGTTCAGGTGTTGATACTGATACCGTTATTTACAGTGCATTATTTACAACGCAATCTACAGAAGATGTTTTGGCAACGGCAAAAATATCGATGTTAGTTAGTCCGCCTACCTTAACACCGTTCATTTCAAATGGTTTTAATGTTGGGCAAGCATTGGCAGCTAGTGGCACCATTGACTTAACAACAGATGCTGGGTTAACTGCATTCACTAGTGCGTCCAAAGCTGATGTATATTCTTCAACTCTTAATACTGCTCATTATCTTGAAATTCCTACTGCTGAAAATTGCGTATTAACAACAGAATCTCCAACTCCTAATACTGAAAACTGTCCGTCTTTATTTAGTTATTTTACAGCCATGGGTGATAGTCCAATTACAGTATTAGGTGCACTTGCATCGGGTGTATTATCAATTGAATCCTTTGGTGCACAATACGCAGTACAAGCACCATTATTTGGCCGTGCTGATGTATACGATGGTAATCCTGCTAATCTTGTTGGTTTGAATTTTACAATTGACGTTGTTGTTGGTGCTGATGCTAATGGCGACCCAATAACACAGGCTTTTCCTTTAGACAGTACAAGGCATTTAACTAAATTTAATCCATTACCTAAAGCTAAATCAGTTGAACAAATT
>CALJMY010000227.1 GCA_937981905.1 uncultured Enterobacterales bacterium
ATAGTGTCACGCGCATAAAACAGATTAGTAATGACTTAGGATTAACACTAAACAAGCAGACTGACTTTATAACAATGCGTGGTGGTGTGGCGAAAGTTTGCGCATTAACACTATCAAATGATGTATCAATACCGTTTATGCATGAAACATTAACTATTTTCGATAGTCATCAGCAATATAGTCAAGATAGTACTCGTTTATTGCGACATTTTTTGTTACGTTTTACCCCTTAATCGTTGAACACGCTTTTATTTATTATTAGGAATATTTACCTTGCAACATCGCACAACAGATCTTGTCAATTGGTTTCGCCAATCTGCGCCTTACGTTAACGCTCATCGCGGTAAAACATTCGTCATTATGATGGGAGGTGAGTGTCTAGCTCATCCTAATTTCAACAATATCGTTAATGATGTTGCACTACTTAACACGTTAGGTATTAAGATTGTTGTTGTTTATGGTGCAAGACCGCAAATTGATGAAGCACTAGAAAAAAACGCCGTTAAAAGTGATTTTCATCGTCATCAACGTATAACAACTGATCCTGCTTTTGAAGTAATTAAACAAGTCGTTGGTCAATTACAATTTGAAATTAATGCACAGCTATCTATGGGGTTAATTAATACGCCGATGCAAGGTGCTAATATTAATGTCGTCAGTGGTAATTTTATTACGGCACAACCTATGGGTATTGTTGATGGTGTTGATTATTGTCATACGGGTAAAGTACGCCGCATTGATGCTGAAGGTATTAAACGCCAATTAGAACAAAGTGCGATTGTTCTGGTGAGTATTATTGGTTATTCCACCACGGGTGAGAGTTTCAATTTGAGTGCAGAAGAAGTAGCAACTCAACTCTCTATTCGATTAAATGCCGATAAAATGATTGGTTTTTGTTCTGAACTTGGCGTGTTGTCTGACGATGACAATGTTATTGCTGAGTTATTACCAAGCCAAGCACAAACTTATCTTGATAAATATCAGCAAGAAGGCAGTCTAATTACAGGCACAGCTATTTATTTACGTGCAGCGATTGCAGCATGTAAAGCAGGTGTTTCTCGTAGCCATCTTGTTAGTTACCAAGAGAACGGTGCTCTGCTTCAAGAGTTATTCTCTCGTGATGGTATTGGTACTCAAATTGTAATGGAAAGTGCTGAACAACTTCGTCAAGCAACTATCGACGATATTGGCGGTATCATGGATCTTATTCATCCATTAGAAGAGCAAGGTTTATTAGTTAAACGTTCTCGCGAACAATTAGAATTAGACGTACACAAATTTACAATTGTGTTACGTGATGGTTTAGTGATTGGTTGTGCTGCACTTTACCCTGCACAAGATTGTCAGTCTGGTGAAATGGCATGTGTTGCCACTCATCCTGCTTATCGTAATGCTTCTCGTGGTGATGCACTCGTTAATGAAATTAGCGACCAAGCACGTAAGCTTGGCTTATCGAAGTTATTTGTATTAACTACAACCTCTATTCACTGGTTTAGAGAACGTGGATTTAATCCAATGACTATTGATCAATTACCAGTAGAAAAACGAGTATTGTATAACTACCAACGTAATTCTAAGATCTTAATTAAAGATTTAACGTAATCATCATTTAATTGAAAGCCATTTGATAAAAAGTCACTTATTAAAGTAAGTCAATTACCTGAAGATATGTTTTATACGCAAGGAAAATAATCGATAGTAAATTTTCTATCGGTTATTTTCACAAGTAGACATAGGATTTAATGAAGCATTTAAAGAAAATACACAAAGCCCCAATTCGTGTTTCAAAGATTCAAGGCAAACGTGTTCGAATTAGCTTCAAGCGTTCAATGCTCTGTTTAAAAATAGCATTAGCACAAGAAAAAGAAGAAACTAAAGAAATGTTTGAGATCTATGGTAAAGGCATTAAAGGTCAAGCAAACAAAAAAGACCTCGCCATTGCTCATGCTCAATTTTTTGATTTACTCAAAGGACTGGGGCTTGGCGTTTTTGCTGTATTACCCTTCGCACCTATTACTATTCCTTTATTGGTTAAGCTCGCTAAATTGGTAGGCGTTGATCTCTTGCCAAGTTCGTTTAATCTAAAAGATAAATAACCTACATACAGCTACAAAACTATTCTAACTAAGTTCAGTCTAACTAAGTTCAGTCCAACTAAGTCCAGTCCAGTTTAGACAAGAATAACTCAAACCAGACTAAACCTATTGCGCCATGTTTATAATGTACGAGACGGTTTAAGTACCACGCTTGAGAATATAAGCCCCGCCACTAATGACATCAGTATTAGAAATGGCTGTGCAGCAGACTCTTCTATCTCAAGAATTTTTTGTCCTGTAAGTGCGATACTT
The DNA here is from genome assembly GCA_937981905.1 of uncultured Enterobacterales bacterium. Classification (GTDB taxonomy): domain Bacteria; phylum Pseudomonadota; class Gammaproteobacteria; order Enterobacterales; family Psychrobiaceae; genus Psychrobium. The sequence continues at coordinate 2,349 of CALJMY010000227.1, forward strand.
AATCCCATGTAGAGTTTACTACCAGGTACCAAAATAACTAAGCCCTGTAATAAGACTAACGTTGCGGGGGCATTACAAATTCGAGAATACAAATTACTGTAAATCCCCACACAAAATGCACCAAAAAAGGTACCTAGTGCGGCATCAAAATATAACGCAGCTAACGTACTTGTTCCAAAACCAATAAAACCAGCCAAAATCCCCCATGGCGAATCTTTAAGTCTCATTTTAAACATAACAACTAAACTAGCAGTCAGTAAGAAGACTGCTAATAAAGCTGTCCAACTAGGTATCATCTCAGGTTGTACAAAACTAACGGTTCCCCAAACCTGACCACCAATTGCAAAGCCTAATATGGCACCAAAATAAAGCTTAAACAGCAACATAACCGCGTCCATTATACGCGCGGTGCCGGACATTAAATCCCGTGTTGCAAGCTCTCGTAATCCTAGCGTTAATGCTAACCCGGGAATAAAGGCGATAATACTTGATAAGACCACCAGCGGTGCGTTGATATGAGGATCTAAATGAACTAATCCCGCAACAATAAAGGCCGACACTAAGGAAACTAATGGCTCTAACATATCAGTAACGCTTGAAGATCTTTCCGACCATAATACAAATATATAAACCACAATACTCATAATAAACGCCCAAATCACGTCATTCCAGCTAGTCGCCATTAGCATCGCGAACGCGCCACCAGAAATACCAAAGGCACACAATGAAGCCCATCGAGAATAAGGATTAGGTTTATTGTTGATGTCTTCAAGTCGTTCAATCGCTTCAATTAATGAACGTTCACCTTTAGTTAATTCATCGACTAATTCATCAGTACGTGCCAATGAGCCTAAATCTAACTCACCAGGTTTAACGCGCATGACATAAATTTGTTGTTGCTCTTGCTCACCTAATTCCCATAACGCAAATGTCAGAGATGTTGGTGTTGCCATAAATGACCCACCCATTTCTAAAATAGAAGCAATATCAAGTAAATGTCGCTCGAGTCGATAAGCAGGAGTACCAAACTTATGAAGCGCTTTACCTAAATTAATAATAAATTTACGGCGTTGAGTAAATGGAGAAGTAGTCACAATGCATTCCAATGATTAAAAATCCTTCTATTACAGCGAATAGAATAGATAGAAATTGACCAACAGGATTGTATACAACTAAAAAGAAGAGGAAAAGTTAATTTATGATATTAGATAATTTATCAATAAAAAAATAAGCAAAAAAAAGATAAAACCGAAGTTTTATCTTTCTATTACAAATTAATTAACAAGGGTTAATTAAAGAGCTTTGATGTTCTCAGCTTGAGGACCTTTCTGGCCATCTGTAACTACGAATTCTACTTTTTGACCTTCAGCAAGAGTTTTGAAACCTTCACCAGAGATGTTACGGAAATGAGCGAATACGTCAGGACCATTTTCTTGCTCGATGAAACCAAAACCTTTAGCTTCGTTAAACCATTTTACTGTACCAGTAGTTGTAGACATAATATAATTCCTATTCAATATAGAGTAATGAAATCTCAAAACGAGATAATTAGGCTGAAAGTGCTGCTATTACTTATTGGAACAGGACGATGTACACAAGGTACACGTTTTGATACATAAATATAGTTCTAACCTTTGAGCTGGCAGAATTATAGGCCTCCCCTATTAATAGTCAAGGCTTTTTAGCCATTAGCGCTGGTAGCCGCTGTTTTAATCTCTTAGTAGAGGCATTTGTTCTATCCTTTGACTTGCCTTAATTATCAGTGGCGTTTATTCTCTACAACCTAGTTTATTATCCCAGAAAAAAGGCGCTTTATTGTGCAACAACTACCCAAATTAGACATCAAATCATTTGTTAGTGAACAAGAATGGGCAATACGCGTAGATCTTGCCGCTTGTTATCAACTCGTTTGTCATTTTGGATGGGACGATTTAATTTATACACATTTATCAGCAAGAATTCCCGGCACCGATTATTATCTCGTTAACGCCTTTGGTTTAACCTTTGATGAAGTGTGTGCTTCTAATCTAGTGAAAGTCGATTTAGCGGGAAATATTATTGATGATACTCCTCATGTAATCAATCCTGCAGGTTTCACAATTCACAGCGCGATTCATGAGATTCGTGACGACGCTCATTGTGTTATTCATCTACATACTAATGCAACTATAGCTGTAGCAACGCAAGAAAAAGGATTACTCCCTTATAGTCAATATTCAATGTTTTCACTCGCATCACTGAGTTATCACGGCTATGAAGGTTTAGCTGTTAATGATGATGAACGTAAACGTTTACAAGATGACCTTGGCGATACTAATCATATGTTATTAGTAAATCACGGTGGATTAACCGTTGGGCCAACGGTTGGTGATGCATTTATGCGTATGTATGATTTACAACGTGCCTGTGAAATCCAATTATTAATACAATCGTCTAATCAACCAAGTAAGTTGGTTGAACAATCTATTCAAGATAATATATACAAACAAGCCAATGTAGTACACAGCGGCTCAACTGGTGGTCAAATAAGCTGGCCTGCCATGTTAAGAAAAGCTTACAAAATTAACCCAGATTTTATTCTTTAGTACCAAGTTCTATTATTTAGTAATAGTACCTACTAATCATATTTATATTGTTGGAGTGACCCATGAAAGTAACTTCGGTTGAAGTTTTTGATATTGAATGTCCAGATCGTAAAGGCTGGAATCCAGTTTTTATTCGTATTCATACTGATGAAGGCATCAGTGGTGTTGGTGAAGCAGGCCTTGCTTATGACTTAGGTCATAGCGCTGCTGCTCACATGATTAAAGAAATGGCTGAAGCCTTTTTAATTGGCCACGACCCATTCCAAACTGAAAAATTATGGGCACGTATGCTCCGTGAAAGTTTTTGGGGTTTAGGCGGCGGTCCGGTTATTTATTCTGCGATGAGCGCGATTGATACTGCACTTTGGGATATTAAAGGTAAAGCACTTAAACTACCTGTATACCAATTGTTAGGCGGTAAAGTAAACGACGAGTTACGTACTTATGCATCACAATTACAATTTGATTGGGATTCAGAGTTCAAAGCGTTAGTGCAACCAGAAGAATATGCAGAGGCAGCGCTTAAAGCGGTAGCTGAAGGTTATGACGCAGTGAAAGTTGACCCTATCATGTACAACAAACATGGTGATACTTATTACGATCGCACAAACATTATTTCACGCGGTGAAATGAAGTTATACCGCGCACGTATGCAAGCGATTCGTGATGCCGTTGGCGATGAAGTGGACATCATTTTTGAATGTCATAGTCTTCCAGGCGTAACATCAGCGATTCAACTAGGTAAAATTGCCGAAGAATTCGATTGTATGTTTTATGAAGAACCTGTGAATTATTTAAACCATTCACTACACGGTAAAGTCGCTGACAAAGTAAATGTACCAATTGCAGGCGGTGAACGTTTATATAATCGCTGGCAAGTGCGCCCATATTTTGAAGAGCAAAGCATTAGCGTACTTCAACCTGATTTGGGTTTATGTGGTGGTTTTACTGAAACGAAAAAAGTATGTGATTATGCAGATATTTTCGATGTGCGTATTCAAGCTCATGTTTGTGGCGGCCCTGTAGCCAGTGCAGCATCACTTCACCTTGAAACAGCTATACCAAATTTCTTGATTCATGAGCATCACACCTATGCAATTAAATCATGGAACCGTGAATTGTGTTTACAAGATCCTCAACCAGTAAACGGTAAATTCAAAGTATCAGAAGAACCAGGTTTAGGTATTGATTTAAATGACGAGATTGTTTATCGCTCTCCTCACATGACTATCAAGTAAGTTTTTGTATAAACGATTAACTAATCGTTTATACAAATAACAAAACATAAAAAGCCCACTTACATCATGCAAGTGGGCTTTTTTATCTGGTTTATCATCGTTCGATAATCGTTACTTGGTAATAATTTTTAGATAATTAATCACATAATCCAATTAGCTAATTTTGTAAATACGTTTAGCGTTATCATGCATTAATTGATTAAGTACTTCTTCATCAAAGTTCAAAGTTAAATAGCTTTGCCATAAATCGTTATAGCTGTGACTAAACAGTGTGAGAGGAAAATTACTCGCTAACATAACGCGTTCGACACCAAACTTAGCCACTAAAAAACTAATCACATTTTCTACATGTTTTAAGGTGTAATCTCGTGCCACCATTTCCCAACCAGAAGCTTTAATTGATACATTCTTATTTAATGCTAGACGCACTATGTTATTGCGCCATTGAAGAATTTTATTATCATTAGTCTCATTATCACTAACTTGATTTTCAATAGTTTCCTTACTACTAACATCAAAGTCATTAATTTTAGTAGCTGAAGGGCAGAAATTAGCATGACTTAAAATCAATGTTAATGTCTCATTTGATTTTGCCATACCGCAATATTGCGTCACAGCTTCGTCATCACATCCTTCAATTTGTGTTTCAAAAATTAGGTTAGATTGTGCTAAATACGCTAAGTTAATTGGTGTATTTTGATGACGTAAAATATCAACTGTTTCATCATCAAAAATATGACGAATACCAACGACATTCTTATAATTTTTTAGTTTATCAATAAGTATCATAAACTCATTAGGCGCTAACGTAATATCAGCACTAGCAATGGCTTTAAAAGGAATGCTGACCTGTTCTTCTAACCATTCAATTTCTAACCATGGCTGAGCGTTATTAAACCCAGCTTCAATGTGAACAAACCCACTTAATGACATTAACGAATTTAAATTTAAGTCTGCATCGTTAAACGAGCGATTAATGATCGGTTTGTCAGGCCAAAATGGTGGATTACTGGGTTTTAACCAACCGTAGTCACCAAGTTCAACATCAAATAAATGAATATGTGGGTCTATCACGTTCATAAATAATTTCCGATATTATTCTTATTCACTTTATCTAGAAAATAAGTAGCTGTTATTGTGCAGTATAGCCACCATCGATGGTTTGTAAGCTGCCGGTGATAAACGATGCTTCATCACTCGCAAGAAAGTAGGCATAGTTAGCAATTTCTGCTGGTTGTCCTAATCGTCCTAGCGGCTGTAATGATGCTTCCTCAGCATGAATTTCAGCTTTGTTAGCACCAGACTTTTCACAATAATTATCAATTGCTTTATGATACAACGGTGTTTCAATCGTTCCGGGACATAAAGCATTAGCACGTATATTAAAAGCAGCATAATCTAACGCCGTCGTTTTAGCCATCGACGCTAATGCATGTTTTGTAAGATTATATGCAAATGAATTCGTTTTACCAATTAATGCTTGGTCTGAAGCCACAATAACAATAGCACCATTATTGTTAGCTTTCATGACAGGTAATGACGCTTGAATGGCAGCATAAGCGCCTTTAACGTTAATGCCAACAACGCGGTCAAAGTCTTCTTCAGAAGTTTGCTCAACATTACCAGAAAAATGAACTCCGGCATTACAAATAAGTACATCAATGTGCCCCACTTCATTAATGACATCATTAATTGCCGTGGTTACTTCTGCCATTTTTGACATATCACAGGCTTTAAAAATACCTTCAGGACCCAATACAATATCTAGATTAAACACCTGATAATCGTTCGCTAGGAATTTCTTAATTATCGCCAGTCCAATTCCTTTCGATCCACCTGTGACTACTGCTACTTTTTTCATTTCATATTTCCGTAAATCAACACAGTAAATTGTACCTGTCTTTGATAGTAATTAAAGATTAGTTTCCTAACTTTCTAATAATTTGTTCAACACAAACGTTTTGATCAACTCGCCATAAGCCATAACTGATAGGCAATACTTCAATACCTGCACGTTTAAATATTTTATAAGTATTAAGTTCAAAAAAATCAGCCCAAGGTCCGGGGAAACCAATTAAATCTAGCGCTAAATACACGCCTTTATGTTCACATAAAACATCAATTTCAGTACCTGCAATAGTATAGCCAGCCCAAGTGGTAATATTTCGTGCGGTTAATTCACTAATGACTTGCTGTTGGAATTCACTAATTTGAGACGTTACTGAATGTTTCGCCTCAAATTCACTTATAGAGTTAACATATCGTCTTAGTAAGTTTTGTTCTGATAATAAGTTTTCATCAATCGACAAAAACAATACTTGTTTCTCACGTGCACGGGTAATGGTGACATTAAATACATCGGCTTTATTTAAATACACAGCGGCACGTTTTGAGTCGTTATCGACAGCAAATGAGATAAACATAATGTCTCTTTCTTCGCCTTGAAATCCATAAGGAGTAGCAATGCGTAATTTATGTTTTCTGATTTGCGCTTCGCTAAAATTACTTTCAACTTCTTTAGCAATATATTGCGCTTGGTGCCTAAAAGGAGAAATCACGCCCATAGTATGGGTTAACCCTGATTCAACGTCTTGTTCAATTTGAGCTTTTATCGCTGCTATAACTTGTGCTGCCTCAATTTGATTAACCCCTTGTTTATCTCTAATACCCTTCAATCGTTTAAGGTGCAAATGACCACTACTTGTACATGGTCGATGTTGCATCACTTTAAGTTTATCTTGATAAAAAGCACTATTACTAAAATTAATCAGCTGAGGTTTACTTCTAAAATGTTCATCTAAAAAAGCTAACTGGTTATGACTATCTAGTCTGTTAAGCGTGAGATCTAAAATTGAATTATCACGATAACTCACCACCCCATTATCATTTAGCGAGATACGATGACGCCCCATTATCTGGGCTTCTTTACTTTTTGCTAAGAATGAATAATGTTTTAATTGCTTAGTATCACCCACAATAATCGCTCTTTTAGCGCGATGAAGCGCTGGTAATGTACTACTAATATTACATTGTGTTGCTTCGTCAATAATAACTAAATCAAACATTTGAGCATTTAATGGTAAAACACGATGCAGCGTATTTAAACTAACCAACCACACTGGAAATGCTGCTAATAATGCTTGATATTCAATGTCGTCGAATAATTCAAATTGTCTTTTAGATGTTCTACTGCGTATTGCTTTATTAAAGGCTTGTAGCGATTTACGCTGAGTTTCGACCAATGTTTTCAAATGTTGTTTTTTTAAAGCATTTAAATAATTACTGGCCAGTTTTTCACGTTCTACATGATTAACATTGATATCATTTAAACTATCCCACTGTATTATAAGCTCTTTGATACCGATTTTAGCCCATGCCAAATAAATGTTCATAAGCCATGGCGAGTTTTTATCTTCTAGCCCCTTTAACCGCTGCCCTCGAATAATTGCTTTATAACAATATTTAACAAAACGATTTTCTAACCGTTGCAATGACGTATTAATATCTTCTAAATCTGATTCATATTGCTTTAATTCTGCTTCACCTTCATTCGCCATATACCCAGCTAATAAATCAGCAATATACAATTTTAACTTTTTAAGAAATTCTTTTTGGCCTGCTCTGATAGACACATCACCAAGGTCAAAGTTTTGCTCTAACTTTTCAGAAATAACATCTAATGCGGGTTCGTTATTGGCAACAATAAGAACAGACTCACCACGTGACATATGCTCAGCCGCAATCGCGGCTATGGTATAACTCTTTCCTGTTCCAGGTGGTCCAGAAACACAACCCAAACTAGCATTGGCCGCAATTGATATTACTTTTTTCTGCGGTGTTGATAATAAACCAGGTAAATAATCGTATTTTAATTTTCGATTACTTAGATCACTGTTAGTTGTATTTAATACTTCTTGATCAGCCGTAAATAAACTTGCCAAGGGTGGTGACAAATTGTCAGCATCAATAATTTCTTCTAATTCGTGTAAAACACCACGACTACTCGCTGAACGTTCTACAAACACTAACATTGAAGCAGGTAACAAAGATGGCGCCTTTCTTC
>CALJMY010000228.1 GCA_937981905.1 uncultured Enterobacterales bacterium
CAAAACTTTGTATCGGCTATTTCATTGATTGAATTACACAAAGTTAGAAATGGGCAATATCCCCAAAGTTTAGACGATCTTGAGTTTCTTGGTGATTGGGATATGATTTATCTTTCTTCTGTCAAATACAAAAAGACTGAAAATGGGTATGATTTAGATATAGTAAGAGGATGGGTTGGTAAACCTTCTTTAGAATTCCCTATTAAGTTCAAGCGTGGTTTAGGCATCGAAAAAACTAACGTAAAATGGACCCAACAATAAATATAATAAACAACGTAATAAATAATCTAATTTTTTTCGCTATCGATGCGAACGTATATTACCTAGGAAATCATGGAATTTATCAATCAAATTTTTGAATCATCAGTTGTTGCGACTGTGTTTGCTGTTAGTGCATTTTTAGTATCTATATATACTCTTCTATGGATTAGACGTTCAAATGAAGTTAGTCAAAAAAAACTGGATGAACTTGCAAAAAATAATCACAGAAATAACGAGTCAGCATTAGAGCAAAAAAGGTATGAGTTATTAAAAGCGGTTAGTGAAGAGTTTTTATTAATTGATAAACAATTAATGCTTATTGGCACTTTAAAAGCTGACTATGATGTTTCACCCAATGCTGTTAAAGAAGCAATTGGCGATAACATTACCTTGTTTACTGAAACATTACCCATGGTAGAGCAGTATAAAAAAGATATAGAACATGCCCATTTATGTGCCACTAATTGGAATGCAGATAATGGCTTGTCTGAGCTTATTAAATTACAGGCCGCGCAAGACCTCGCCATTATTCATACTAAAAGCTTTGTTGAATGTAATGAGAGCTTAGTGACAGATTTTAGAGATAAGTTGTTTATGTCAAAACGGGCTTATTTTAATTAATTGCTGAGAACAGACTAAGCGTAGTAATGAATAGTCGATATGTCAGCATTTAAATTCGAATGGGTTCTTTTAATATTTAAGTTATGCGTCAGTTTGTGGATGTGTCTTTTCTAGGGCAATACCAATAAACTTAACGCGTACACCTACTTTTCTTTCTAGCCAAAATACCATGTTGTTGAATGAATTATATTTGGTGCGAAGTATGCGCATATAGCGTTGTGCTTTAGCATTACTACAAATCAAAACACTGATGCTAATTGCAATTAAGAAGGTTCCACCCGGAATAGGTGTAGCCATTGATATCACGCCAATAATTAAGAGTAATAGTGCGACAAATGTTACTAATATATTAATCATACTTTGATAAACCTTATCTTTTGCTAAATTTAATCGACGTAAATACTAAGCTATATTTAGTGTCATGGCTACTTAGACCTACTTCAGTGCTTCTGCTTTATTCGCTTCCTTTGTTATTTATAAAAATCATTGAATCTCGCTAATCTCTATTTTTTAATCTATAAAGCCTTTAAATTATTGAAATCTTAATATAACTGTCTTATTGTTCTATCGTTAAATTACTGACTGAGAATGAGAAATTCTGTAGTCTTTTTATGTAATATAAGGAATTGTGCATGTTAGGAACCAAAGTTTACTCACCAACTCAAGCTAGTTTAGGGGCATTTTTAGGTGGCCCTATTGGGGCGGCGTATTTTATTAGACAAAATTTTTCGGCGCTAAATGATGAGGAAGCAGTTAAAAATACAAATAAATATGGTTCTTTTATTATTGCATTTCTCTTTGTTATTTTAGCTTTTTTACCGGAAAATCTTCCTAATATGGTGATTCCGATAATGACGATTGTATCGACAAGGATTTTGGTGGAGAAATATCAATTTAAAAAAGAAGATATCTTAAAGAGCACAGAACTAGATTTTCATTCAAATTGGAGAGTTTTCTTTGTTAGTTTAATAAGTCTGATTGTGTTTATAGTTATTGGTGTTACTTTGCTTGTAGTGTTTGATCTGGTGGGTATTACTAGTGCTACTTAACTGAGTTCCATATAATTAGTAAATAAGCCTCATGTAATCTATTCTTTTAAAATAAATATTCCTTATTTTGATAAATAATAAGGGGTATTTATTCAAGTCTAAATCAACTTTCCATTAGCGATAATCTATCGCTTTATATTCGATATCTATCCCCATTATTTCAAACTTACTTACATTTTTAATCAAAAGTTTTACTGCTGTTAGGTAGTCAATATATGTAAAAAGAAATATAATGTTCTGATTGATGGTGGTAATTATTCGCATTTCTATTTTGTTTTGTTCCCACGCTTTCCTTATTTGATTATTATTGTTTTAGGTTGATGGATGAAAAAGTTTTTTAATATAAAGATGGTATTTGTTGTGAGTATTCAATATTGCCTCTGTGTCTTTTCGTTACAAGCAGAGAGTGTCGATAAGGGGCTTGAAGTATCGTTAGGGAAGTTGATTTTTGAAGATAAGCAACTTTCACAACCTGCTGGCCAATCGTGTGCTAGCTGTCATATGCCAACGCAAGGCGATGCACAGCGACATATGATTGTATCGCCAGGTGCTAATCCAACTTTATTTGGTAATCGAAATGCACCAAGTATCACTTATTCAAGTTTTACTGCGCCATGGTCTTTCAATAGTGAAGATGAAACATGGATTGGAGGTTTTTTTTGGGATGGGCGTGCTAAAACAATGCATGAACAGGCCAAAGGGCCTTTTCTTAATCCTTTAGAAATGGGTAATAGTTCAGCTTTGCAAGTTATTACTAAAATACAACAATCACATTATCAACGTGTTTTTGAAAAAGTGTATGGAAAAGATATTTGGGCTAAGCCTCAAGACGCTTTTAATGCGGTAGCAAAAGCATTGGTGACTTATCAAATGAGTGATAATTTTGCCCCACGTTTTACCTCTAAATATGATGCTTTTTTGAATAAAACAGTAGTGTTAACAGCACAGGAAATGCGTGGTCTAAAACTGTTTGAAGCAGAAGACAAAGGTAATTGTGCAGCATGTCATCCAAGTCAAATTGGTGAAGATGGCGAGCTGCCATTATTTACCGATTTCTCATATGATAATTTAGGCGTGCCAAAACAAGTTAACTTACCTTTTTATACGATGTCTAAAAAAATAAATAATGCTGGTAAAGAATATATAGATGTTGGGTTGGCGGGAAATCCTAATATTAAAGATCCTCAAGCTCAGTTAGGGAAATTTAAAGTACCTACACTTCGTAATATCGCTAAAACAGCACCTTATATGCATAATGGCGTATTTTTAACATTAAAAGAGTCTGTTGAGTTTTATAATACTCGTGATGTTGATGATAAGTGGGCAGGGGCTGAAGTTGCAACTAATGTTAATAAAGACGAACTAGGTGATTTGAAGTTAACAAAAGAAGAAGTAGATGATTTAGTTAGCTTTCTACATACACTTGATGATGGTTATATGCCTTAATTACTTATATCCTTAGGTTTTATTTTGTGTGTTGTTAAAAGATTATGGCAAGTATTGCCTGACTACTTTCTGGAATTTTATGTTTGAATTAAAAACTCTTTCGTTGTTTATTATTACGGCGTTAGCTGAAATAGCAGGGTGTTATTTACCGTATCTTTGGTTGAAACAAGATAAAAGTATCTTACTTTTGATTCCTGCTGCAATATGTTTGTCATTATTTGCGTGGTTATTAACGCTTCATCCCAATGCTTCTGGTCGTGTTTACGCAGCGTATGGTGGTGTTTATATATTTGTCGCTATTTTATGGCTTTGGGGAGTTGATGGTATCAAGCCTACTGTGTGGGATATTACAGGTGGGGCGGTCGCTTTATTTGGTATGGCCATCATTATGTTTGCTCCGAGGGCTGCTTAAATAATGCAGTGCCATATAGTTTGCTAATTATAATATTAGGAATCTATATGGCACTGTCTCTGTTACTTTTCACCTAGAGTCTAATTACTTTTCATCGAGAGTCTAAATACTTACACGTTGGTTAAAAGCGCCAGTCAACAATAAGTGGTTCTTTGTTGGTGTCTATAAACCATAATGCAGCCACTACACCTTGTGTATCATTGGTTACGCTGATAACCGTTTCGTAATTTATATCTCCCAATGATGTTCTTAGTAAGCAGCTGTTATAGTTAATAACATATGAACCATCATCGTTATGTTGATAATCACTACATACCGATAAATAAGCCGCTTGATTGTCTGTTTCTGATCTCATTATTTTAAGATTAAATAAGCGTTCACTATTGAGTGAAAAACCTTCAGGAACCGTTATGTCATGGGTAGTTTGTGCTGTACTTTCTATGATCTCCTGTACTTGTACTTCATTAGTTTCTTCTAAACTTAGCTCTGTAAACTCTGGTTGAATTTGAACAGGCGGAACCTCAGTTGTTGGGCTCTCATTTGTATTCGTTGTAGTACTTGTTGTATCTGTAGTCTCTGTAGTTGTAGTAGAAGGTGTATAGCTTGTACTCGTTGAAGTACTTGGAGCGCTAGTGCTAGCAGTGCTAGGTGCACTATCGCCACCACCTCCACCGCCACCACACGCTGTTAATAAAGTACTGAGTAATGCAGTTGTTATAATATTTGGTAAAGAAAAATTATTTTGATTATTCATAAATCACCTCATTAATCAGAGAAAACATTTTTTGTAATGGCATTTTCTAATGTATACCAATCACTACTGGCTAAACCTTGGTTGGCAACAAAATTAGGAAATAAAGGATAAGCATAAATTACATCCATATATTCCAAAGGATATTGCCATTCAACACCTACATTAATCGCCCATGGCATGCCATTTTCATTTACAAAATAACGTCCGTTTTCTGGTTCACTTTTATCTTGTCCACGTCCAAAGAAGTCTGTTCTAAAAGCTTCTGTCGGCGCTTTGTCTGGTAAATGTATTTCGTATTCTCTTCCCGGTGGTTGACCAAACACATAACCATGATCATTCCCTTGGGTTGCAAATAAAAATGGGTCGTAAGGAAAGTCAGGCATTTGCTCTACAGGTATTACATTGTTCATTGGTAGTGTCATTGAGAAACGCATTTGGATTTTAGAACCACATCCAGATTCTGTTCTATGGTATTTACAGTCTTCACCTGCAGTAACAAAATCCCAGACGTCATTCGTAATAATTGCAATGGCCTCAGATCTACCAGCTTCTAAAGGTGACGTTGTTTGAGGAACATCATTAATGGTATAGCGAATTGCGTTTTCGTTAACTGTTTCTCGTAATATTCCCGGTAAATTAAATGCGAATCCGTTGTGATATGACGCGCCAACAGCCGCTACTTCACCTTCTAGCTTAATTCGAATGACTTCATTATCACGTCTATACTCACTGATACGATAATTAACAACTAAGTCATTAAAATCATAATCACCAATGATTGGCCAGTTATCTTCAAAAGCAATTGTTGCCCATTCTGAAGCACTTGGATAATAATGCACACTCACATTAGATTCAGCTATATCAACCTGATAATCTTCAACTTCACCGTCACTAACACCGCCAATTGGTCCTATCTCTTGGGTACTACTTATTCTAAATCGAGCCCATGTACTACCAGCTTCAGCCCATTCAGGAATATTATAACTAATGGTATTGCTACCTTGATTTACAGGTTGAGAATCAATAATTACTTCATCGGTACCAAATACGCCGTTGCCATCAAAATCTATCCAAGCATTTACATAAGCAGGGGATGAAGCAACCAATTGAAGTACCGCTGTGTTATCAACTTCGAGACCTGTGACAAAAGCTATACCGTCTTCGTCATCACTGTCATCAGTTTCATCATCACTGAGTGGGAATTGAAAACTATCGAACTCTGCGTCAACAGAAGCACCTAAGAAAATAGAACTACCTTCTATGTTGTGACGTGCACCGTTATCATCAGCCAATGTGCCATATGAAGCTGGAGCATCGCCAAAATCAATAGTGGCTGTTTCTGTATCAATAACTGGAGCTAACGCACAACGTGCACCATCGTTATTACTTGAACTTGGACCATAAGCAAATAGCTCAGCGGTTGGATTAGCGTCTTTAGTATTTATTCTAAAAACTTTGCCATCACTGTTACGGCTGATATAGAGGTTTTCATCAACATCAAAATAAACAGCACCAAAGGTTCCAGTTTCACCAACATTATTTATTAATGTAGAGCTGCCGTCAGCGGCATTGATACTATAAAGGTTTCCTTGGCTGTCAACGCTATATGCAAAATTGTTAAATGGATGAAAAGCCATATCAAAGATGCGTAAATTTAAGCTACCACCATCAATAATACGCTGAGCAACTAAATAATTTGGTGCTGTTGAGTCAAGTGATATAGCATATAAACCATATGAAGAACCTGGTCTGTATACATAATATACATTTTCATCGATAGATATATCTCCAACGAAAAAAGATGTATTTGGCAAGTCAGATGTTGTTAATGGAGCCACTTGATAAGTATTGTCAATACGAACCGGTTGGCTAAATTCATTACTCCATGCATAAAGATATTGGTCATGAAAATTAAAAGCTAGTGCGTTTAATTTATTAGTGGTGCCCATTGTGTTTGATAATTGTTGATATTGGCCTGTGGCTAATTTCACACCATATAGTGTAGCCACTCTATCTTGAATTAAAAATGCATCGGTTGGACAATCTGAAAAAGGTTCTGCTGAGCTTATTTGGCTCACAGACATAGCCAGTACTAATCCTGATATTTGTGTAAATTCTTTCATATACTCACCTTCTAAATTAGTGTTTTAAGAGTATTCATTCAATAAAGAAATAAACTTTTATGTTCGTACAAGTTCAATAGCAAACAATGAGCCAATATTTAAGTTGTTGATTTATTTTGATTGTTTGTTTTTTTATTTGTTTTTCGTTTCTTTTTTTGCAATTTATTTCGATTTTGCAAATCAAAAAAACAACGAATGTAAACTATGTGTTCGTTTTTTATTCTTTATATTTTAATTAAATGATTAGTGATTTAATTTTGTACTTGGGAATCAAATGTATGGATTTTTAATTGACTATTTATCTTATTAAATTGATAACTAATATTAAGTAAAACGAGTCGTTTATGGGTATGCTGTCGTTATATAAATTAAGAGATTGATTGCATTAATATGGATATTAAAATTATTTCATGGGAACAAACCATTCCTCTTCGTCAAAGTGTGTTATGGCCAAATAAACCTCCTCAACATTGTCATGTTGAGGGCGATACTGACGGTTTACATTTTGGTGCTTTTGTTGATGAAAAACTTGTTTGTGTTGCATCGGTTTATTTTAAATTAGGTAGAGCACGGCTACGAAAATTTGCAACAGATGTTAGTTACCAACAACAAGGAATTGGAACAAGTATGTTGCAGCATATTTTGAAGTCATTAAATGAAGCTAACGCCGAATGTTTTTGGTGTGATGCTAGAGAGTCTGCAGTCATGTTTTATCAACGCTTTGGTATGCATAAATGCAGTGAACGGTTTTATAAAGATGGTATTGCTTACTTTAAAATGGAAGTTGGTTTATAGGTATGAGTGAAGCGAGAGTAAATGATTAATATAAAGCCAATTTTAATAAATCATCGCGAGAATGAAATGGAGTTTAAATGATAAAAGTATATCTGTTTGATTGGGGAGATACTTTAATGGTCGACTTTGAAGGTAATC
>CALJMY010000229.1 GCA_937981905.1 uncultured Enterobacterales bacterium
GACTTAATTGGCGAGTTAATACCATCCATCACAACATCTTCAGGTAAAATTACTGGTAATTGCTCTTCTGGAACAGGAACAACGTCACCATTTTCAAGATGAAGCATAGGAATTGGGCTTCCCCAATAACGTTGACGAGAAACACCCCAATCACGAAGACGGAAGTTAACAGTTTTGTTGCCTTTACCTTGTGATTCAAGCTCGCTAGCAATAGCGTCTAATGCCGCTTCAGATGTTAATCCGTCAAACTGACCAGAGTTAAACAAAACGCCTTTTTCAGTAAATGCTTCTTCACTGATATCTATAGTTTTATCTTCACTATCAACTGCGTGAATTACCGCTTCAATGGTTAAACCATATTTAGTCGCGAATTCATAATCACGTTGATCGTGCCCCGGAACGGCCATTACAGCGCCTGAACCATAATCAGCTAATACAAAGTTAGCAATCCAAACTGGTACTTCACGACCTGTTAATGGATGAACAGCAAAAAATGGCGTCGCGATGCCTTTCTTTTCCATTGTTGCCATGTCTGCTTCAGCAACTTTAGTCGTCTTACATTCTTCGATGAATGCAGCAATGTCACTGTTTGTTTTAGCTGCTTCAAGTGCAAGCGGATGCTGAGCAGCAATACCAACATAAGTCACACCCATTAATGTATCTGGACGCGTTGTGTAAACATCTAATTTGTCTTCACGACCTTTAAGTTCAAACGTTAAATCACAACCTTCAGAGCGACCAATCCAGTTACGCTGCATGGTTTTAACTTTTTCAGGCCATTCGTCTAGCTCGTCTAAATCGTCTAATAATTCTTGAGCGTATTTAGTGATGCGAACAAACCATTGTGGAATTTCTTTGCGCTCAACAACCGTGTCACAGCGCCAACAACAACCGTCAATTACTTGTTCATTTGCAAGTACCGTTTGATCATGTGGACACCAGTTTACCGCTGATGTTTTTTTGTAAACCATGTCTTTTTTGTAAAGCTCAGTGAAGAACCACTGTTCCCAGCGATAATAATCTGGCTTACAAGTTGCTAATTCACGATCCCAATCGTAACCAAAACCTAGTGCACGTAATTGATCGTTCATGTAATCAATGTTTTCATACGTCCATTTAGCTGGCGCTGTTTTATTATTGATTGCTGCATTTTCAGCAGGTAGACCAAATGCATCCCAACCCATAGGCTGTAAAACATTTTTACCTTGCATGCGTTGGTAACGAGAAACTACATCACCAATGGTGTAGTTACGTACATGTCCCATATGAAGACGACCACTAGGGTAAGGGAACATAGACAAACAATAGAATTTCTCTTTGTCTTCACGCTCAATGGCTTTAAATGTATCTGTATCAATCCAAAACTTTTGAGCTTTCGATTCGATGTCTGAAGGAGTGTACTGCTCTTGCATGAAAGTTTACCTAGGCACTATTGTAATAGCGTATCAATATGAAAATAATTAGGACATAGGATACAGCTCTTGGTTAGTTGCAACAATAGTTTGTTGCAATAGTTGATGGAAAATTGTTCTATCTTTGCAAATGGTTGTCAATACAACGTCAGTTGTGAGGTATGGAAGCGGAGTGATGAAATATTAATGATTATTTAAATGATGGTTTAGACGCCTTAACAAATTAATTAATGTTAAGGCATCTAAGTAAAGTGGGTTTAATTACTACCTAATAAAATGCTAGTAAAATTATTGATTAAGCTTAGTTATCTTGTGCTCTAATCTTTTTTGACGGTAATTAACGAAGCTTGTAATTATTAATAAGCTAAAGAAAAAGATAATAACTGGATTTTGCCCATGACGATAAAAATATGTTTCACCAGTGACTACATTGACATCTGCACGTAATACCGCTTCTTCAAACTGTGGTAATTTTTCTACAATTTTTCCATCAGTTCCCACAATCGCAGTGATACCAGTATTGGTGACGCGTATTAAAGGACGTCCTAATTCAATGGCACGCATTTGTGCAATTTGCATGTGTTGATGAGGGCCAATAGATTCACCAAACCATGCATCATTAGAAATAGTTAATATAAAGTTTGTATCAGCTTTCATATTAGATCTAACCAATTGCGAAAACGCAATTTCATAACAAATAGCAGGTGCAAATGTAAAACCACGAGCAGTTAAATTAGGTTGTGCCCATTCGCCTCGTTGAAATGATGACATTGGCAGATTAAATAATGGGGCTAACGGGCGTAATATCGTCTCAAAAGGAACAAATTCACCAATAGGCAACAATTGATGTTTATAATATCGATTACTATGATTAGGCTGATAAATACCACTAAGATCACGCTCGTTACTGTCATTACCTAGCGTCATCATTGCATTATAATAATTATGTGACTTAGTTGATGGCGGCGCAAAATTAGTATTATTTCCAACTTGTGGTTTTAGCGTACGGCCAATGATACCAGTGATTATAGCACTATCGTTAAAACTTGCCGCTGAATCCATCACTCGTAAATAATCGACAACCCAACCTTCTACAGCAGGCATAGCGGCTTCAGGCCAGATAATAACGTCGCTATCAAAATGTTCTCGAGTAATATCCATATATCGAGTAATAGTAGGCCACATTGCATTCCCATCCCATTTAGCTTTTTGTTCAATATTCCCTTGCACTAACGCTAAATTAACAGACTCTTCTTGTGTGACTAATTGTGATTTGCTCGTGATGTATTGGCTACCAATAAAAATAATAACCAAAGCTATAAGGCTAAGTCTATCTTGTGTTACGGCGTAATAACTTAATGTAGCGATTAAGCAAATAAGTGCTGTTAATCCCATGACACCAAATACAGACGCAACTTCACTAAAAATTCCTTCTGTTTGGCTATAACCTAATAACAACCAAGGAAATCCAGTTAATACAATACCGCGTAAATATTCACTAATAACCCATGCACTAGTAAATAAAAGGACATTAATAAAAGGGCTTTTGTGTTTGAACTTAGCAAAGATATAACACGCAAGCGCAGGGAATAATGCAAGATATAAAGCTAACAACACCATTAACAATAAAGTAATTATTAATGGCAAACCGCCGTAGCTATCAAGAGATACATGCACCCAACGAAGGCCAGCAATAAACAATCCAAAACCAAAACTTAATCCTAATTGGAATTGTTGTTTGGGTAGACGTTCTTGACGGACTTTATCTGGTGTAAATGAATCATGCTTCCAATTTAATAAAGCAAACAATCCCAATAATGCAATAGGAACAATCGCTTGTTGATTATAAGGCGCAAAACCAAAATGAGCGAAGACACCACAAAAAAATGCGACGATAAGTTGAATGAGAAAAAAACGCCCTGAAAGGGCGCTTAAAAAAACAGGTAGTCGCATGAACAACATTAATCCATTAGGTTTGAGATTCAGCCGTAGGTACTTTAACTTGTAACTGAATTAATCGTCTTGAATCGGCTTTAATGACTTTAAATTGATAATCATTAAATTGAATTTCTTCACCACTGCTTGGTAAATGGCCAAACTTTTTAGTAATAAGACCACCAATGGTTTCAACTTCTAATTTATCAAACTTAGTGTCAAAATATTGATTAAAATCTTCGATAGGTGTTAGTGCTGTAATTGAATAAACTTGTTTGCCAACTTTTTTGATATCCTCAGTAATAGTTTCATCAATTGCGGATTCATCTTCAATCTCGCCAACAATTTCTTCTAAAATATCTTCAATGGTAACAAGACCTGATACGCCGCCATATTCATCGACTACAACCGCCATATGGTAACGT
Organism: uncultured Enterobacterales bacterium; assembly: GCA_937981905.1. Classification (GTDB taxonomy): domain Bacteria; phylum Pseudomonadota; class Gammaproteobacteria; order Enterobacterales; family Psychrobiaceae; genus Psychrobium. The sequence continues at coordinate 3,773 of CALJMY010000229.1, forward strand.
TTAGCACGAAACTCACGTAACAACATGTCTACTTTTTTACTTTCAGGAACAATGACACAAGGTCGAATAATACGGCTAATCTTTTGATTTTCCATATTACAATCTAGTGTTAATGGAATAATATCTTTGGCGAGTAACATGCCTTCAACATTGTCTTTATCTTCAGAAATAACTGGAAAACGAGAATGTGAAGATTTGGTTATTATGTTTATTGCTTTTTCAATGGTATGAGAATTTTCTAATACAACCATTTGTGAACGGGGAATCATAATATCTCTTACACGCTTACGGGATACGTTTAATACGCCGTAAATCATGTCTTGAGTATATTGATCTATAAGCGCTCTATTACCTGCGTCTTGAATTAAATCAACTAATTCTTCTTGGCTTTGAGGTTCATCCCCTTGGAATATTTGTCCAATACGTTCGAACCAAGATTTATTAGTTGTTTGACTACTTGGAGGTTTATCTTCGCTCATCAGTGTTTATTTTTCCTACAGAATGTGAATTTATAATATGTCGTCACGATACGGATCGTCAATCGCTAATGTTGCTAAAATATTTTTTTCTAACGATTCCATCTCAATAGCTTCGTTTTCTTCGATATGATCCATGCCTAACAAGTGAAGTGCGCCATGCACAACCATGTGAGCCCAATGATCATTTAATGTTTTTTCTTGCTCTATAGCTTCACGTTCAATAATGTTTTTACAAATTACTAAATCGCCTAGGAGGTTTAATTCCAGCATCGGCGGCGCGTCAAATTCAAACGACAACACATTGGTTGGCTTGTCTTTACCGCGATATTCACTGTTTAATGTTTGTGATTCTTCTTCTTCAACCAAGCGAATAGTCACTTCAGCATTAGGTTTAGTATCTTTTAATGCAGCGGTTAACCAATCTATAAATTGTTGCTCTGTTGGAAGGTCGTTTTCTTCACACGCAATTTGCAAATCTAAATCAATCATGATGGCTCATCATTAGGTGTTTGATAATTAGCATCAATTCTACTTTGTGCTTTATTTTCAGCAATAAGACGATTTTCTTTATCTTCATGTGCTTGATAAGCATCAACAATACGAGCAACTACTTGATGACGCACAATATCGCGAGATTGGAAAAAATTAAAATCAATAGCTTCAACATCGCCTAATACTTCAATTGCCTGACGTAAACCACTTTTAACATGGCGTGGTAAATCGACTTGTGTAATGTCACCCGTGATAATCGCTTTAGAGTTAAAGCCAATGCGGGTTAAAAACATCTTCATTTGTTCTGTCGTTGTGTTTTGTGATTCATCTAAAATGACAAACGCATCATTAAGTGTACGACCACGCATGTAAGCAAGTGGTGCAATTTCTATGATTTTTTTCTCAATTAAACTTTCTACTTTTTCAAAACCGAGCATCTCAAATAACGCGTCATAAAGAGGGCGTAAATAAGGATCGACTTTTTGGCTTAAATCGCCGGGTAAAAAACCGAGTTTTTCACCGGCTTCAACAGCAGGGCGAGTTAATAAAATTCGTCTAACTTCTTGGCGTTCTAAAGCATCTACTGCACAGGCTACTGCTAAGTAAGTTTTACCTGTACCAGCAGGGCCAATACCAAAACAAATGTCACTAGATTTAATGCTAGCAACATAATCTTGTTGATTAGGGTTACGAGGTTTAATTATTCCTTTACGGGTTTTAATATAAACTTCTTTACCCTGCGGTACTTGGTCTTGCTCAAGTGCACGGCATTCTTCAATCGCTAAATGAACCACTTGTGGGTCCAAATCGATTTCTTCGCCGTTAACTGGTTGGGTTTCAATGTATAAATCACGCAACATATCAGCCACAGGTTTTGCCACTTCTGGACGACCAATCACTTGAAACAAGTTGTCTTTGTAAAGAATTTCTACGCCCATTCGACGTTCAATTTGTTTTAAATTGTCGTTAAATGGACCGCATAAACTAATAAGACGAGCCTGCAAAGGAGGCTCCATGTACGTATCAACAGTAATTATGTTTTTAGCCAAGAGTTTTATATTCCTTTAATATTTAAGGTACGTAAGTTCCGACACCAGACTCGTCAATTGATTCATTATGTTTTGCTAAAATAGACGCTGGTGACGTTTGAACACGCAGCCCCATTTCATCTTCAGCGCGAATAAATTCACCGCGTAAAGAATTAGTAAACACATCGACAATCTTCACATCAGCAAATCCACCAATGAGAGTATGAGGACCAGTAAAATTAACCACACGGTTATTTTCAGTACGACCACGAAGTTCCATTGGGTTTTTCTTAGATGGACCTTCTACCAATATACGCTGCTCAGTATTTACCATATGACGAGCATGTATTAATGCTTGTTGATTAATACGATGTTGAAGTAGCGCTAAACGCTGTTTCTTTGTATCCATTGATACATCATCTGGTAAATCTGCTGCTGGCGTCCCCGGACGTGCACTGTAGATAAAGCTAAAGCTCATATCAAAGTTAACATCTTCAATCA
>CALJMY010000230.1 GCA_937981905.1 uncultured Enterobacterales bacterium
TTGTTATTTATTTCGACTTAATGAAGGTTTTTACTTTTTAACACCGTTTGTTTTTGTCTTTACATCAATAATATCTCGAGTTTCTTTATCTCGGATACAGCGGTCTGCATTACTCTCAAAGAAATTGAATAAAATATAGCATAAATTTATTTCATTAATGAAGCTAACGTAAATCTTGAAAAAACATAATAGACATTGGCCTAATTTGAATTATCAACACTCATAATTGTAATTCCCTTTGTGCCCAACTGGCCTTTCTATTACAATCGCATCCATTAAAGATAGTGCTGTTATTTAGCGTTATCTATTCCAATTTACGACGACGAGTTAACCTATTATGTATTCACCTAAAATTTCCATTGCGCCGATGCTTGATTGGACGGATAAACATTATCGCTATATGGCAAGATTAATCAGTAAGCACCAACTGCTTTATACAGAAATGGTGACTACTGGCGCGATAATTCATGGTAAAGGCGATTACTTATCTTATAACGACGAGCAAGAGCATCCTGTGGCGTTGCAGTTAGGTGGTAGTAATCCGGTTGATTTAGCTATTTGTGCTAAAAAAGCGCAGGACTATGGCTATGACGAAGTAAATATTAATGTTGGTTGTCCGTCTGACCGTGTTCAAAATGGTCGCTTTGGTGCATGTTTAATGGCTGAACCTAAGCTAGTGGCAGATGCTGTTGATGCAATGCGTAGTGTGGTTGATATTCCAGTAACGGTAAAACATCGTATTGGGATTGATGAATTAGACAGTTATCAGTTTATGGCTGATTTTGTAGGCGAGGTGAGTGAAGCTGGTTGTGAAACCTTTATTGTTCATGCACGTAAAGCTTGGCTTAATGGTTTAAGTCCTAAACAAAATCGCGAAATTCCGCCGCTTGAATATGAACGTGTTTATCAACTAAAACGTGATTTTAATCATTTAACTATTTCGATTAACGGCGGTGTTAAAACGCTTGAGCAAGCCCAGGAACATTTGAAGTTTGTTGATGGCGTGATGATTGGCCGCGAGGCTTATCAAAATCCTTATGTGTTATCTCCAGTTGATAGTTTATTTTTTGATGACCATTCTCCTGTGTTAACACGTCATGAAGTTGTGGAAACGATGCTGCCTTATATTGAAAATCATATGAAGAATGGCGGCAAGTTAAATCATATTTCTCGTCACATGTTAACCATTTTCATGGGGATGACAGGTGCTAAACAATGGCGTCGTTATATTAGTGAAAATGCATGTAAAGAAGGTGCTGGTATTGAAGTTATTGAAAAAGCGTTATCGTTTGTTGGTGAGCCAGCAACGCGTTAATTAAGTTGGTTAAAATTACGATATTTTAGTGTGATATATATTTAATTAATATCTCATTAGATTTAAGCATTATAATTCAACAGTTTATTTTATGGCATGGTGTTTGTAAGGCAATGTTTATAGAGTTGTTTTATAAAGAGAGTCTTATGAGTTTATTACATCGCTTTAGAAAAGATACAACCAATGGTTATGTCGCTGGTATTTGTGCTGGCATAGCCCGTGGTTTTAATATTGATCGAAAATGGGTTCGTATTGCGGCGTTGGTTTGCGTATTGTTGTTTTCGATTCCTACCATAATTATTTATGTCATTTTAGCGGTGACATTACCTCCTAAAAGTCGTTGGCTCGATTAATTAATTATTTTAAATAAACAAATCTGGTAGAGAACTAAATCAATGCCATTTTGTAGTGTATCATTTGTCTTATAGTCTGCTTTTAGGACTAAATTGATATTAATGTTGAAAGGATTTTTCATGATTAAATTTAATAAAAAAATAGCGACGAGCATCCTTGCTAGTCTTGTTGTCATTAATTTTGTGTTATCAATTTGGTGGGATATGGAACCTGCCGTCGCTGACATTAAACAATTAAGTATTGAGCAAGCTGAAATATTAGGAGTGAAACCTGTGACTGGTTTCGCAACAATGACAGCTGTTATTACAGTAACAGATACGTTGTTAACAAAACCGGGTGGTTATTTAACGAATGATAAATTTCCTCCTTCGGTAGTAATGGACAATATGCCTGCGTTTGAATTTGGTGCGTTGCAACAAATTAGAGACATGGCGTTAGTACTGCGTAATGATTTTTCTCGTTCGCAATCTCAGTCTGTTGAAGATGCTGATTTGATAAAAGCACAACCTAGTTTAAATTTTGATAATAGCCGTTGGGTTTTCCCAAGTGCAGAAAGCGAATATAACAAAGCGCTTGTTTCTTTTAAGCAATATAGAACACGGTTAGCTATGCCGTCATCTAATGCGCAGTTTTATGCCCGTGCTGATAATTTAAGTGAATGGCTACAAGAAGTTGAAAAACGCTTAGGGAGTTTGTCGCAACGTTTAAGTGCAAGTGTTGGCCAAGATCGATTAGATACAGATTTGTCTGGAGATAACACGGCCACGCAATCGACTAAAGCAGACGCTCATCGCATGATCAAAACAAGCTGGTGGGAACTAGATGATGTATTTTATGAAGCGCGTGGTTCAAGTTGGGCATTAATTCATTTTTTAAAAGCTATTGAAATTGATTTTCATTCTGTGCTTGAAGATAAAAATGCATTAGTAAGTTTAAAGCAAATTATACGTGAGTTAGAACAAACTCAAGATACAATTTGGTCGCCAATGATTTTAAATGGTAGTGGTTTTGGCCCGATGGCGAATCATTCTTTAGTCATGGCTAACTATATTTCTCGCGCTAATGCTGCCATAATTGACTTAAATACCTTGTTAGTACAAGGGTAATTATAAAAAGCACAAATTACAGTGCAAAATATTGAATATAAAACATCAAAGGATGTCACATGACTATGAAGAAAATTGCACTAGTGTCTGCAGTATTAGCAGCTTCTATATTACCTGCTAAAGCTGATGTATTAGGCATTTATGTTGGTGCTCAAATTTGGCAAAATGAAGCTGATGGTGGTTTTTCACAAGATTCAAACACACTGGCTGATTTTTCGTTTGATGAAGAAACAAATGCTAATGTTTATATAAAATTTGAACACCCACTGCCTTTAATTCCTAATGCACGCGTACGCTTAGGTAAATTAGAAGGTAATGGGTCTGCAAACTTAACTGATGATTTTAACTTTGGTGATACAACGTTTGATGGTTCAGTTAATACAAAGTTAGACTTTACTAATAACGATGCAACGCTATATTGGGAACTGCTTGATAATGACATCATCGGATTTGATTTTGGCTTAACAGTCAAAAATATCGATGGTGATTTTATTGTTGAGAACGATACTGTTGGTCAAAGCACTGAAAATGTATCGGTTTGGATACCAATGGCTTATGCAGCAGTTAAAGTACGCATTCCGTTTGCTGGTTTGTATGCTTACGGCGATGCTAATGTAATATCTTATGATGGTAGTGATATTCACGATTATGAAGTGGGTATTGGTTATGACCTGATTGATAACATTGCTGTAGATGTTGCGTTAACTGCTGGCTACCGTGAAGTAGCTATAGAACTTGATGATGTTGATAATATTAGCGCAGATTTAGAATTTTCTGGATTCTTTGCCGGTTTAGAAGTGCACTTTTAATAATCAATTCAAGTGTAAGCGTTCTTTTATTTTTAAAAGGGCGCTTTTAAATTTTATTTAAGTTTTTGCTTATCCTTTCATATATTAAAAAGGAATAAAAAATCAATTTTTATTCTTTTATGTTATCCATAACACGCGCTAAAATGTTTAAATTCGCAATTGGGCGTCATTCAGGTAATTTGCAATGTCATTACAACAATTAAATTCATTAAGTAGTCCCCTGTCCGTACAACAGGTTGACTCGTTAAAACAACTTACAGCATCTATGTCTGCTGTTGAGTTATCTTGGGTTAGTGGGTATTTAGCAGGAATTAGCCAAAGTGGCTCTGCTAGTGCTGTAGCTGCTACTCCCGCTGGTAAACTAACTATTTTATATGGTTCTCAAACTGGTAATGCTAAAGGCGTTGCAAGTGAAGTTGCTGAGAAAGCAACGGCACAGGGTATCAATGTAGAATTAGTTTCTATGGGTAACTATAAAACTAAGCAATTAAAAAGTGAAACTCACTTGTTAGTTGTTGTTAGTACTAATGGTGAAGGCGAGCCGCCTGATGACTCTATCCAATTGCATGAATTCCTAGCTGGAAAACGCGCTCCGAAGCTTGATAACGTGAGTTATTCTGTTTTAGGTTTAGGCGACACTAGCTATGAATTTTTCTGTCAAACAGCTATTGATTTTGATCAACGTTTAGCCGCTTTAGGTGCTAAGTCTGTTGTTGATCGTAAAGATTGTGATGTTGATTATGATGATGACGTTGCTAGCTGGACTGAACAAGCACTTGCTGCTGTTAAAGCAACATTAAGCACTGGTGGTGAAACTGCTCAAGCAGCGCCGTCTGTGATTGGTGCCTCTACTAGTCAGTATTCTAAAAAGAATCCTTATAAAGCAACATTATTAGCAAACCCTAAAATTACAGGTCGTAGTGCTAATAAAGATGTTCGTCATATCGAAATTTCTTTAGAAGAGTCTGGTCTTACTTACCAAGCTGGTGATGCGCTGGGTGTATGGTTTGATAATGATCCAAAAATTGCTACTGAGTTACTTGGTTTAATTGGTGTTAATGGTGATGAAAAAATTACAATTAATGATCAAGAAGTATCTATTGAAACTGCATTAATTGAGCATTTTGAATTAACTCAATTACATCCTGGTTTTGTTAGTGCTTATGGTGAAGCGGGTCAAATTAGCGAATTAGTTAAGTTGAGTGAAGATAAAGACGCAACACGTGATTTCATTGGCGATCGTCAAGTTATTGATGTTATCCGTGAATATCCTGCGGCTATCACAGTTGACCAATTAGTAGCTGCTCTTCGTAAATTAACGCCACGTTTATATTCTATTGCATCAGCAATGGCTGAAGTTGAAGAAGAAGTTCACTTGACTGTTGCTGTTGTAGATTACGAAGCATTTGGTGTTAATCATCAAGGCGCTGCGTCAAGCTATTTAGCACACCGTTTAACTGAAGACAGCCAAGTGCGTGTTTTCGTTGAGCACAATGATAATTTCCGCTTACCTGCTACCGACAAGTCTGTAATTATGATTGGTCCTGGTACTGGTATCGCTCCATTCCGTAGCTTCTTACAGCAACGTGATAATGATGAAGCGACTGGCGAAAACTGGTTGTTCTTTGGTAACCAAAACTTTACTGATGATTTCCTTTATCAAACAGAGTTACAAGATTTCCAAGAGCGCGGTGTTTTAAATCGTATCGATTTAGCATTCTCTCGTGACCAAGAGCAAAAGATTTATGTACAACAGCGTATTGTTGAGCAGGGTAGTGATGTTTACCAATGGCTTGAGAATGGCGCGTCGTTATACATTTGTGGTGATGGCAGCCAAATGGCTAAAGATGTGCATCAAGCACTGATTGAAGTTATCCAAACACATGGCGAAAAAACGCTTGAACAAGCAAACGAATATTTAATTAACCTACGTGATACGAAACGCTATCAGAAGGATGTTTACTAATGACTGATGTAAAACTACACGCTAACGAATATATCAAAGCTGATAGTAATCTTTTACGTGGGACGATTGTAGAAGGCTTGGAAAATAAGATTACGGGTGCATTGTATGTTGATGATACTCAATTATCTAAATTCCACGGTTTTTACCAACAAGATGACCGTGATTTACGTGCTGAGCGTCAAACTCAAAAACTAGAACCATTGCATAGCTTTATGTTACGTGCTCGTGTTCCTGGTGGTATTTGTAGCCCTGAACAATGGTTAGATATTGATAAGATTGCTGGTTCGTTAACAATGAATGGCAACATTCGTTTAACGACGCGTCAGACTTTCCAATATCACGGTATTTTAAAGCATAACTTAAAGCCATTAATTAAAGCACTTGATCTATCGTCTTTAGATTCTATTGCTGCTTGTGGCGATGTAAACCGTAATGTTATGTGTAACCCTAATCCGGTTGAATCTGCACTTCAGAAAGAAACGTATGAATGGTCTGTTAAGTTATCTGAGCAATTATTGCCACGCACTAATGCTTACGCTGAAATCTGGCTTGATGGCGAGAAAGTAACAAGTAATGAAACTGAACCTATGTATGGTGAAACTTATTTACCGCGTAAATTTAAAATTGCTGTTGCCGTACCACCACATAATGACGTTGATGTTTACACTAACTGTCTTGGTTTTATCGCAATCAGCGAAAATGGTAAATTAGTTGGTTTCAACGTAACTGTTGGCGGCGGCATGGGTGCAACGCATGGCGATAAAGAAACATTCCCACGTTTAGCTGATAACTTAGGTTTTATTGCACTTGAAGATACTATTGAAGTAGCTAAAGCTGTAATCACGACTCAACGTGATTGGGGTAACCGAGTTGAACGTAAATTAGCACGTATTAAATACACTGTTCAAAAACATGGTATTGATGCATTCAGAGATGAAGTCGCTAAACGTTCTGGTGTTAAAATTTCTGCACCTAAAGTAATTGAATTCACTACTCGTGGAGATCGCTTTGGTTGGGTTAAAGGTCCTGATAATAAATGGCATCTGACACTTTACATCGAGTGTGGTCGTATTAAAGACGTACCGGGTAAAGAAATCAAAACTGGTTTCAGAGAAATTGCTAAAGTTCACAAAGGTGACTTTAGAATGACTTCCAACCAAAACATGATTGTTGCTAATGTAGCTGAAGAAGATAAAGAACAAATTGAAGCGCTTGCACTTCAATACGGCATCTTAGGCGAACGTTTAACTGAACTTCGTAAGCATTCAATCGCTTGTGTATCTTTACCTACTTGTGCACTTGGTATGGCTGAAGCTGAACGTTACTTCCCAGAGTTTACTGATAAAGTTGATGAGTTATTAACTAAACATGGCGTAAGCGACGAAGCTATCGTTATGCGTATGACTGGTTGTCCTAATGGTTGTGCACGTCCTTATGCAGCTGAAATTGGCTTAGTAGGTAAAGGTCCAGGTCGTTATAATCTTTATTTAGGTGCTGCATTTGATGGTACTCGTATCAGTAAAATGGTGCTTGAAAATGGCAATGAAACTGAAATCTTAGCTGACTTAAATGGTCGCTTTGAACGCTTTGCTGCAAATCGTAATAGCGATGAACATTTTGGTGATTTCTTAGTACGTACTCAAGAAGTTAAAGCTGTGCTTACAAGCGCCGGTGATTTTCATGACTAGCTCGTTTAGTGACGTTGATTTTTCGGCGCTGGTTCATGCGCCGTTAGAAGAACAAACTGCTGTCCTTGAGAAAGTGAATACTGAGTTAACTAAGTATTCACCTCAAGAACGTGTAGTTTGGGCTTTAAATCATCTACCTAATAATCAAGCTTTATCATCAAGCTTTGGTATTCAGTCTGCATTGATGCTACATTTATTGACGACTGAAAAGTCTGATATTCCTGTAATATTAACAGACACTGGCCACTTGTTTCCTGAAACTTATTCTTTTATCGATAACTTGACTGAACGTTTATCGTTAAATTTAAAGGTATATCAAAGTTCGATGAGCCCAGCGTGGCAAGAAGCGCGCTTTGGCAAAGAATGGGAACAAGGTCTTGAGGGCTTAAATGCTTATAACAAGCGTAATAAAGTTGAGCCGATGCAACGTGCATTATCTGAACTTAATATAAGCACTTGGTTTTCTGGTTTAAGAAGCCAACAAGCATCGAGTCGTCAAAATTTACCTATTGTAGAAATTAAAGGCACACGTTATAAGTTTCTACCTATTATTGATTTGAACAATAAGCAGGTATATGAATACTTAACTAAATTTGATTTACCTTATCACCCACTTTGGGAAGAAGGGTATGTTAGTTTAGGAGATGTTCATTCAACAAGTAAGTTAGAAGCAGGAATGTCTGAAGAAGATACTCGTTTCAACGGACTTAAACGTGAATGTGGTTTGCATTTCGAAATATAGTTAGATGAAACAAATTTAAAGCCGAAGTTTACTTCGGCTTTTTTATTACCTAAGATTTGAAATTTTAAAGCGTTATTCTTACCTCGAAAGAACTATTGTTAAACAAGAATTAATATTAAAGACAAATAAACGACATTGTTTTAATAACTCACTGTATAAGCTAAAATTTATATAGGAATGAATTATAACTATAAAGTAAGCTTGAAAATTGATTCGTCTGTAGTGATAATAAATATACTATTGTATTTTTATAAAATGCTTGTTCTATCTTATGGATTAATTATTTGAGAAGTTTTCTCTATTATATAATTCAACTTGCTGATATTCTGGGATCATAAAAAAATAGATAGTTTGAAGTGCAACTTTTAGTGGATATTTAAACATAGTTTAATGACAGAAATAATGGTTAAGGGAATATTAGCTATTGGACGTTTAAATAGTAAAAAAGAGAATTGGAAATGCATATAGATAATTTAATTAGTACAGTGCAAACCATTCGAGATTAGGAGTAATTGTGGACGATACTTTCTTATTTTCTGAAGAAGACACACAAACTGTTTCTTTGAGTAAGCCACCATGGCGAGTTTTAGTCGTCGATGATGAAAAAGATGTGCATGCTGTTACGACTCTTGCTTTAGGGGCTTTTGAGTTTCATGAGCGATCATTAGAATTATTGCATGCTTATTCTGGCGCACAAGCCAAAGAAATTTTATTACGGGAAAATGACATTGCCTTAATATTACTTGATGTTGTTATGGAGACAGATCAGGCAGGACTTGACGTGGCTGCTTATATTCGACAAGAGCTAGACAATCAATCTGTTAGAATTGTATTAAGAACAGGTCAGCCAGGTCAAGCACCAGAGCATCAAGTAATACGTGATTATGATATTAATGATTATAAGAATAAGACTGAATTAACTTCAGCAAAACTCTATACTCTTTTATATTCAAATTTACGTTCTTATAAAGGTATTAATGAAGTTATTAGGTCTAAAGCAGCACTTGAACGATTAATTGTTGCATCACGTGGAATATCATCCAAGTCAACGCATGGTTTGAAGTCATTTATAAACACAACATTAACTCAATTAACTGAGTTGTTGCACATGTCAGATGATAAAAGTTTAGTTAAAGAATCTGTTGCGTACTCTTTAGATAATCAAACGATGCAATTATCTAAATTTTTACCGTATGAATCTAATGAATTAAACGAATTTATTACGCTTAAAGATCTTGAAGCAAATAAACAAGAATTAGTGATAGATGCGATTAACAATCAATGTAATATTTATGAAGAGCAACAGTTTGTTTTTTTCTGTAAGAGTAAAGAAGCTAGCTTAATTTTTTATGGTAAAATGGAAAATAGAATATCTAGCATTGATCGTAATATTTTAAATATTTTTACTGAAAATTTAACGTCTATTATCGAAAATATACATCTACATGAGATACTCGATAATTCTCAAAAAGAGATGATTTATCGTTTAGGTGAAGTTGTTGAATCTCGCTCTAACGAAACTGGATATCATGTTAAGCGAGTCGCTTACTATTCAGCATTGTTAGCTGAATTAGTTGGGTTGTCAGATGAAGAAATAGAGTTGATTAAATGTGCTTCACCGTTACATGATGTAGGAAAAATTGCTATTCCAGATGCTGTTTTAAATAAGCCCGGAAAACTTGACAAAGATGAATGGGAAATAATGAAAACCCATTCAATAAAAGGGTATAATATCTTAAATGGCGCTGGACTCGCGTTACTAGATATTGCTGCCATTATTGCATTAACTCATCATGAAAAATGGGATGGTTCTGGATATCCAAAAGGATTATCAAAAGAAGATATACATCTTTATGGACGAATTACCGCTATTGCTGATGTTTTTGATGCGTTAGGAAGTGATCGCTGTTACAAGAAAGCATGGCCTTTGGATAAAATAATGACATTATTTAAAAATGAAAAAGGTAAGCATTTTGATCCTAAATTAATAGACTTATTAGTAAATAATTTAGATCGATTTTTAGAAATAAGAGATAAATATAAAGATTAAAATAAAGGTTATTTAATAAAAAGACTGCATGGCAGTCTTTTTTAGTTTTAAGAATACGTTACTCTCTACTTATTCCTAAAAGTTATAAAAAAAAATTATCTAGTATTTTAAGGGATAAGCAAAAGGGAGTATATTTATCATTAATAAAATTTTAGTTAGCTATTTAACGCTAACTGTTCACAGGAAGACGCTATGACACAAGCAAATCTTACCCATTTACAGCAATTAGAAGCGGAAAGTATTCATATTATTCGTGAAGTTGCTGCTGAATTTGATAACCCTGTAATGCTTTACTCTGTAGGTAAAGACAGCGCGGTTATGTTGCATTTAGCCCGTAAAGCTTTTGCACCTGCTAAATTACCATTTCCATTATTGCATGTTGATACAACTTGGAAATTCAAAGAAATGATTGCATTTCGTGATGAACAAGCTAAAAAGCATGGCTTTGATTTGCTCGTTCATAAAAATCCTGAAGGGATAGCAATGGGTATTAGTCCTTTTGTTCATGGTAGTGCTAAGCATACTGATATCATGAAGACAGAAGGCTTAAAGCAAGCACTAAATCAATATGGTTTTGATGCTGCTTTTGGTGGTGCTCGTCGTGACGAAGAAAAATCTCGTGCTAAAGAACGTGTTTATTCATTCCGTGATAATCAACATCGTTGGGATCCAAAAAATCAACGTCCTGAATTATGGCATACCTATAATGGCCAAGTTAATAAGGGCGAAAGCATCCGTGTTTTCCCATTATCAAACTGGACAGAACTTGATATCTGGCAGTACATTTTCCTAGAAAATATTGATATTGTTCCACTGTATTTTGCAGCAAAACGTCCAGTCGTTGAACGTGATGGTGTTAAAATTATGGTTGATGATGATCGTATGGAAATTGGCGAAGACGAAGAAGTTAAAGAAGAGCTAATTCGTTTTAGAACATTAGGCTGTTACCCATTAACGGGTGCTGTTGATTCTGAAGCTGACACATTGCCAAAAATTATTGAAGAAATGCTATTAGCCCGTTCGTCTGAACGAGAAGGGCGTGTTATTGATAGCGATTCATCTGGCTCTATGGAGCAGAAAAAACGTCAAGGTTACTTCTAAGTAAAAGGTTTAGGAACTAGTTATGAATTCACATATTTCAGAACAAATTAAAGACCTTGGCGTCGAAGGTTATTTAAGTAAGCAACAACATAAAAGTTTATTACGTTTATTAACGTGTGGCAGTGTTGATGATGGTAAAAGTACATTGATCGGTCGTTTATTGCACGATAGTGCTCAGATTTACGAAGATCAATTAGCAGCATTAAAGTCTGACAGCAAAAAAATGGGTACAAATAGTGGTGAAATTGATTTAGCACTACTAGTTGATGGCTTAGCGGCTGAACGTGAGCAAGGTATTACAATTGATGTTGCTTATCGTTATTTCTCAACTGATAAGCGCAAGTTTATCATTGCTGATACTCCAGGACATGAGCAATATACGCGTAACATGGCAACTGGTGCTTCAACATCTGATGTGGCTATTATTCTTATTGATGCTCGCTACGGTGTACAAGTTCAAACAAAACGTCATAGTTTCATTGCTTCGCTGCTTGGTATTAAACATTTTGTTGTTGCTGTTAACAAAATGGATCTTATTGACTTTAGCGAAGAGAAATACAACAAAATCTGTAGTGATTACATCGAGTTTGTTAGTGGTTTAGGCGAACGTAATATTCAGTTCGTACCATTGTCAGCGCTTAATGGTGATAATGTTGTAAATGCTAGTGATTCAATGCCTTGGTATAAAGACGAACCATTATTAGCCAAGTTAGAAAAAGTTCAAGTAATCAATTCAACAGTTGATAATGGTGCTAGATTACCTATTCAATATGTTAATCGTCCTAATTTAGATTTTCGTGGATTCTGTGGCACGTTAGCTGCTGGTACTGTGAATGTTGGCGACAGCGTAACAGTATTGCCATCGGGTAAAACAAGTAGTATTAAATCTATCGTAACATTTGAAGGTGAACTTGAAACTGCTAGCCAAGGCCAAGCAATTACAGTGACTTTAAATGATGAAGTTGATGTTAGTCGTGGTGATATGATTGTTACTGGTGAATTACCGTATGTTAGCCAAGATGTTAAGGCTAAAATCGTATGGATGGGTGAGAACTCGTTACAAGCTAACCGTCAATATGATTTAAAGATTGCGAGTAAGAAAACACAAGCATCTATTACTAAGATTAATAACTTAATCAATGTAAATACACTAGAGCAAGAAGCTGCAACAGAAGTTTCATTAAATGAAGTTGCTGATGTAGAAATTAATTTTGCTGAGCGTGTTAGTTTTGATCTATACAACGATGTTCGTGATACGGGGGGGTTCATTTTAATTGACCGTTTAACTAATGTAACTGTTGCTGCTGGTATGATTGAAGAATCATTAGTAAGTAATGAAGTTACACATGAATATTCTGAGTTTGAATTAGAATTCAATGCGCTAGTACGCAAGCATTTCCCTCATTGGCAAGCACGTGACATTAGTGCGTTGACTAGTAAATAATGACTCAATCTATGGCCGTTATCGTTATGTTAACGGCAATGATAGGACTATTGCTGACGAATAAGTTTCGTCCTGCAATAGTTTTTATTAGTGCTATCGGTTTAAGTTATTTAGTGGGTTGGATAAGCTTTGATAAAATGATGGGGAATTTTACTAATTCTTCTCTTTTTACGTTAGTCCTCTTGCTTGTTGTTTCTATTGCTGTTGAAAAAACAACGCTATTACATTCTATTGGTCGACACCTCAATCATGATAATTATGCATGGGTGATGGCTAAGTTAGGTGTTACTACTGCACTTTTATCCTCTATTACTAATAATTCTGCTGTTGTCGCATCACTTATTGGTGTCCTCAAACGTAATCAATACCATTCTCCTTCTAAATTGTTATTACCGTTGTCTTATGCTGCAATCTTAGGCGGAACATTAACGTTAATTGGTACTTCAACTAATTTAATTGTTAATAGTTTTGTGATTGATGCGGGACTAGAACCCATTGGTTTTTTTGAATTCTCAATGATTGGTTTAATTGTTGTTGCGTGTGGTACAATCGTATTAGTTATTGGTGGCTATAGTTTACCTGATAGGTTTAGTCAGCAAGACACTGAATTGCCGTATATGCTAGAAGCTGTTGTTAGTGATGATTCTATTATGATTGGTAAAACAGTCGAAGAGAATCGGTTACGGGCGCTACAACGTTTGTATTTAGTTGAGATTGAACGTGATGGTCAATTAATTCGACCAGTATGTCCAGATCAAATGTTACAAGCGGGAGACCGATTGATGTTTGCTGGCGATACTCAGAGTTTGCATATTTTACAAGAAATGCGCGGACTTGAATGGTTTGCTAAGTCACATTTGAAAGGGCAAGCATTGGTTGAAGTGATTATAAGTCATTCAGCTTCTATTAAAGGTAAAACGTTAAAAGAGTGTCAATTTCGTGAGAAGTTTGATGCTGCGGTTGTGGCTATTAGACGTGGTCATGAGCAATTAAGTGGCGGTCTTGGACAAATAGAATTACGTGCCGGCGATACATTAATGGTGGTGCCAGGTAAAGGTTTTCATCAGCATCGCAATATGGTCCGTGAATTCGTGATGATCAGTGAATCAAGCATCAGCGCTAGGTTAGATGAAAATCAATCGCGTTTTGTTGTGTTAGGCTTCTTATCTACATTGGCTTTAGCATTAACGGGCACGATAGATTTTACAAAAGCATTATTAGCGTTACTTGTTATTTATATGGTGAGTGGTGTTTTATCTATTGAAGAGATAAAACGTCGATTCCCCGTTGAGCTTATGTTGATTGTTGGTTCTGCCTTAGGCCTTGCTAATATTATGGTTGATAATGGTGTTGCGCAAATGCTTGGTGATGGTTTGCTTTCTGTATTTGGTGATTGGGGAATATATGGCGCTTTTATAGCTGTCTATTTATTTACTTTATTACTGACAGAATTAATTACCAATAATGCCGCTGCTGCTTTGGCATTCCCAATTGCCTTTAGTATCGCGATTGGTTATGGCATAGACCCTAGGCCGTTTATTATGGCTGTTATATTTGGGGCTAGTGCTAGTTTTATTTCTCCTTATGGATATCAAACAAACTTGATGGTGTATAGCGCAGGTAATTATCAATTTAGTGATTACTTACGTATTGGTATTCCTTTATCAATTGTTTATTCTGCCATTGTATTAGTTATGATCCCGATGGTATTTCCATTTATTTCTATTTGATCCACAGCTATTAATTAATGAGTTTAAAAATGAAAGACGAAAATGTAATTTGGCACCAACATGTTATTACTAAAGAAGAACGTGCTACTCAAAAAAGTCAAAAGCCTTGTGTGCTTTGGTTTACTGGGCTAAGTGGTTCTGGAAAATCGACTATTGCTGGTGCATTAGAAAATGCATTAGTTAAATTAGGAAAACACACGCAATTATTAGATGGTGACAATGTTCGCCATGGCTTGTGTAAAGATTTAAGCTTTAGTGATGAAGATCGTAAAGAAAATATTAGACGTATTGGCGAAACCACTAAACTAATGAGTGAAGCTGGTTTAATCGTACTTAGTGCTTTTATCTCTCCATTTATTGAAGAACGCGATAGCGTTAGAGAAATGCTTGATGAAGGTGAGTTTCTTGAAATTCATGTTTCTACATCATTAGATGTTTGTGAATCACGTGATCCTAAAGGCTTGTACAAAAAAGCACGCTCAGGAGAAATTGCTAATTTCACTGGTATTTCATCTGAGTATCAAGCGCCTTTAAATGCTGAAATCACGCTGCAAACTGATCAACAAACAATTGATAAGAGTGTTGAACAAGTTATTAATTATTTGCAAGAAAATGGATACCTTTCATGAATGAAGCATGGTTAGCACCTCTAAAACATATAGCACACCAAGCAGGCGAAGCTATTATGGAATTTTATCGTCAAGGTGAAACACAAACATGGACTAAGAAAGATGATAGTCCTATCACTGAAGCTGATTTAGCCGCACATCATATTATTGTTGATGCTCTAGCTGAGTTAACACCTGATATTCCTGTATTATCTGAAGAATCTGATGGTATAACTTGGGAAGAACGTAGCCAATGGCAGACATATTGGTTAGTTGATCCACTTGATGGTACTAAAGAATTTATCAAACAAAATGGTGAGTTCACGGTTAATATCGCGTTGATTGAAAATAATAAACCGACGATGGCTGTGGTTTATGCACCCGCATTAAACAGTATGTATTATGCAAGTGAGACACAAGGTTGTTATTTAGAACAAGATAATGAAGCGCCTGTGTTACTTGATTTAACAAGCTGTAAGCTGACTGAAACAACGAGAGTTGTCGGCAGTCGTTCACATGCTAGTCCTGATATGAATAAGTTTACAGGGCAATTTAATCAAGTTGAATTAGTGCCAACAGGTAGTTCATTAAAACTTTGTTTAATTGCACAGGGTGTCGCTGATATTTATCCAAGACTTGGACCAACCATGGAATGGGATACTGGAGCAGGGCATTGTATTGCAACATGTGCTGGAGCACTTGTTTCAAAACTTGATGGTTCAGCGTTACGTTATAATGAATCTGATTCTTTATTAAATCCATTTTTCGTGGTTTATCACCCACAATTAAAATGGTCTAACGTATAAACTGAATGTGTAATGGCAATCTATTAAATGTTTGCTATTACACTTTCTAAGTTTTCGTTTTAATTATCACCGTTTCTAATAATTTTCTACACTTCTTATTTACGCCTCAGCTTCACGTTTCAGGTTATCTAAACCCAATTCAAATGCTGATCCAATCAATGTATCCATTAATGAAGCAAAAATAAAACCAATAATAGGTATTTGTACATTACCTTCAATTGTCCAATAGATTTTAATTTTTTGGTCTGTTATTTGTTCAAATTTCATCGTTGATATTGCAGGTTCTTTAGCGTCGCCAAACCAAATGTTGTAACTTATTCGCTCATTTTTAGTGCTTTCAACAAACGTTAAACGTCCAGTTCCATTATTATCAGACCATTTTTGACTGGCACCAATTCCTTTTGATATATCACCTATTTCAACGTTCACGGAATTATCTAATGCTCCCCATGGACTCCACAATGACCAACTGTCTAGGTCGTTTGATAATTCGAACACTCTACTTAAATTAGTGTCTATTTCAATAGAACGTTCAACGTTATATGTTTGGGGTAATAAAGCGTTAAGTAAAAATAAGCTAAGAATTACGCAAATAATAATCTTTAATACTTTCATAACGAACTCTGTAAATATTTATAAATTAGAAGGTTATTCTAACCTTAATGTGAACTCTAAGTTACTTATTATAAAACTGTTCAATAAATAATCGCTGGATAAAAATAATAAAATATGAGTACACTGTCTTATGTATCAAATGTAAGGAAGTTATATGTTTATTAAATATTTCATAATTCTTTGTCTTTTATTACTAACGTTTGGTTGCAGCACTACTAAAACTGCACAATTAAATAAAATAAGTACAAATCTATTCTCAGATAAAGACTTTCTTAAACCTATTTCCGTTGACCAAGTTCCTGACGTCTATTATTTATCACAAGAACAAAAAGAATGGTTGGATACATTGGTTAAGCCTTCTTTAAGTTCTACATTTACGCGTCAGCTTATTAATAAATTATTTCAAAAGAATTATTTAGGGTTTAGTTATGATAATAGTTTCACACGTACAGCAACTGAGACATTAGAAACAAAAACGGGGAATTGCTTATCAATGGTTATTCTAAGTGTCGCTATAGCTAAACATTTTGATATTGATTATAAAGTATTTGATATAAAAACCGTGCCTATTTGGAATAAAAGTGGTGGGCTGTTTGTGCTTAATGGACACGTAAACGTTCAATTAAAAAACACTTACAATTCTGATAATGAATATGAGTTCTTTCGAGAAAGGTATCTTACATTAGATTTCTTACCTGAAGAATCGAGAAGAACATTATCAAAAGAACAGATCAATGAACGCCAGTTGTCAGGTATTTATTACACTAATTTAGCTGCTGATGCGATGGTTAAGAAAGAATGGAATAAAGCTTATTGGTTACTTAAAAAATCTATTTCACATGCCCCTAATTATAATGTCGCATGGAATAGTTTAGGTGTTGTATATCGTAACAATGGTCATGATAAACTCGCTGAAAACGTGTATGAGCATGCATTGATAAACGATCCTAATGATACAAATATACTTGCTAATTATGCAATATTATTGTCTTCTCAGGGACGAATTGAAGAATTAGCTCAATATAAGGAAAAAATAAGACAAGCAAAATTAAAAAATCCTTATCGTTATTTTGATAAGGCTCAAGAAGCTTATGCTCAGTTTGATTTCGAATCAGCGATTAAATTGTATAAAAAAGCGATAAAAATATCACCTTATGTTGATGAGTTTTATTTTGGTTTATTTCAATCTTACTTAGCAATAAATGAAATGGAATTAGCAGTAAAATATTTAAAAGTAGCACACAATAGCAGTACAACTATTGTGGATAGAAATAGATATAATAATAAATTAGCGATATTAACTAGTCGTTATTAATCAGCTTCCTATTAACATTGTTTCAATAAATGGAATATATAAAAAAACCACATTCAATGAATGTGGTTTTATAAAATAGTACTCATATGTATATTATGCGAATACTTTTTCTAAAGGAGGAACAATTTGTTTTTTACGGCTAAGTACACCGTCTAACCAAACTTTGCCATCAACAGTAGATTTACCAAATGCTTTCTCAGTTAATTGCTCGTCATCACTAATAATTAAAAGTTCTGAACCTTCTTTCATAATGTCTGTTAATAATAACAACACGCTATGTTGACCTTCTTCACTGCGTAATTTTGCAATGTCAGCTTCTAATTCTGGTTTCATTTTATCAAAGATAGCAAGGTCGATAACTTCTAATTGGCCAATACCAATTTTAGTTCCGTTCATGTTGAAGTTTTTAAAATCACGCATTACTAAATCACGCATTGGCGTGTTTAATACCGCAGATTTGACTTCAAACATTTCCATACCTAATGCTTTGAAGTCTTCAATGCCTGCAATCTCTGCTAATACTTCAACACAACGAATATCTGCGGTTGTACATGTTGGTGATTTAAACACAACAGTATCGCTAAGGATTGCACATAACATCATGCCAGCAATGGCTTTAGGGATTTCTACGTTGTGGAAGTCATACATCATTTTAATAACGGTATTACTACAGCCAACTGGACGAATCCAACACTCTAATGGTGTGTCTGATGTTAAGTCACCTAGTTTGTGGTGGTCAACAATACCAAGTAGTGTCGCTTCGGCTACATCATCAGGTGCAAGTGCGATATCAGAATGGTCAACTATATATAAACTTTCGCCTGCATAGCTAAGTTTAAGCTCAGGAGCTTCAAAGCCAAACTTATCTAATATGAATTGAGTTTCAGGTGAAAGTTCACCTAGACGTGAAGGGATTACTTCTTCGCCTATTTGATTTTTTAAATAAGCGAGTGCAATTGCACCAACAATAGAATCTGAATCTGGAACTTTATGTCCAACAGCGTAAACAGCCATAGTATTTCTCTTTTTATAACCGGTAAATTAATTACCGGCTATTTTATAGGGTCATACAAAAAATGCTATGCGATTTTAGATTAAATTATGATACAAATTTAAAAATGGTTATTTATGATAGCTTAAACACGTATTAACTTCGTTTTTAGAGCCTAAAACAACAGCAACACGTTGATGAATCTCTGTTGGTTGAATACTCATAATGCGTTCATAACCTGTTGATGAAACACCGCCGGCTTGTTCAACTAAGAAACTCATTGGATTCGCTTCGTACATTAAACGTAATTTATATGGTTTTTCAGGGTTTTTAGCATCGGTAGGGTAAGCGAATAAACCACCGCGACATAATACGCGATGAACATCACCAACCATTGCTGCAATCCAGCGCATGTTGAAGTTCTTATCACGAGTGCCTGTATTGCCTGCTAGCAAATCGTTGATATAGTTTTGCATTGGTGCTTGCCAAAAACGTTGATTAGACATATTTATTGCAAATTCAGCAGTATCTTCAACAATAGTCATTTTTTCTTGTGTTAATAAAAATTCACCGATTGTGTTGTCATATGTAAATAAACGAACACCATTACCAGTAGTAAGTGCTAACTGAGTTGAAGGGCCATAAAGCACATAACCAGCTGCAACTTGCGCTGTTCCAGGTTGTAGGAACATTTCTTCGTTTGCGCCTTCTTGTCCTTCAGGCACTTCCATAATAGAAAAAATAGTACCAACAAGGCTGTTAATGTCAATATTTGAAGAACCGTCTAAAGGGTCAAAACAAACAAGGTAACGACCATTAGGAGAACCAGCAACAATGTAATCTTCTTCTTCTGATGCAATAGCACGCACTAAATCAGATTCTAATAAAATATCTTTAATTAGTTGATTTGAAATAATATCTAATTTTTTCTGTGTTTCGCCTTGAATATTTTCTTCCTGACTTGTTCCTAAAATTCCAGCAAGTTCACCTTGTTGCAGGCGAAATGAAATCTCTTTACAAGCGACCATTAACGTATTTATTAGTGAAGTTAATTGTGGATCGACATTGTCTTGTTGTAATACTGGCAAAAAGCGTTGCATTTTTAGGTTCCTAAATATTAATTTAAAGCGAATTAAAATCGGCTACATCATAAACTAAATGGATGAAAAGTGCATCGACAGTTTATGGTTTATTACTAGTTTCATTGACCTTTTTATAGGCATTTTAATTTTTAAGTATAAATGATTTTAGTTGCGTATTTAATCGACTGTTTTTGTTTTTTAAATCAAATAGCGTATTATGTATCATCACTATTTTTAGTTATTAATTATCATGTTTAATGTTACTTACAATCATAATTTGATTGGACGTCGATTTGTTATTTTGACGGTATTATTCAGTTCTATTATTACGCTGTTGTTTACTATCGTGCAATTAAGTCTTGAATATGACAAACAACTTGA
>CALJMY010000231.1 GCA_937981905.1 uncultured Enterobacterales bacterium
ACAATAATACCAAGGATCGCAATAGGTTTTCGGCCATAACGATCGGCTAATGGCCCTGCAAATAACTGTCCCAAGCCAAGACTAACAATAAACCATGTAACAGTGTCTTGTGCTAATGAATGATTAATCGAAAACTCTTGAGCGATGAGAGGCAATGCAGGCAAATAAATATCGATAGCCATTGGACTAAAGATGACCAAAATGACAAGAATAAACATAGACTGTTTTACAGGAGTATTACTTAAACTGTTATTTATATTGCTGTTTGAGTTATTGCTTGGCACGTTAGGCATGATGAGATGGTAATGATAAAAACACCTAGTGTAATGATTATCTAGGTGCTTTTATAGGTAATTAATGTAAGTTTAAGTAATTATGATAAGTGAGTCAGCGCTTGGGCTAAATCTTCAATTAAATCATCTACATCTTCAAGACCAATATGAAGACGAATTAAGCGACCTTCTTGTTGCCAAGGTTTAGCTGTTCTTAATTGTTTTAATCCGTTAACGGGTAAGACTAAACTTTCAAAGCCACCCCAACTAAACCCCATTTTAAAATGATGTAGCGAGTCGAGCATTGCATTTATTTTATTCTCATCGCTACAATTTACCTGAAATGAGAATAAGCCGTTGCTGCCTGTAAAGTCACGTTTGTAAAACTCATGACCAGGACACGTATCAAACGCAGGATGTAAAATCTTAGTGACGATTGGTTGTTCATTTAACCAATGAGCAACTTTTAATGCGCTTGCTTGATGTTGTGCCATACGGACACTTAAAGTGCGCAGGCCTCGTAGAGCAAGTGAACAATCATCTGGTGACGCACACTGACCTAATAGGTAACTGTTTTCACGCAATTGTGGCCAATGCTTTTCGTTCGCTGTTGCTGTACCGATCATGGCATCTGAATGCCCAACAATATATTTAGTAGCAGCTTGAACTGAGACATCAACGCCGAAATCAAACGGTTTAAATAACAATCCGCTAGCCCATGTGTTATCGAGAATAACAGTGATGTCAGTTTCATGAGCAATACTTGATAACGTAGGTACGTCTTGCACTTCCATGGTATTTGAACCTGGTGATTCTAAGAACAATACACGTGTATTTTCTTGGATTAAATCACGAATACCTTCACCAATCATTGGATCATAATAAGTGGTCGTAATTCCCATGTTTTTAAGAATTGAATCACAAAAACCACGAGTTGGTTCATAGGTGTTATCGACCATTAATAAATGATCGCCATGTTTTAAGAAAGACAATAGGGCGCTAGTAATTGCTGCTGTACCACATGGGTATAACGCACATCCTGCACCGCCCTCTAAATCGGTCATTGCTTTTGAAAAGGCAAAATTAGTTGTTGTGCCACGTCTTCCGTAAAACAGCGTGTCGTTCATACGATTTCTAGTCGCATGTTTCATTTCTGCTACGTTCTCAAAGATCATGGTTGAAGCGCGTTGTATTACAGGATTTACGCCACCTTGTGTCCATTTTTTATCACGGCCACTATTAATTAATTTTGTATCAGATTTCATTACTTTTCTCACTAAGACGTCTAGATGTCTATTAAACAAGAAAAATAGACATCATGCACTGATTAATTATGTTTATTTTTGTCGAGCTAAAATCAATATAACATTGTCATTAAGCTATTTTCTTTTGATTAAAGTGTTTACCTAAAGTAAGTACCAATATACCGCCTAAGATTAATAATGAGGCAATTAATAACTTAGTAGTTATTGTTTCGTTGGTAAATAAAACAC
Organism: uncultured Enterobacterales bacterium; assembly: GCA_937981905.1. Taxonomy (GTDB): domain Bacteria; phylum Pseudomonadota; class Gammaproteobacteria; order Enterobacterales; family Psychrobiaceae; genus Psychrobium. The sequence goes on from CALJMY010000231.1 coordinate 1,766, forward strand.
CGGCTATGCTAGCGATAATAGGGACTAATAATTGAGATATAGCGGCTTGTATAACGGTAATGTTTTTAAGTACTGCGTACCAAATAGCATAGCCGAGCCCTGATGTAATGGCACCAGAAGTAGCCGCCAGTATTATACCGCGAGTTGATAACTCACTATTATAAAAAGTGATAAGCGTTAATAGAATAATAAAAGGCAGTGTCTTTAAGAAATTGGTGGCAGTGTCTAACAGCGGAGTTTCTGAACCTTTGCCTTTAATGGTGTAAATTCCCCATGCAACACCTGAAATTGCCATTAATATAAAACCAGTTAATGAAGGTGCACTAGCTCCTGGCAATAATAAAACAAGTAATCCTGAAAATGCGATAAAGAGACCAAACCACTCAACGTTAGCTAATTTTTTACCTTGCATAAAAGTATAGGCAATCATAGTAAGCTGAACAAAGCCAAATAGAATAAGAGCGCCAGTGCCTGTATCTAATGATATATAAGCATATGAAAAGGTAGCCGCATATAAAAATAAACTAATGGCTGACAGCCAGTTCCCTCCTTTCATAGAAACTGATTTTTTCTCTTTAAAACGAACTAATGCAAATAAAAAAATGGCACCAGATAAAAGCCTTATTGACGTAAAACTTGCTGCATCAACTACTTGATCACCTAATGCTAATCGGCATAATACGGAGTTTCCAGCAAAAGCCAGTAATGCAATTGTGATTAGTGTTATATTTTTGATCATAATAAATTTACTTCATACTTAATTAGGTTCATTTTTAATTTTTGATAGTATCATGGGATGGCAATAAATTATGACCTAGATTGCTTAGTATAAAATTTGTTTAGTATGACTTTTTTAGTGTTGAATAAAATACGTTTTAGAAATCATTTAAGAGAATTAGAGATAATGAAAGCAAGTTTAAAGCAAAAAATCATTACCGTGTGTGATGAAAAAATAGCTAAAAAAGGTGAAACAGTTGGTTTATCTTTTTATGCGTTTTTTGCTAATAAAAATGATAATCCTGAATTGTTAATGGAAGTCGCACAATGGTGGATTATGACTCATAAACTTGACCACTTTGAAAAAGCGATAAAGATTAAAGCAATGGTCCAAGAGATGTAAATCTTTCTAGCTATAACTCATCTATCTATTTAATGTTTAGATGAAAGTATAAAAATAATAAGAGAATGTTCATGAGACTCACCACATTTAGCGTTATAACATTGATTATGGCCGTTTCAATCAGTGCTTGTAACGTATTATCAAATAAATCTAATGATAAAATAAGTTCATTACCTATTGTTAACTTTATTGCAGTAGGCGATATGCCTTACCTCGATAAAGAACGCGTTATGATGACCGCACCTAACGGCGGTATTGTCCAAGCAATTAAAGCTTTTAAGCCCGCTGTATTACTACATTTTGGTGATTTAAAAGCTGGCGGAACATCTTGTACCAATGAACTGTTATTAAGTCGTCGTGAACAATTATTTAATTTACATCCATTTAAGGTGATGTATGCACCGGGCGATAACGATTGGACTGATTGTGATAGAAAAAGCTTAACTCACCGATTTGATGAACTAGAACGTTTAGACTTTCTTCGTACTAATTATTTTTCTGGTGAAGGTGATAAATTAACAAGTAAATTGACAGGATTAATTCGCCAAGAAGATTTTATTGAAAATGCTAAATGGTCGGTTAATGGTTTGGTCTTTGGCACGCTTAACATTCCTGGTACTAATAATGGCCGAGTTGGTATTGAACTTGGTGATGCTAATGCTATTTTAAATGAAGCTGATCGCCGCGATAAACTCAATAAAATATGGATTGATGAATTATTTAGTGATGCAACACATGCCAATGGTTTAGTTATTACATTTCAGGCAGATATTTATCAACCTGAAATAAAAAAACACCCAGTGGAATGTACTCAAGATAATCGTAGTGAATGTGATGGTTATATGAAAACTCGCCAGTATATAGAACATAAATCAGCTTTATTAAATAAGCCTGTTTTGATTGTTCATGGTGATACTAGTGCTTATTGCTTTCATCAACCTATTGAGAAAACAGCGAAAAGCTTATGGCGTTTAAATGGCCTTGGTGATTATAGAATCAGTGATGCTGCACAAATTACATTTAATCCTAATAACGTAACCAAACCTTTTAATGTTGTTTCATTGTTAGGACAGAAAAAACTACCAACAGTGTGTAAGTATGGTGATTAATCCAGTTATAGTTTGGCACACGCTATTTGTTGAATTGACGCGATTGATTGATGTTGCTAAAAGTGGTGTTGAGCGAGCACATGAAACAGCGACTAATGACGCTAATGTTGCTGAGAATAAATATGACACATTAGGACTCGAAGCATCTTATTTAGCTCACGGGCAACAAGAACGATTAGCCCAGTGTATTGAAGATAATGCTATGTTTGATGAGTTATTTAAGCAACGAGATTCAATATCAGAACACGTTATTCTAAGTTCGATTGTTACGTTGATTGATGATAATGAACAAATACGTTATTTATTGATTGGACCTAGCGCTGGTGGTTTGAAAATACAGTTAGAAGAATTACAGGTTTTGGTTATTACGCCGCAATCGCCTATTGGTGCAAAGCTGATGGGGAAAGAAATTGACGATGAAGTGAGTTTAAATATTGGCGATAACATCGTTAATTACGCTATTACCGCCATAAACTAACGTTTAAATTTAATTATAAACGTTAGTTAAATATTGATTACTTCAATTTAATACTTAAAAGTAGAAAGCTTAATTAAATACAAAGTATTCCACTGAAAAATCTAGAACGTCATCGCCTAAAATTTCAAGTAGTGGTGAGCGTTTGATGTTTTTAGCAAAAACTTTATACGCTTCAACACTAATAATTACATCGCCATTCTCTTCAACGACAATAGATGCTTCATCACGTACAGTAGTAATGATTTTTTTACGAATGTTGTTTGATACTTCAATGTCTTGGATTGTCATAATGATGTCTTAATAAATTAAATTACACAGATTATACATGACACATGACAAAGATGTTATGTGTCATGTGTATTTGAATTGCACATTACAGGCTTTATTTGACGCTTATCAACAAACTATTCGCCAATTACATCATAAACAATACATTCGGCTTAGATCTATTATTAGGGATCTATAGAACAATATTAAGTATTATTGTTAATGAAACGATTAATCCAATGAGTTTTAATATAGATAGCTTGAATGTTTTTAATGCCAGCAATCCAATAATAACAATGACAAAGTCACTTGCTTGTATGACTGCGCTAGTAAAAATGGGTTGGTAAAGAGCAGCAATTAACAAACCGACTACGCTGGCATTAATGGTTGTCGTAATACCTTTTAATGTTGGATTGCTAGACAAGTTTGCCCAGCTATTTTTAAAACAAGTGAGTAATAAAAATCCCGGCATAAAAATAGCGATAGTAGCTAAGATACTACCAATAAACGGGGTTTGAGGTTCGCCATAAAAACCTAAATAAGTCGCTAATGTAAACATCGGCCCCGGAACGCCTTGTGCTAATGCATAGCCTGTTAAAAAGGTATCAGTAGTAACAACGTTAGTTGTTAAATCTTGCAGTAACGGTAACACGACATGTCCACCACCAAAGACTAAACTTCCGGCTTGAAAATAGCTTAAAAAGCTATTGAGTAGACGAGTATCAAATGTAAAAAAACTTAAACTAAATATGGCAATAAAAGTAATAGCGATAGGGTAGTTAAGTGCTAATGAATTAGGTGCTGTTTTTAATGCTTGAGTTGACTTATCAACTTGATTTTTCAATGCCTCTTTTCGTTGATAAAAGTAACCAATTAAACCACTAACAACAATAGCGATAATTTGAATACCAACAGATTGAAACAGTAAAATAGCAACAGCTGTTCCAATACATAAGCATCGTGTTAGCTTGTCTTTACAAAAATTACTAAACATCGTCCAAATTGCATCAGTTACTACGATAACGGCTAATAATTTTAAGCTATGAATAACAATATTAAACCAGCTGTTACCACTTAATGATTGGCCGTAATAAGCAAATGCTATCATTAATAAAACAGAGGGAAGAGTGAAGGAAAAGAATGCGGATAAACCACCTAACCAACCAGCTCGTTGATAACCAATAGCAAACCCTACTTGGCTTGAGCCTGGCCCTGGTAATAAATGACTAATAGCGACAATGCTTGAAAATTCTTGTTCGCTAATCCAGCCTAACTCTTTAACAAAGCGGCGATGAAAATAACCAATGTGAGCAGCAGGGCCGCCAAAGCTCATTAATCCTAAGATAAAAAACTGCTTAATAACGTCAAACATAATATGAATTTAAAGGTGTATTAAAAGTGATTGGATAATAAATGATTTTGCGGATGATAAGTAGTAATCGTTCATGTGCGTTATGAACGATTACTAGAAGAAGCTTTAATTAAAAGCCGAATAATGAATAAGCAAAGAACTTGTCAGCAACCGTATTTAAGAAAATAAGTAATAAGATCACCGGAATGAAAGTACCTAATGAAAAGTTAATGTACTTTTGCATGAACGACCCTTCAAAATTATCATCACCAATACTAAGTTCTTTATTAATAGATTTTTTCTTCCAACGATAGCTCACAAACAAACATACCAATAATCCGTTTAATGGCAGTATTGTATCGTAGAAAATATCAATAATGACGTCAAAGAACGATTTTACACCGCTACCATAAGTAACCATTTCAGTTAAGAAGCCAACCATACCTAAAGACATGCTAGCGATTATTGTTAAAATGCCGCCATATAATCCAATATTAGACAGTGCTTTTTTACGACTTTGCTTTTTCTCATCAATTAAGTAAGCAACAGGTACTTCAATAATCGACACTAATGAAGTTATTGCGGCGAAGAATACTAATAAGAAAAACAATGTAGCAACAATACTAGCCGCGATGAAGCCAATTGAAACTTGTAATGCTAAGAATATTTTAGGTAATAAAATGAAGATTAAACCAACAGATGAATCACTTAAATCACTTGGGTCAACTTCTGGATTAAATGAGAAGATAGCTGGCATGACCATCAAGCCAGCAATGAATGCTACCGAAGTATCTGCCAAGGCTACCATTTTAGCGGAACTAACAATGTTAGTTTTACGGCTTAAATAAGAACCGTAAGTTAATAATATACCCATACCTAATGATAATGAGAAGAAAGCTTGTGAAAGTGCTCCATTGATTACGGATGCTGTAATTTTAGAAAAATCAGGAATGACATAAAATTCAATACCAGCACTGGCGTTATCAAGTGTTAATACAAAAATGACTAATCCGATTAGCATAAAGAATAACGTAGGCATCAATATTTTTGATACTTTTTCTATGCCTTCTTGTACGCCCATTTTTAGGATTAAATATATAAGAGCAACAACACCAATCATGGCAGCAAAAATATAATAACTACTAACAAAACTACCAAACGTGCCATCATCAGCTAAATAGGTTAGTTCACCTGTAGCGGCCATGAACAAATAGCCAAGAATCCAAACACTAATAACCGTATAAAAAATACCGATCATGAAAGGTGTTAATACACCGATAATCCCTGCGATTTTCCATCGACTATCACTACCAGCTAGCCCGCTGTAAGCACCAACTGGCCCTTTTTTCGTGCTACGCCCCATAGAAAGCTCAGCAATCATTACGGGTAAACATACTGCAATAACAAACAATGCATAAATAACTAAAAATGCACCGCCACCATTTTTGGCAGCATTAACAGGGAAACCAACTAAATTACCAATGCCAACTGCACTGCCTGCAGCGGCTAAAATAAAACCTAATTTTGATCCAAATTGTTCTCTATTCGTATTCATTGTTAACCTTTTATTTTTATACTGGTTTTTTGATATTAATTTTATTTTCGATGCTACCAATCTTTTTGTATAAAGTCTCAACTTTAGCGTTGAAGATAGCGGATTGTTTGACAAAGAGCATGAATAAAAGAAGCTAGGATGATATTTTATAACTACTTATATTGAACTGTTCCATTTATTCCCCCACCTTTAAGGAAATACCATGCGCTCTAAAATGCACAATGATGTGCCAGATACTGTCGATTTGTCAGTATTTAAAAGTCTTGCGCCTTATTTAATGGAATATAAATGGCGTATATCATTGGCATTATCTTTTTTAATCTTAGCGAAAGTCGCAACTGTATATTTACCTTTTGTGCTTAAAAATATTGTTGATGACTTAAATAGTACTCAGCAAATGCTAGCCGCACCACTAGCATTAATTTTTGCATATGGCGGTCTTAGATTAGCGTCAGTTTTACTTGGTGAATTACGCGATACACTGTTTGGTCGAGTAACCGAACGTGCAATGCGCCGCATTGGTTTGAAGGCTTTTAATCATTTGCATAATCTTGATTTAGATTATCACCTTAATCGCCAAACCGGTGGTGTTGCTCGTGAGATGGAACGTGGAACCACTGGTATTAGTTTTGTTATGCGATTTATGGTCTTTAACATCGTACCTATTATGATTGAACTGTGTTTTGTGATTGGTATTTTGTTCATTAATTATGGCTATAGTTTTGCTTTGATAATCGCTAGCGCGGTCGTAGCTTATGTCAGCTTTTCTATCAAAGCGACACAGTGGCGCACAGGTTTTATTCGAGAGGCTAATGCGGCAGATTCAAGTTCTAATACACGTGCAATTGATAGTTTAATTAATTATGAAACTGTTAAGTATTTTGGTAATGAACAATACGAATCTGATGCTTATGACAAGCAATTAGCGGCTTGGGAAAAGGCTCGCCGTAAAAATAGATTGTCGTTATTTGCATTAAACGGCGGACAAGCATTAATTATTGCCATTGCGATGACATCAATGATGGGGTTAGCCGCTTATAACGTGAGTCGTGGTGTTATGACATTAGGTGACTTTGTATTAATTAATGCGTTTACGATGCAAATTTTTATGCCACTTAATTTTCTTGGATTTGTTTATCGTGAGATTCGAGCGTCGTTAGCTAATATCGAAAAGATGTTTGGATTACTCGATAGAAAGTCAACTGTTGTTGATCAAGACAATGCGAAAGAATTAACGATTAATGATGGCAATGTACATTTTAACCAAATCTATTTTGCTTATGATGACAAACGCCCGATTATTAAAGGCATTAATTTCTCAATTAAGCGTGGCCAAAAAGTGGCTGTAGTTGGCGCTAGTGGTAGTGGGAAATCAACGTTGGTGAAATTACTTTATCGTTTTTATGATGTCAATAATGGAAAAATAACCATCGACGACCAAGATATTAGCCAAGTTACTCAACACTCTCTACGACAAGGTATTGGTATTGTGCCGCAAGATACTGTGCTTTTTAATTCTACGCTAATTGAAAATATTCGTTATGGTAGACCTACCGCTAGTGACGAAGAAATTCATCAAGCGATTAAACTCGCTCATTTATCTGACTTTATACAAAGTTTACCTGATAAAGAAAATACAATGGTTGGAGAACGAGGGCTAAAATTGTCAGGTGGTGAAAAGCAGAGAGTTGCAATTGCCCGTACCATTTTAAAGCAACCACATGTTCTAGTGTTTGATGAGGCGACGTCATCACTAGATAGTTATAGTGAACAACAAATAATGGCAGCGATTAATGAGGTAGCAGCTAATAATACGAGTTTGGTTATCGCGCATCGTTTGTCAACCATTGTTGATGCTGACAATATTATTGTGATGAATAATGGCATAATTTCAGAGCAAGGGACTCATCAAGCGTTGTTAACACTTGATGGTGAATATGCACAACTATGGCGATTACAACAATCAGAACAAAGCTGATTTTTGTTTTAGACAAGTAATCTAAGTGCTGACTACTTGTCTGTTTCTATACTAGTTTCAGATATTGATTCTTCTTTTGATTCGACTTTTAACTCAAGAAGGATTGTTTTTAATTCTTGAATTTCATTATGTAAATCTGTCATCGATGGCTCGGTTTCACTACGCATTAATGCGTGTTCTTCTTCCATTACATTAACAACTATACCTATTACCATGTTTAAGAAAGCAAACGCGGTAAAGAAGATGAATGTTAAATAAAATATCCAAGAGTAAGGATAAACTTCCATTGTTTCATACTGAACATCAGTCCAATCTTCAAAGGTCATGACTCTAAACAGGGTTAGCATTGAAATTGCTATATCGCCCCATAAAATAGGGTTTATTGCGCTAAATAAGAAGCTGCCAATAGCTGCATAAATATAGAAGATAATAAACATTAAAAGAACGACATAGCCTAGTTGCGGTAATGCTTTGACTAATGAATTAATTAAAACGCGAAGCTCTGGCACCACAGATACCATTCTTAAGACTCTAAACACCCTAACTAAACGCGCTAATAAAGCCATTTCAGAATCATTAATTGGAACAAGGCTTATAATTACCACTAAAGTGTCAAATATATTCCAACCTTGTTTAAAAAATTCTTTTTTGTTTTCTTCAGCAATAAATCTAATTGATAGTTCAAATAGAAAAAAGACAGTTATAAAAACATCTAAAATATCGGTGATAGAAATAGCGCTATCGGTTAATTCAAATGTTTTTGCACCAATTTCTAATGCTGAAATAATGATGACAGCAACCACTGACAGTTCAAATATTTTATTGTTTTTTAATTTATTTAAAGAAGATTTTAAAGCGTCGTACATAGGAAGTTTCATTGGTAAAATAATGTGTAGGTATATTACATCATATGAATAGCGAAATAGAACTCCCATTAGATTAAATAAAGACTGATTTTATTTCAGATGATATTGGAAATCTTATATGAGTGGATTAAAGGATTAGTAATCAATGATAGGAGTAGTATTGAAATATACTCCTATTTTTCATCTAAGTGTTATTACTGAGGAATATCGACAATTAATCCGCTGTTTATCCACATTTGCAAAAACTGCACAGCTTTTACTGGAACATCGTCCACATTAAAATATTCACTGAGCAATTCACAACCACTGCCAAAGTCGCCACCTTGTTGAAAGTGATTAAATAAAACATATTCAGGTGCACTGACATGTCTGAACTCTGTAAGACGTTCTTGGTTTCTCCATACTAACCAAAATACTGGATACTCTCTTTTTAGCGGTGCTGGTGGTTTCATTTCACCTTTTAAAGCTTGCCATGTTTCTACAGCGTTTATTTGTTCTTGAAAAATTCGAACGCTAGGGTGAAATATTAAGTTCATTACCGGCCATTGCTCTGGAGGAAGTGAAGCCAGCTTGTCTATTGTTATTACGTTTTGATCTTTTGCATCAAATGCAGAAAGTAATATTCGTTCAAATGCAGCGAGTGATGACAAAATTAAATGCGCTGAAAAAGGTTTCACTTCGGCCAATAATTGTGGAATACCATCGCAGAAATAACGTAATGATTTTACTTTAGATGGGTATAACTCAATGTATTTTTGAACTAAAAGATCATAAAGTTCGTCACCTAAATAAGCACCTAAAACAGGATGATCGTTATCAATAGTTTCTCTAAGGCGCATGTGATAAGCATTTTGATAAATACCAAGGCGAGTTCTTGTTGGTACAGGAGCTTGCTTGCTTACCAATTTAGAAAACTCTGAAGGTTGGCCCTGCAAGAAAGCAACAAACTGTTGTTGTAATCGCGCTAAATTAGACATTTTACTTCCCTTGTTTCCATTGGCTCAAATCTGGAATTTCTTGTGTGGCAATTTCGCGAGCAATATCAAGCTCTTTATTCAATACTGAGAAAGCTGGAATGTCATCGTCTCGTTCTATCATTGTGCTGACAGCGCCAAAACGTTTTACAGCATTGCGGTATAAATCCCATACTGGGTCGCAAACATCATGATCGTGCGTATCTATAACGTAATCGCCATAGTCGGTATGACCAGCTAAGTGAATTTGGCGTACTCGTTTAGGATCAATAGCATTAAGATAATCATTAGCATCAAATTGGTGATTGCGAGCACTTACATAAATGTTATTAATGTCTAACAACATAAAGCAATCGGCACGTTGGCATACTTCGTTATAAAATTCCCACTCAGTCATGCCTGATTCTTTATACGTTAAATAACTTGATACGTTCTCAATAAGCATTTGTTGACCAATATGATCTTGTACTTGCTTTATGCGGTCTGCTACATGATTAATTGCATCTTCAGTATAAGGAAGCGGAAGTAGGTCATGGCTATTTACATCATTTGCTTGAGTAAAACACAAATGATCAGAAATCCAACGGGGTTTAACATCACCCATTAATTTCTTTAAATTATTTAGGTAAGTCATATCTAAAGGAGTAGTACTACCAATTGACATGGCAACACCGTGCATAACTAATGGAAATCGTTCTGCTATTTGTTCGAGGTAATAACGTGGCTTTCCGCCATCGACCATGAAGTTTTCTGACAATATTTCAAACCACTCAACATTATGATCTGTTGTTAGTACGTCTTCAAAATGAGGAATGCGTAAGCCAAGTCCGAATCCTAAAAAATGATCGTTAATCATTAACTACTCTCTTTTTATATAAATAAATCATACAAGCATATTGCTGTAATTTGTTCTTCTAAATATAGTGTCAAAATTATTATTTTTTGCAAATAAAAAGGAGACATAAAGTCTCCTTTTTTAGATTTAGCTGTTATTTAATGTGTTATTTATCTCACATTAAATAAGTAGGTAAATTATTCGCCTACTTTACCGCCAATATCTTCACAAGATTGTGCAGTTGTACCAACAAAGCCTAAACCTTGACAAGAAGCTTGACCCTTACAAACGTTCTCAGCTGTTTTACAATCATTGTGACCTTTACAAATGTTAACACCGTAACAATGTACTAAATCAGCAGTTGCTATTTGGCCAACCCAATCATCTTTAGTTTCGCCACCAACATCTTCACAAGCACTTGTTGGCATAGCTACAAAGCCGTGACCTTTACATACTGATTGACCTTTACAAACATTTTCAGCAGTTTTACAGTCGTTATGACCTTTACAAACGTTAACGCCGTAACAATGAACAAGTTCAACTGTATTAGTTGAAACTTCAGCAGAAGCTGCTGAAGAAGTTGAATCAGTTTCTGCTGTTGCAACACAACCCATTAAACCTGCTGCTGCCATAGCTAGTGAAGCGCCACCGATTTTAGACTTTAAATGTGAACTCATTGTTTTTTTACCTTTTAGTTAAATTATTAACGTACAAGACCGAGCACTCAATTAATAATTTCAATATATTTCAAAAAGATTGAAAATAATTGTTAATTATAGAATTTATCTTAATATTGTGAAAAAAAGTGATGCTAATAAAGCATTCTAAAATTAAGTCATTGATTGTGTAGCATCTATGAGTATTGAATTAACTTTTAAATCATGATGACAATAAATTGTAATAAGTAACTATTTTAAAATATGACTAATGCTAACTAATAGGCTATTGACTGGCGAAATTACTTTGGGCTGTAGATAATAAAGTCAACAATTCCTCATGTTATTAAAATAATGGCGTTAAAAATTATCAATAGTAATTTTAAAAAGTGATTAGCTTATGTAAAAGCGCCATCTTATATCAATAACTTAATAAATTTTTAATCCTTTTCTTTATTCATATTTGTTATTTTCAATAGATATTCAACATCAATCTAATTAATTTAATATTATCTTCATTATATAGTTGCTTTTAGATTATGGTCATGTGTAAAATGCAAATGTAAGCGCTTACATTTAGTGGTGCGGAAATTGTACGTTATTTATTGAAAATTGCTTAGATTACATTTTATATGTAATAAAACTAACAAATATTAAGAATAAAAGTTGTTTTTAGCTACTTTGTTGTGTATTTTTGTAATTAAATTACATTTTGTATTAAATGATCTAGATAAATTAAGGTGAACAAAGATGACAATTAAAGTTGCAATTAACGGTTACGGACGTATTGGTAGAAATGTTCTTCGTGCATTATATGAAGAAAATCAAGACTCTCCAGTTAAAATCGTTGCAATTAATGATTTAGGTGACTGTGCAGCAAGCACTCATTTAACTAAATATGATTCAGTTCATGGTCGTTTCAATGCTGACGTTGCTTATGAAGACGGCGTAATGACTGTAAATGACGACAAAGTTCAAATGTTCAGCGAACGTGATCCAAGCAAACTTCCGTGGGCTGATCTTGATATTGATATCGTATTTGAATGTACTGGTATATTCACTTCGAAAGAAGCTGTTCAACCACATTTATCTGCTGGCGCTAAGAAAGTAATTATTTCTGCACCTGGTAAAAATGTTGATGCTACTGTTGTTTACGGTGTAAATAACGATGAGCTAACTAGTGACATGACTGTTATTTCTAACGCGTCTTGTACAACTAACTGTTTAGCACCGTTTGCTAAAGTATTAAATGATTCAATTGGTATCGAATCTGGTTTAATGACTACTATCCATGCTTACACAAATGACCAAGTGTTATCTGATGTATACCATAGTGATTTACGTCGTGCCCGTGCAGCTGCATTATCTTTAATTCCAACTAACACTGGTGCTGCTGCTGCAGTAGGTCTAGTTGTTCCTGAATTAAAAGGTAAATTTGACGGTATGTCTGTTCGTGTACCTACTGCAAATGTTTCTTTAGTTGATTTATCGTTCATTGCAAAACGCGATACTACTATTGAAGAAATTAATGAAATCGTAACTGCTGCTTCTAAGCAAGCAAACTTCCAAGGTGTATTAACAGTTAATGATTTACCTTTAGTTTCTATCGATTTCAACCACAACTCTCACAGCTCGATTTTTGATGTAACACAAACACGTGTTTCTGGTCGTTTAGTGAAAGTTATGGCTTGGTATGATAACGAGTGGGGTTTCAGTAACCGCATGCTTGATAATGCTGTTGCACTTCATAACGCACCAGCTAAATAATAACTGTATTTGTTATATGTATGACGTGTAAAAGTGTATTTGAAGTAAGTAGATATTGTTCATAGTATGAGTGAATCATATAAAAAAATATTATCTGTTGTATCTTTAATACCTGCGTCGTACGTAGCAAGTTATGGACAAATTGCTGATTTAGCTGGAATGCCAAATTGCTCACGTATGGTGAGTAAGGCGTTAAAATCAAGCAATAATAAAAGTTTGCCTTGGCATAGAGTTGTTAATAGCCAGGGCAAAATTGCATTTAAGCCCGGAGATCCTCTATTTGTGTTGCAATTAAATTTGCTACAAGAAGAAGGTGTCGAGTTTAAAGGAAAAAAAATAAATTTAGATAAACATCGCTGGCAACCTAGTCTTGATACTTTGTTGTATAAGTTAAATTATTAGCAAAGGCTTTTTAAAGGGCTCCGATCATGGTTAATAGTACTAAAGTAAACTCCTCAGATATTATTCTTTTTGGCTGTCAAGGTGACTTGACTCGTCGAAAACTTCTTCCTTCTTTGTATCAATTAGAAAAAGCCAACTTACTATCATCTGATAGTCGTATTATTGGTGTTGCACGTGCTGATTTTGAGCAACAAGCCTATATTGATAATGTTAAAGAGTGTCTCGTAAAGTTTATTAAAGAACCATTAGACGAAGCAACTTTAGAGTTATTCCTTGCTAAAATCACCTATGTAAAAATTGATCTTCTTGATCAATCTAGTTATTTACAATTAGTTGATGTATTAAAAGACAGTAAAAATACATTGATTAATTATTTTGCAGTTGCAGCATCGCTTTATGGCAATATTTGCCAAGGCTTATCTGCCGCTGGACTGAATCATGAAAACTCTCGTGTAATCTTAGAAAAACCTATTGGGCATGATTTACTTTCTTCAGGCGAAGTCAACGACTTGGTCGCTGAGTATTTCTCTGAAAGCCAAACATATCGTATTGATCATTATTTAGGTAAGGAAACTGTTCTTAACCTTCTTGATTTACGTTTTGCCAATTCGTTGTTTTCTTCTAAATGGGATAATACAACTATTGACCATGTTCAAATTAGTGTCGCTGAAGAAGTCGGTATTGAAGGGCGCTGGGGTTACTTTGACCAAGCAGGTCAAATGCGCGATATGTTACAAAATCATTTAATTCAAATCTTAACCTTGGTTGCAATGGATCCACCGTTAAGTTTAGATGCTGATAATATTCGTGATGAAAAAGTAAAAGTGTTAAAAGCACTGAGACCTATTACGGTTGATAATGTTTTTGAAAGTAGTGTTCGTGGGCAATATGCCAAAGGCTTCTTACACGGTAATGCTGTACCTGGCTATTTAGAAGAAGAAGGTGCTAATACACAAAGTAACACTGAGTCTTTTGTAGCGCTAAAAGCTGAAATTGATAATTGGCGTTGGGCCGGTGTTCCGTTTTATTTAAGAACCGGTAAACGGATGGCGAATAAAGAGTCTGAAATTGTAGTCTATTTCAAGAATCCAGCTCATAATTTATTCAGTGACTTTTATCGAGAGTTACCGCCAAATAAATTAACAATACGTCTTCAGCCCAAAGAAGGTGTTGAAATTCAGATGCTTAACAAAGTTCCTGGATTAGTTGAATCTCAACGTTTACAAACAACCAAACTAGATTTAAGTTTTTCAGATGCATTTGAAGGTCAACGTATTCCTGACGCATATGAACGTTTATTACTTGAAGTTATTCAAGGGAATCAGGCGTTATTTGTACGCCGTGATGAAGTTGAAGCGTCATGGAAATGGTGTGATGGAATCTTGTCTGCATGGAAATCTACAGGACAACCATTAACAAGCTATGCTGCAGGGAGTTCTGGTCCTGTTGCCTCAGTGGGATTAATCGCTCGTGACGGCCGTGCTTGGGATGAATAAAATGAATATTACTAATTTTGATAGTGCACAAGCTATTACTGAATATTTAACGTCTGATATTAGTAAAAAACTTACACAAGCAATTACTGAAAATGGGCAAGCGTCTTTTGTTGTTTCTGGTGGTCGTTCACCTATCGCTTTGTTTAATGCACTAAGTCAGGTCGATCTTGATTGGTCAAAAGTTATTATCAGTTTAGTTGATGATCGCTGGGTAGGTAACAGTCATGAAAATAGTAATGAATTATTAGTGAAAACGCATTTACTTATTAATCGTGCTAGTGAAGCAACATTCATTGGTTTAGTCGGCCAACAAGAAAGTGCATTTGATGGAATTAGTGAAGCAGTTGCTAAGATCACAGCCATCAAACAAATCGATATTATGATTTTAGGCATGGGCGAAGACGGTCATACTGCTTCTATTTTCCCTTGTTGTGAGCAACTTACCGACGCTATGAGTGTTGATAATAAAAATCGATTAATTGCAACAAAACCTACTACGGCTCCATTTGAGCGTATTAGTTTTACATTAAACGAAATCTTAGCTGCAAAACAAGTTTATTTACCACTAAGTGGTGAAGGTAAAGTGAGTGTTTTTGAGTCCGCAAGTCAATTAACTGATTATACCAAAATGCCTATTTCAGCTGTTCTCAATCAACATAATGCGCTTGACGTATTGCTTAGCAAATAGAGATACAATTATGAACCCTATTATATCGCGTGTAACCCAACGAATTATTGAACGTAGTAAAGAAAGTCGTCAGGCTTATTTAGATAAGATTTCAGCAGCTCGTAGCAAAGGTCCTATGCGCGGTGCATTATCATGTGGAAACTTGGCTCATGGTGTTGCTGCGTGTGGTAAAGATGAAAAGAACGATTTAAAATCTTTAACTAAAGCGAATATAGGAATTGTATCGTCGTATAACGATATGTTATCAGCACATCAACCGTATGAAACTTATCCTAAACAGCTTAAAGCAGCGATCGCTAAAGAGGGTTCGGTTGCACAGTTTGTTTCTGGTGTTCCTGCAATGTGTGATGGGGTAACTCAAGGCCAACCTGGCATGGAACTTAGCTTACTAAGTCGCGATGTTATTGCAATGACTACAGCCGTTGGTTTATCTCATAATATGTTTGATGGCGCTTTGATGTTGGGTATTTGCGATAAGATCGTACCAGGATTATTATTAGGCTCATTAAGTTTTGGTCATTTACCAACTATATTTGTACCTGCCGGGCCTATGCCATCAGGTATTCCAAATAAGCAAAAAGCTGCAGTTCGTCAAGCATATGCTAAAGGCGATGCCGATGAAGAGCAATTATTAGAAGCTGAAATGGGTTCTTATCATTCTGCAGGTACATGTACGTTCTACGGTACAGCTAATTCAAACCAATTAGTGATTGAAATGATGGGACTACAATTACCAGGTTCATCATTTGTACCACCTAATGGTGGCTTACGTGACGCATTAACCGATTTCGCTGGCAAACAAGTTAGCCGCATTACCCAACAAGGTGGATCATACCTACCTATTGGTGAAATTGTTAATGAGAAATCAATGGTTAATGGCATCGTTGGTTTAATCGCCACTGGTGGTTCTACAAATCTAACAATGCACTTGGTTGCTGTTGCTAAAGCGGCAGGTATTATTATTGATTGGTCTGATATGGCTGAATTATCGACTGTTATTCCGTTATTAACACGTATTTATCCTAACGGTGAAGCAGACGTTAATCACTTCCAACAAGCAGGCGGAATGGCTATTTTAACTCGTGAATTATTACGAGGTGGATATTTACATAATGATGTTAAAACAATCGTTGGTGAAGGGTTAGAGCGTTATACTTTAATGCCTGTCATGAAAGATGGTCAATTAGATTGGATTGATGCGCCAGAGAAAAGTGGTGATGAAACAGTATTAACAACCATTGAAAAACCTTTCCAAACAAATGGTGGTTTGCAATTAATGGCTGGAAACTTAGGTCGTGGTGTTATTAAAACGTCATCACTAAAACCTGAACAACTTATTGTTGAAGCGCCAGCTGTTATTTTTGAATCTCAACATGATTTAGATGATGCATTTCAAAAGGGTGAGTTAAATAAAGATTGTGTAGTCGTTGTTCGTTTCCAAGGGCCACGTGCTATCGGAATGCCTGAATTACACAAACTGACACCTCCTTTATCTGTATTGCAAGGGCAAGGTTATAAAGTTGCATTAGTTACTGATGGACGTATGTCTGGTGCGTCAGGCAATGTACCTGCTGCTATCCATTTAACACCAGAAGCAATTGACGGTTCATTATTAAGTAAAGTAATTGAAGGTGATATTATTCGCCTAAATGCCGTTACCGGTGAATTATCATTATTAGTCGATGAGTCAATTTTAGTTTCTCGTGAAGAAGTAAAACCTGAACTAGATAGTAGCCGAATAGGTATGGGACGTGAATTGTTTGGTGCTATGCGTAGCCAACTTTCAGGTGCTGAACAAGGCGCTTGTTCATTGTTTGCAGAGGGTTAATAATAATGTCAAAAGTTGATTTAATTGCCGATGTAGGCGGAACAAACATACGACTTGCAACGGTTGTTAATCAGTTAATTTCAAATGTTGAGTGTTTTAAATGTGCAGACTTTACGTCATTAGAAGCTGTAACTCTTCATTACATTGAAAAAAATAATCTTAATGTTAATGACGCATGTTTCGGGATCGCTGGCCCAGTTGTTGGTGAAACTTTTACGATGACTAATTTAGGATGGTCCTTTTCTAATGAATCGTTGATTCAAGCGTTAAATCTTAATCAAGTCCACATTATTAATGATTATACTGCTATTGCTATGTCATTAGCATCGTTAACCAAATCTCAATTAACAACCATTCATGCTGGTAATCAAGATCTTAATGCGCCTCGCATTGTTTGTGGCCCAGGTACTGGGTTAGGCGTGGCACAATTAGTTAAGGTAAATGACTTTTATCAGTGCATCAGCGGAGAAGGGGGCCATAGTGATTTTGCCCCAACAGATTTAAGACAACTGAAATTATTAGAAATATTAATGAAAAAATTTGACCATGTATCAATTGAAAGATTGTTATCAGGTCAAGGGATTGTTAATATTTACAAATCTTTAGCGATTATAGATAACATTGACTCGAAATTAGAAGATGCCAGTGATATTAGTCGATCATATATAGAGAATAATGATCCGTTGTGCGTAGAAACGATGGAGATATTTTATAAAGTATTAGCGCAATACCTCGGAAATATGGTGCTTATAAGTGGTGCCTTTGGTGGTGTTTACATTGCCGGTGGTATTATGCCTCGTATTATCGATGCGCTAAGTTTGCAAGTTTTTACTGAAGCATTCAGTAGTAAAGGACGATTTAGTTCTTATGTACTAGCTGCTCCTATTTATTTAATCACAGAGCCACAACCAGGGTTGATTGGCGCAAATGTGTATTTATATCAACAACAGAAAAAGGAAACACCAAATGAGCAGTAATCAATGGGCACTTAAGCCAAGTGAAGTTTTTAACGCTGGCCCAGTAGTTCCAGTTATTGTTATTACTAAAATTGAGCAAGCTTTGCCATTAGCAAAAGCATTACTTGATGGCGGTATTAAAGTAATGGAAGTGACACTTAGAACTGATTGTGGACTTCAAGCTATTGCAGATATTGCTAAAGCTTTCCCTGAATCACTTATTGGTGCTGGTACAGTATTAAATGCTAAGCAATTAGCACAAGTTACTGAAGCTGGTGCAAAATTTGCGATTAGCCCAGGTGCTACTGATGCATTACTTGCTGCTGGTCAAGCTGGCAGCATTCCGTTCATTCCAGGTGTTGTATCACCATCTGAATTAATGATTGCACAATCTCACGGTTATGATCACGTGAAATTCTTCCCTGCAGAAACTAATGGTGGTGTTAAAGCACTTAAAGCATTAGGCGCTCCTTTTAAAGGCATCAAAATCTGTCCTACAGGCGGCATCTCTATTAAAAATGCACCTGATTACTTAGCACTTGATATCGTTGATTGTATCGGTGGTAGCTGGATTGTACCTGTAGATCTAATCGAAGCTGGTGAGTACGATAAAGTAACTCAACTTTGTAAAGATGCTGTTGCTGCATTATCAAAATAATACTTTTTAAGTAACTATTATTGATAACAAAGGCTATAACAATTTTAGAATTGTTATAGCCTTTTTTTATAAAACTAAGATCCCTCTACAAATACTTACCATAATAATATCTAGATAAACCTCTCTGTTATACATTCTCAAATCATCCATTATTTTTTAAATTGTATTAATTAATAGAAATAATCCTATAGGTAGTGCAGACTTAATTAATAAGTTCAGAAAAGATAGTCTAAAGTTTTTATATCAACAGCCGTTAAACATAAAATTACATTTATTAATTTTGTTTATTTAGTTGATGTGATTTTGGCAAGATAGGTTTCTTGTCTACTTTATTTTTAATATTTTACAATAAATCAAAGCATTAAAACTTTTTTAGCTCTAAAGTATTAGTTCTTATAATTTTTTAATGTTATATTGTTATTAGAGTTAATTATATAAAATAGATTAATATCGTATATAACAGATGGACGTTTTACGTTGACTGTTTTTTTTTAATTAATATTGATGGTGCACAAATGAAATCATTATCCGTTCAATTTAAAATTTTATTAATACCCGTAGTTGGTGTTATTGGTTTTTTGAGTTATTTAGCAGTCACATTTTCAACAATGAATACAGCTGAGCAATTACTAGGACAAGCTCAAAAAATTGAATATCCTTTATTACAAATAGCAGAAAAAAGTATTGTAAGTCTTGATAAAATTAAAGAAACGTTAGGTAATGCTGTTACTACAGGTGAATCGGAATTACTCAGTACCGCAAATGAATTATCTAATGAATTTAAAAATAAAATTGAACAAGGCAATGGTTTAAGTGATGAAAGTGGACGTACATTAAGTACAATTTTATCCTCTTTTGACAAATACTACTCAAGTGCTTATTCATTATCTAAAGAGCTTGTGGATGGTACCGCTGACTTTTCTAAACTTGGTGAACGCAGTCAAGCTATGAAGAATCAACTTGAAAAATTACAAAATGAATTAAACTCTTTCCAAAAAGCGCAAAATTTTGCATTTGATCATTCGTTAAAAGAAGTTATCGCATCGTCACAAAAAGCGTCAACGATTGGGCTAATCGTTGCGTTGATTACAATTGCGATACTTTTTGCTGTTGCAATCCCTATTTCTAATGCTATTCGAGATAACTTAAAAGGTATTATTGATTCATTAAAAAATATTGCACAAGATAATGGTGACTTAACGGTTAGATTATCAACTAATAGCACTGATGATTTCGGCGATTTAGTTTATTGGTTTAATAGCTTTATAGAAAAGTTACAAGGTGTAATTAGCGATGTAGTTCAAACTGCTTTGCCTTTAGCTGATACAGCAACAAATATTAATAAATTATCACAACAGTCAATGAAAACTTTTGATAATCAAAAACAAAGTGTTGAAAAATCACAATTATCAGTTGACGATATGACAAACAGTGTTAGCTCTATTACAGCTAATGCCGCTAGCGCTGCACAAGCGGCTGTTAATGCTAATATGGAAGCTGAACGTGGTAAAGTTGTCGTTGAAAATACAGTAAGTAATATTAAAGAATTAGCTATTAACATTAATGATTTAGCTGGAACTATATTAAAACTTGAAACAGATGCTAATAGTGTAAATGTAGTGTTGGAAGTTATTAAAGGCATTGCAGAACAAACTAATTTATTAGCATTAAATGCCGCTATTGAAGCTGCCCGTGCTGGCGAGCAAGGACGAGGCTTTGCTGTTGTTGCTGATGAAGTAAGAAATCTTGCATCACGTACTCAAAAATCAACAGAAGAAATTAATCTGATGCTTGAGCAGTTACAATCTGCTGCACAGGCTGCTGTAGCTATGATGGAATTGTCTAAAGATAAAGTGGATACCAGTGTAGAAAGCGCAAATATTGCAGGTGAAAGCTTAGTATTAATAACTGACACGGTAAACACCATCGCCGATATGAATAGTGCGATAGCATCAGAAACTGAAGCACAAGAAAATACCTCACAATTAATGGTGGGGCATGTTGATAATATCCAATCTTGCACAGATGAGGCTGTTTCGACATCAACAGAAATAGCCAGTGTAAGCGGTCAACTTTCAAATCTAGCAAACGACTTAGAGAAAGTTGCTCGTCAATTTAAAGTATAACTAAACTAAAACAAAGGACTAACTATGAAACATAATAAATTGACATCGTTGTTTGCAACGATTCCTTTATTGATAGCTACATCAAGCTATGCAGCAGATATTAACTTTTCAGGATTTGCTAATATTGCCGCTGGTATAACTACATCAAGCGATGAAACATTTGATGGATATACAAGCGATATCGATTTTAATGAAGGTTCGTTATTTGCTCTACAAGTATCAAGTGATTTAGGTGACGGGCTAGGCGTTACTGCACAAATTATTGCTCGTGGTGAAGATGACTTTGATCCTAAGTTTGAATGGGCTTATGTAAGTTATGAATTTAATGATAATTGGAAGGTTTTAGCCGGTCGTCAACGTGCTCCTTTTTTCATGTATTCTGATTTCTTAGATGTATCTTATGCTTATAATTGGATAACTCCTCCACAAGGTGTTTATGATCTAGCATTTGATTCTTTTGATGGTCTTGGTGTTATTTACACCTCACAATTAGGCGAATTTGACAGCACACTACATTTCTCCGCTGGTCGTAATAGAGATGATTTTAACTTAGCAGATCCTAGCGAAGCAGAAAATATTGTACAACCTGATTTTAATAAATTAGTAGGTGTTGCTTGGACATTAAATAGAGATTGGTTAACTTTACGTAGTGCTTTTTTCCAGACTGACATGACTTTACCTGTTCCTGCATTAAGCGGATTAGTAGCTGGTCTAGATGGTTTTGGATTTTCACAACGTAGTGATAACTTAGAAGCTAACGAAGATAAGGTAACTTTTGCTGAATTAGGCTTCCAAGTTGATTATAACGATTTCATTGTTATTGGTGAGTTTACAACATTAGATCTTAGTGATACTGGTTTTGCTGATAGTGATGCATTTTACCTTTCGGTCGCTAAACGCTTTGATAACATCACTGTACATGTAACATACGGTGAAAAAGATAGTGACATTGATAATTTATTATCAGATCTACCTAGTACAATTTCTACTCCTATTGTAAATACTGGCGATCCAACAGCAGACTTTATTACAGCAGCTACTACAGATGCTACTTACGCTGCTATATATAATGGCACAGCAGGTTATCTTGCAAGTGTAGAAGAAGAGCAAAGTTATATTACTGTCGGTGCTAAATGGGATTTCCATGATGCTGCTTCATTAAAGTTTGAAGTAACTAAATTTGAAGATGATGGGGCTGATAATACGGAAGCTACATTGTTAAACATTGCTTTAGTAACAGTATTTTAAGGAGCATATAATGATTAATTTAAAAAACACACTAACGGCTTTGGCTCTTGCTAGTGTTATGGCTACAACAGCTGTTCAAGCTGAAATTGTAGTTGTAGTAAATAATGCTAATGCTGTTGCTCTTTCTAAGAATGACGTATCTCGTATTTTTTTAGGTAAGATGAAAAGCTTTTCAGGTGGTGGTAAAGTTGTTGCTGTTAACGTAAGCAGCGCTAGCGCGACACGTGAAGAGTTTAATAAAAAAGCACTTAATAAAAGCTCAAGCCAAGTAAAAGCTTATTGGTCTAAGCGTGTATTCTCAGGTAAAGGGACGCCACCAAAAGAGTTAGATTCAGATGCAAAAATCAAAGAATTTGTATCAAGTAATCCTAATGCTATTGGTTATATTGATAGTGCAAACTTAGATGGTACTGTGAAAGCTGCTTTAACATTGTAAGTATTATTAGGCCCTCGTCACTATGTTTCATAAATATAGTGACGGGGCCCTTTTTATTATTTGAACGTAAATAAACTATAAAAAATTCCTCCCTTTCCTAGATTAAAACTCACCTTTTTAATGATATTCCCGAGATATTTGTTCGTACAATATTAATAATATACAACATATAAATATTGTTTTTATTGTTATAGATTAGCTAATAGGGATGCTTATTATTACCTATTTCACAAATGAATGATTTAATCGTAAATTGAGTGTGTTGAATAATTTTTAATATAGATTAAGTTTTTTTAATAGATCTGCAATAAATAATTTAATAACAAAAAAAGCCTGAAACATTAATGAGTCAGGCTTTTTTTATTGGAATTTTGTAATTCAATATTCTTAGTTAAAGTAAATTACCAAATTTTTACACGATCTTCTGGTTTTAAATACATTTTGTCAGTTGGTTTGATATCAAACGCTTTATAAAATGACTCAATATTGCGTGGAGTACCAAATGCACGGTACTTACCTGGTGAATGTGGGTCTGTCAGCAATTTATTACGTAGTGCCTCTTCACGATACTTACGGCGCCATACTTGAGACCAACCGATAAACACACGTTGTTCACCTGTAAAACCGTCAATAACTTCTGATTCTTGGCCGTTTAAAGATAATAGATATGAACGGAATGCTACGGTTAAACCGCCTAAATCACCAATATTCTCCCCAAGCGTTAAATTACCATTAATGCTTGCATCTTCAAACGGGCTAAAAGCGCTGTATTGGTCTGACAGCTTTTGGCTACGTTTTGTAAATTCAGTGTTATCGTTTTCAGTCCACCAATTACGTAAATTACCTTCACCGTCATATTTAGACCCCTGATCGTCAAAGCCATGGCTTAGTTCATGACCGATAACAGCACCAATACCACCATAGTTTACGGCGTCATCTGCTGCCATATCAAAAAACGGTGGTTGTAGTATTGCAGCAGGGAAAACAATTTCATTACCTACTGGATTGTAATAAGCATTAACCGTTTGTGGTGTCATTGCCCATTTAGTTTTATCAACCGGCTGGCTAATATCATCAATCATATCGTTAAATTCAAGCTGTACAAAACGTTGGTAGTTACCAACTAAATCGTTTGCATCAATACTCAATGCTGAGTAATCACGCCATTTGTCAGGATAACCAATTTTGTAAGTAAATTTTGATAGTTTATCGAGCGCTTCAACTTTAGTTTGATCACTCATCCACTCTAATTCGTTAATACTAACTTCAAAGCCTTTGATGAGTATTTTAATCATCGATTCCATGCGTACTTTAGCTTCAGGTTTAAAATGTTGTTGTACGTATAATTCGCCAACCATTTCACCTAATACACTTTCCGTCGTGCTAACTGCTTCTTTCCATCGTGGTTGTGCTTTTTCAATACCTGAAAGTGTCTTTTTGTGGAAATCAAAATTTAGATCTACAAAGTTTTGACTTAATAATTCGGCATAGCCATCAACTAGTTGAAAGCTTAAGTAATCTTTCCATGCTTGTAATGAAATCTTATTAAATATCTTACCAAAACCTTCTAAGTAGCTTGGTTGGCTGACGATAACATTATCAAGTTGATATAAATTGGCATGATTAGCGTATAAACCCCAATTAAATCCACTCATTAACTTATTAAGTTCAACGCTAGTCATTTTATTATAACGTTTAGTCGCATTACGAGACTCTACGCGTGACCATTGTGCTTTAGCAATGCGTGTCTCAATAGCTAAAATATTATCGACGGCAGAAACAGCTTGTTGATAACTTGCTTGGGACAGTAATGCGTTGATATATGTTTTATATTTTTTACGTGTAGTGACAAACTTTTCTGTATCTTCAATATAATAATCTCTATCTGGTAATGTTAACCCTGATTGATAAATATATAATGCGTTTACTGTTGAGTTTTTGGCGTCAGCACTGGTGTAATAACCTAATGGTGTATTAACGCCTATTTGTTGTAATGAAGCCATTAAACGAACAATATCACCATGATCTTTTGCGTTATTAATATCGTTGAGTTGGTCACTTAAAGGTGTAATACCTTTGTCATTGATTGTTTTTATATCCATAAAGCTATTATAAAAATCACCAATTTTTTGATCGTTTGAACCTTTGACGCCATTAGCGTTGGCTGCATTCTCAATAATTGTTTTTAAAGCGGCTTGGCTATCATCATACAACTTTGTGAATGAACCATAATTTGATTTGTCAGCAGGAATTACTGTGTCTTTCAACCATTGGCCGTTAACCCCGATATAAAGATCATCTTGTAAACGAACTGAATTATCAAAATTCTTTAAATCAATTCCTGATGTTTTTGTTATTTTAGATTGTAAGGTATCTTTTTCTGCATCAGCATAATTACTGCACCCGCCAATGCTAAGAGTAAAAGCGACTGACAGTGCAATACTTGTAAGTTTATTCATTAATTGAGCCCTATGAATTAATTTATTATTTTTAGTTGGATAATAAATATTATTATTGAAACGATAATAACAATGAATGAAGGAAAAATAATTTAAGTTTGAATATAAAAATGTAATTTTTTGTGTCAAAAATATGAGTTTTACAATTAGTTAAACATAAAAAAAGAGCTAACAGATATTATCCATTAACTCTTTTTATTTATCTTTTAAACGATATTATTTTTTAGCTTTCTTTGCTTCTTTTTCAGCTAAGAACTCATCGTAAGTACCACGGAAATCTTGAATACCCTCTGGCGTTATTTCAAAAATTCGAGTTGCTAGTGATGATACAAACTCACGGTCATGGCTAACGAAGAATAACGTGCCAGGATAGTTTGCTAACGCTAAGTTAATAGATTCAATAGATTCCATATCCAAGTGATTTGTCGGTTCATCCATTAATAGAACATTTGGCTGGTTCATCATTAACTTACCAAATAACATACGGCCTTGTTCGCCACCTGAAATAACTTTAACTGATTTACCAATGTCATTTTGAGAGAACAACAAGCGGCCCAAAACACTACGAACTGCTTGTTCGTCATCGCCGGGTTGCATCCACTGAGCCATCCAATCAAATAACGTTAAATCTTTTTCAAATTCATGTGAATGATCTTGCGCGTAATAGCCAATGTTTGCATTTTCAGACCATAATACTTCACCGGCAGTCGCTTCTAAATCACCTTGAAGAATACGGATTAAGCTAGTTTTACCCATACCATTTTGACCGATGATTGCAATGCGTTCACCAACTTCTGTAATCATGTCAAAGTCTTTAAATAATGTTAAATCATCAAATGTTTTAGTTAAGCCTTCAACATTGATTGCGTTACGGTATAACTGTTTTTCTTGATCAAAGCGAATGTAAGGTGAAACACGGCTAGAGGCTTTAACTTCTGCTAATTGAATCTTATCAATTTGTTTTGCACGAGACGTTGCTTGTTTTGCTTTTGATGCATTAGCCGAGAAACGAGAAACAAATGATTGCAGCTCAGATATTTGCGCTTTCTTTTTGGCATTATCAGACATTAACTGTTCACGAGCTTGTGTCGCAGCGGTCATGTATTCATCGTAGTTACCTGGGAATACAGACATTTCACCGTAATCTAAATCAGCCATATGAGAACATACTGAATTTAAGAAATGGCGATCATGTGAGATAATTACCATGGTAGATTTACGTTCGTTTAATACATCTTCTAGCCACTTGATGGTGTCGATATCCAAGTTATTGGTTGGCTCATCAAGTAATAAAATATCAGGATCAGAGAATAGGGCTTGAGCAAGTAAAACACGAAGTTTCCAACCTGGTGCAACTTCAGACATTGGGCCATAATGAAGGGCTTCTTCAATGCCAACACCTAATAGTAATTCACCAGCGCGAGCTTCTGCGCTATAACCGTCCATTTCAGCAAATTCAGTTTCAAGGTCAGCAACGCGCATGCCGTCCTCTTCAGTCATATCTGGATCAGCGTAAATACGGTCACGTTCTTCTTTAACTGCCCACATTTCTTTGTGGCCCATAATTACGGTGTCAATAACATTGAATTCTTCAAAGCCGAATTGATCTTGGTGTAATTTACCAATGCGTTCATCAGTATCAAGCGATACATTACCTGATGACGGAATCAAATCACCTGTTAGAATTTTCATAAACGTTGATTTACCACAACCGTTAGCACCAATTAGGCCATAACGATTGCCGTTGCCAAATTTAACTGAAATGTTTTCAAATAATGGCTTAGCGCCAAATTGCATGGTGATATTAGCTGTAGAAATCAATGTTAGTTTCTCTTTAGTAAAAAATTAAGGACTTTGTAAGCGTGAAAGCTTACAAAAAGCGCCATATTTTAACCTTAAAACAAATTAATTACTATGATTGGTCATGCATCTAATTATTCATACTATTGGTTTACATTATGAGTTTTGACGATTATTTTTAATCTAATTAAATTAGTTGTTGTGACTTGTATGTTATGAAAATAAATTTACGTGTTTTTAATTTTAATACGTGTCTTATCTATATTTTATTTATCGTTAAATTAAGAACTGATTAATCTCCACATCTAAAAGTATTAACTTTGATATCACGGTAGATTCAGCACACCAAATCAATAATTGGTGAAATTATATAAAACATCGAGTTAATCGGAATGTTTTATTACATAAACTTAATGGACTTAAAGTATGAACAAAACTTCTTTATTAGGCGCTGCTTTTGCAGTATCAATTTTATCTGGTTGTGTATCAACTGGTTCTGAAAATAAAATAGATTTAGCTAATATTAATTTTAATGATTTAACTTGTGAGCAAATTGAACAAACATTCACAGATTATAAATCAGCTGTTGATTCTGGCGATACATTGACAGGTTTAATTTCAATTGCCAGTTCAGAAGCAAGTACAGCAGCAAATAAAGCAAAAGCTGCGGCAATGGAAGTTTATTATCAAGCAAAGAAAACAGCAGCACCTGCGGTTAAACTCAAAGGCTGTAAGATTTAAGTCTTTTAAACTTTAAATGTGAATGTATGAAACCAGCAATATATTGCTGGTTTTTTTATACCTATAAATAGAACGTTTCACTATTAGCCGAAATAAAGTGAAAATAAAATACATTTGCAGCAATGCCTAAAATGGAACAAACATATTATAAAGGACTTCATGAACTGAAAGTCGCTCTCGTTAGGGGGAAGGGTAAACAGGATCGAAGTTTTAAAGAAAGCAATTTAACAATGGCTAGATATGAGAGAGCGTTTGATAAATGTGTCGCTAGAAATGGCAACATTAAATAATTGTATATTTATGGATAATGATAACTTAGGAGCATTTAATGTTTAAAAATATTGTTTTATTTGTCTCAGTCATGATTACTTTGACTACGCCTGCAGTCGCTAAAGAACGTAAGGTTTATAATAAAAACCAAGGGTTAAATAGTAATATTGATTTAACAATGCTTTATGGCACTTGGGTT
>CALJMY010000232.1 GCA_937981905.1 uncultured Enterobacterales bacterium
TATCATTTTATATTTCAGTACATAATAGGACATCAAAAACATAAAAACACAGACAATTTTATTCACGATTATTGTCATTATTTAAACGAGTTTTTTAATCAATCATTCATGCCTGAAATAGCGACTATGCTAACCCACGCCCACATTAACGTGCCTCATTCAATTAAAGAAAAAGTAATTAAAGCTATGTCTAATAAAGCATCGACTAATCATTCTGAAAATATAAACACAGACCATTCAACACTTGCCCAACAACCCCTCAACGATTCTTTTAACGGTGATACCTTACAAAATACCACCGATGATATTGACGAAGTCGTTAACCAAAAAGTGTTATTTCCTGAAGACGACGAAGAAGAAAAAATGACTGATCCTATTAACATTAACAATGCTGGCTTGGTGTTATTAGGAAGTTACATTCCTCGGTTGTTCACAATGTTGAGCTTGACTGAAGATGGCGTGTTTAAAAGCAAAAACGATGCCTATA
Organism: uncultured Enterobacterales bacterium; assembly: GCA_937981905.1. Classification (GTDB taxonomy): domain Bacteria; phylum Pseudomonadota; class Gammaproteobacteria; order Enterobacterales; family Psychrobiaceae; genus Psychrobium. Next base: position 488 of record CALJMY010000232.1, read on the forward strand.
AAGCGGTTCACTTATTACAGTATATTGTTAACGGCGCAACAAAAACACCAGAACATGAATTGGCATTCAACAAAATATTATGTGGATTACCGTTGTCAGAACCAGTCCCCATCGAGGTTGAATTAAGTGATAAAGAAAAAGACATAATCCCCGGGTTATTAGGCGCCGTCATTCAACATTGGAGTGTTTTAGGTAATACATCTACTAAGGTATTCCAAGAAACTTTTCTTGAGCGTGAGGCAACTCTGTGGCACGACGAAGAACAGTGGCAGCTGGAGGTCGTAGAACGTTCGTTTGATATGTTGATTGATCAACTGCCATGGAGTTTTTCATTAATAAAATACCCATGGATGCAAGAACCTTTGTATACAACGTGGCGCTAAATAAGGAATTATGTCCATGAAACTACAATCAATAGGCAATGACAAACACCACTATAAACACTTGGCTAATCACGTAAATAGCCAAGTTAACAACGGTGCTATTGTGGCCAACGGACTCAGCCTTTCTCGAGAGATAAGTTGGTTTAGTGAAGTCATGACACTACAAATTCAAATTTATTTTGTCCAAGGCGCGCCATTAGAAAGCATATACCAATTACCTGCGCCAGATTTAAGTGTTGATGATTCGCCATTTGCTCATTTTGTCAAAGACAATAAATTAGGATTTGAAGAGCGCATTATCTTAATTCTAGCCATTATCCCGCATGTTCAGCCACAAGTGCTTGATGCTTTCTTTAGTCTAAATGCTAATTTTGACCGCTGTTATGCTGAATTTGGTGGTAAAGACGGTAAACGTCACCGTGGTTTTTTACCCACCGCCGAAACCGCTATGTTCATATTAACTGGCGATGATTTAACAAAACGGTTAGCGGTGATGGCGTTGTTTGATGAACATAGTTCGCTAATGCATCAACGCGTTTTAATATTAGAAGATTATACCTCTGGCGAACCATTTTTAAGTCACAGCCTCAACGTGAGTGCTGAAAGCTTGCAAATGTTCACCACAGGTATTGATTACAAGCCAACGTATAGCAGCAGTTTTCCTGCCACCTTAATTACCAGTCCGCTTAATTGGCAAGATTTGGTCTTAGCGCCTTCAGTCATGGACGAAATTAACAAAATCAGCACATGGATAACCCATTCCAATACCATCTTAGATAAATGGGGATTAGATAAATCCCTTAAACCGGGTTACCGCAGTTTATTTTATGGGCCGCCGGGCACAGGTAAAACACTGTCGGCGACGCTTATTGGCGCGAAACTCGGACTTGACGTTTACCGTATCGATTTATCATCAATGGTGTCTAAATATATTGGTGAAACCGAAAAGAATTTAGCAAACCTGTTTGACCAAGCACAAAACAAACAATGGATTTTATTTTTCGATGAAGCCGATGCGTTATTTGGAGCACGCTCACAAGGCAGCAGTGCCAACGATCGTAATGCCAATCAACAAGTGGCTTATTTATTACAACGTATTGAAGACTTTCCTGGTGTTGTCCTGTTGGCGACTAACTTACGAGCTAACATAGACGAAGCATTTTCACGTCGTTTTCAATCGCTTGTCTATTTCCCCATGCCTGATGCCAACCAACGTTTATTGTTGTGGAAAAAAACACTCAATAACAATCACGAAACAGACAACGACAATCAGTTATATACCCTTGCCGAAAAATATGAATTAGCCGGTGGTGCTATTACAAACGTTGTGCGTTACGCCGCCATTAGTGCGCTGCAAACGGGCAGTGACGTCATTCTTTATAAAGACCTTAAAATTGGCATCAACAAAGAATTAAGAAAAGAAGGGAAGACAATTTAATGCAGCATTTTTACATCAAAGACCTAGTCGTAAACCGTATATTTATTAACTTCATTGTTATGAATAACAAAGTGAGTTTATTAAAATTGATACCAATATTATGGAATAAGATAATGTCCGTATTATTGCTATTGCTTACAATAATTTTAACGACAACGACAATCACAACAACAGTGCAAGCAAGCACTGAGAATACAGATATCACCACACTTACCCAATGTAATACAACGTTTGACAAGCTGGCGAGTGACAGCTTTGTCGGCGACAAAATATTTGGTCAATTAGCCCAAAATAAATTACATGTTATCTACCAAGAAAACATTCAATACAAAGCGCAATACCTTAAAATTAATAAGTATTTGACCGATGGTAAGTTCGGATTGGTAACTCAACGTTGGTTATCTTATTTTTGTCATGAGTTTTCGTTAAATACGGCGCTAAAAGAGCAAGCGTTTATTGAAGAACTATTAGCTGCATTAGTCACCATTTCTGATATGACATTACTGTACCCTAATTGGCGTAATGACATTACAGGCAAAAAATTTCAAACATGGGCACAAGCACATAATATAACCTGCGAGCAAACATTAAGCTGTTATGGCAGTCCTCTTGTTATGCATGGCATGTTAGATCAATTCTACCAACAGCAATATGTGCCAGAAGATGAAGGAGTCGATAACAATCTTCCTTATTACTATCAACTTACCGATAATGATTTAACTTATATAACAAAGCTTAATGACACATTAGATAGCGTAGTCCAGTTGACCAAAACACAACTAACAGAGTTAACAACCGCGCAAGGAAATATTAAAAACATTGTGTTTGCACAAGCCTATTTATTGGATGTTGCGTTAAGAATGCAAGACCTGAATACATTGTCATCGACTGCTAAAGCAATAATTTTAAATCGTGCTAAAAAAATAGGAGTGAAAGACCTCAATTCTATGCCATCACCCCAGTGGCAAGCTTCTGAAAACTGTGGGTGTGCAGCTTATACAGGCAAAGCGACCGATGTGTCATCGTTTCATTATGGATTTACACCACACTGGACATTAGGCGAACAAGTTATCGACTTTAGCCAATTAACCCGTATTGGTTACTTTTCAGCATCAGTCATCGAAGATACTTTTGGTGATAGCAGGCTTGTTCTCCCTTTTAATTGGGGTAACGACAATCCGTCTCCACATTTTATTAATTTAGCGCATCAACATCGCGTTAAAGTGGATTTAGTTGTGTCTAATGAACGAAGTCATATAACCGAACAGTCGATGAATCAAGAATTTAGTATTCGACTCATTGACGATATTAATAAGCAAGTAAGAGCGCCATTAAAGGGAGACTTATTAGAAGGATTAAAGCCTTATTTAAGTTTTGGCACCAGTCCGTCACGTACAATGGCTGACGGTGTTACGTTAAATTTTGATTTACAACACACCAAAGAAGCACAACACAAAGCCTTTAAATCGTTTGTTATGCGGTTAAAGTATAGATTTAATCAATCATATGAACAGTCGTTATTGCCTGCCACATTAACGAATGCGGTGTCACCAGCTATTCCATCTGCCCCTGAACCATTGCTCAATACTGCTACTTTAACTGATCGCTATTATCTCAATATGATGGTGCCTGTAGATCAACTGTTAGCCGGAGAAGGGTTTTACACATTAGAAAATTTAATAGATATTTCACCTCACGTTAATCTATTTATCATGATGCTTGATAATCAAACCGTCGCAATCATCAATAATAAACCGACCGATGCCACTCAACCTGCTATAGCAAACGATTCATCGGCAACCAACACATTAACGACAATGAAAACATTACGCGAAAAAATGAGTGACCAAAAATATACTCAAGACATTGAACCCTTATTTAATAAAATGATGCTTTTGCTAGCTGAAAAAAACACCAGCAATAAAAGTTCTGACATCGAAAAATACAGTCATTGGAGTTTTAAAGGCGAAGCTTATTGGTCGTTGCCCACCGACAGTGGCCAAGCAGTAATCAACCAAAGCACAATTATTAATGAACTCAAAGCATTCGAATTTACAGCCGCATTAGACAGCGTCGCCAGTTGGGTGTGTAATCATTTATGCCCACAACGTTGGTTGTATCGCGCCGCGTTGTTCACATTATTCACTGCTACCTTGGTTTATGTCATTTTGTCATTATGGTTTTTTCAACTACGCGGCATTTTAAACACGTGGTATTTCACGGCCTATACGGCAGGCGTTGTGGTGTTTTTAATGATGGTGTTCTCGTGTGATCCGTTTTGGAAAGAATACCGCGTCTTTATGGTTATGTTGTTTGCACTCTTTACCGTTGCGTTAGGTTTTTTGAAACGGCTGAGAACAGACGGGGCGATGCCTTAATCGGGCAGGGAATGACTAACACAGTGACACAGCATAATGACTCATTATTACAACGCATCGCCTGCGACAACATAATAGATCAAGCCTACGAATGGCTAGTAAAACGGCGTCGCCATTGTCATCACAATAACGATGTGTGGCATTTGGGGTTTGGGGAAATTAGTTCGCCGTTGGATTAGATAGACGGGTTGAAAGTGAAAGTTAGAAGTAGTGGTTCAATAACGGTCAAATTAAGCGTTAAAGTGGCATATACAATAAAGAAATAGAGGAATAAATTTCACCGGGGCCGGAAATCCCACCTGCGATGGTGTTTCCTGAGTGTTGTAGGCAATGAAGAAAGCCTATAACAATCGATATAGTCCAAATTTAAAAGGAATAAGATATGTATAAGCAAGTAAAAAAGACAAAAGAAAATAAAAATAATACCGTTGGCAATTCTGTTGTCGAGAAGAAATACGAACGGAATAATGAAATGGGCATGGAAGACAATAGAGGGCTGTCGTTACAGGCCGTGGGAGAGTCTGTCGGGAGGAATGGAGGGGCCGTAACACAGCGTGTAAATTATAAGAATGTTGAGTATTCGAACGACCGTCATGCAGTAAAACGCTTTATCGCGGTCGCGGAGACGGATTTAGATAATTTGGGACATGAGAGGGTGAAGGGACGCGATTTAAAAATGTTAAAAGTTATCGGGAATTCAGAACAGACCTTAAAAGGTCCAGCTGACCTTCTTAACGTAATCCATCCTACTGGACAGAAATATCAT
>CALJMY010000233.1 GCA_937981905.1 uncultured Enterobacterales bacterium
CAAGGTGTAAATAAAGTCATTTCTATTTGTTTTTTGTGTAAATAATGAATTCATATTGCGGGGCGATTAAATTAAAGTCAATGACGATTTTATGTTTATTTATTCACTTATAAAATTTACGGATTAGTTTCAAATCGATTAACGATATACTGTTACTATTATTTATTTCTAATCGAGTTTATCGTGTCGTCATTACAATCAAAATTCACATTTAATAATCGCTTTGTTGATAGTTTACCGGCAGATAGTGAGCCTGAAAATTTCACCAGACAAGTCCACAGTGCTGCCTATTCATTTGTATTACCGACCAAAGTTATTGCACCTGCAATTATTGCTATTGATGAAAGTGTCGCAGCCGATTTAGGATTTAGTACCGATGATGTTGCAGACCCATTTTTTACACAAGTTGTTGCAGGTAATGAATTACTTGATGGTATGACACCTTACGCCATGTGTTATGGCGGTCATCAGTTTGGTAACTGGGCAGGGCAATTAGGTGATGGCCGTGCGATTAATTTAGGTGAAATTGTCACGCCAGCAGGTGACAACCAACTTATGCAACTTAAAGGTGCTGGTGTAACGCCTTATTCTCGTGGTGCAGATGGTTTAGCTGTTTTACGTAGTTCCATTCGTGAATTTCTCTGTAGCCAAGCAATGGAACATTTAGGCATTGCAACAACACGTGCATTAAGTTTGACCTTAACAGGCGAAAAAGTAATGCGCGACATCATGTATAACGGTAACCAAGCGTTAGAATTAGGCGCTGTAGTTTGCCGTGTTTCATCATCGTTTACACGTTTTGGTAGCTTTCAATTACCTGCTATTAGACATGATATAGAATTACTAACCGCATTAGCGGATCATACCATTCGCACTAGTTTTCCTCATTTATTACGTTGTGAAGATGGCACTGAAAAAGAAATTGATAAATTAATTTATCTACAATGGTTTACTGAGATTAGCCAACGCACGACTAAGATGATTGTTGGCTGGCAACGTGTTGGTTTTGTTCATGGTGTAATGAACACTGACAATATGTCGATTATTGGCGAAACTATAGATTATGGCCCTTATGGTTGGATAGACGATTTTGATTTACATTTCACGCCCAACACAACAGATAACCAACACAAACGTTATCGATTTGGTAAGCAAGGCGAAATAGCTCAGTGGAATCTCTTTCAGTTAGCTAATGCTATTTATCCACTTATTCAAGAATCGGAACCATTAGAAGCTATTCTTAATGATTTTGGAGACTCTTTTCAATTGCAATGGCGTGAAATGATGGCGAAAAAGCTTGGATTGTTAAATTATAAAGATAATGACGATTTGGTGTTGTTTGAAACACTCGAAGCACTATTAAGCAGTGTGGAAACAGACATGAGTATTTTCTATCGTCAATTAGCTAAATGTGATCTTGATAAAGATATTACTGCTAATGAATATTGGTTATCTATGTTCAATAACGCTTATTATCAACCAGCACAACTTGATAATATTTACGTGAGTAAAATGAGTGAATGGTTAGGGAAATGGAAAACTAGAGTTCAAAGTGATAACCGAGAACACGCTGAACATGCCGCACAAATGAACAGTGTAAATCCTAAATATGTGTTGCGTAATTATTTATCACAACAAGCAATCGATGCTGCTGAACAAGGTGATTATCAAGAATTACATACACTGCAAAAATTATTGAAAAATCCTTATGATGAACAACCTGAGTTTGAACACTATAGTGAAAAAAGACCTGATTGGGCACGCGATAAAGTAGGGTGTTCAAAATTATCGTGTAGCTCTTAACGCCTTTCAATATATCTAAATGGCAGATCGTTTGATTTATATCAATCATCTGCTAATTGTTTGAGGCATTAGTGATTAAAAATTGCAGATTAAACTTTGGTTTTGATATACTTCGCGCCGTTATTTTTCGTTTATGCCTAACGTTAAATACTTACCATCAAAATAGTAAATTATCGATTCATCGTTTAATTGGTGAATCATCTACAGCACTGGATTTACGCTCCAGCTAGTTCAATGGGAAATAAAAATGTCTAATATACATGTCTGTGCACTTTATAAATTTGTTCGATTAGAAAACTTTGAAGCACTTCGTGAGCCTTTACTGGCTGCAATGGAAGAAAATGATGTTCGCGGCACGCTACTTTTAGCGTTCGAGGGGATTAACGGTACGATTGCAGGGCCTGAAATTGGCATAAATTCTGTTTTAAGTCATTTAACAAGTGATGAGCGATTAAACAAATTATCGTATAAATTATCGTATAACGATGAAAATCCATTCCAACGTACCAAAGTTAAACTGAAGAAAGAAATTGTAACCATGGGCGTTGAGGGTATAGATCCTAATCATGTGGTTGGAACTTATGTTAAACCAAAAGATTGGAATGCACTGATTTCAGATCCTGATGTTGTTGTTGTTGATACTCGTAATGACTACGAAGTAGAAATTGGTACATTTAAAGATGCATTAAATCCTGATACAGAAACCTTTCGTGAATTCCCTCAATACGTTAAAGATAACCTAGATAATACTAAGCATAAGAAGGTTGCGATGTATTGTACTGGTGGTATCCGCTGTGAAAAATCAACAGCGTATTTAAAAGAACAAGGCTTTGATGAGGTTTATCATCTTGAAGGCGGTATTCTAAAATATTTAGAAGAAGTGCCAAAAGAAGAGTCATTATGGGAAGGTGAATGTTTTGTGTTTGATGGCCGTGTTGCTGTGAATCATGATTTAGAACAAGGTCAATATGATCAATGTTTTGCTTGTCGTTTCCCATTAACAGCACAAGAAATGGAAAGTGAGCATTATGTGAAAGGAGTTAGTTGTCACCGTTGTCACGATAAAGTGACCGATGAGCAACGTGCACGTTTTGCTGAGCGTGAACGTCAAATTCAATTAGCCGAGCAACGTGGTGAAAACCATATCGGTGGTAGTGTGAAAGATATTATTAACGAGCGTCGTGATCAAAAAATTGCAGTGAAAAAAGCAATACAAGCTAAAAATAAAAGATAAAAACACTGTAAAACTACCTTATTTTAATGAGGTAGTTAATCGACTATTTGATGGTTAAATTCTTAATCATCATTATCTATAAAATTTATTCCATTGAATTATTAGCTGATATTTTAGATGTTTATGGTTTCAATTGAAAAATGAATAAGTATTGAACCACATTGTATTGAATCATTTTAAAGATGAAATGTGATTACTTGTTTTAAAAAACTCTTTGTGAGTTTATATTTTTAATATCCTTGTTGTCCCATGCTATGCATTTATTGATACTAAACTTACTAAGTCGATAAAATTGATGTTAAATTCAACATCGCAGGATTTTTACACAAGAATTAATCATACTGTTATCTAAAGATAATCATAAATAGAAAGAGTAAGTAAAAGATTAAATCTCTTTCTATTTTTCTAGGGTGTACAACGAGTTAAGTTGCATAAGCTAATGTTGCTGTGCCTAAAAAGGCAAATATACCTACAACATCAGTAATTGTTGTTAACAGCACACCACCTGCTAATGCAGGATCTATTTTAAAGCGTTTTAATGTTAGTGGGATTAAAACACCAGACAAACCTGCTGCAGTCATGTTAGCTAACATAGCAAACGCAATGACAAATCCTAGCTTGGCATCTTGTTGCCATAAGCCAACTACCACTGAGAGTATTAACGCCCACAACAGACCGTTGAGCGCACCAATGGCTAATTCTTTACCTATGAGCCATCTTTTATTGCGATCGCTTACATGCCCCAATGCCATACCACGAATAATCAAGGTTAATGTTTGATTACCAGCAATACCGCCCATGCTAGGTACTAGCGTATTCAAAATCGCTAAAATAGCCATTTGCGCTAATATTGGTTCAAATAAATTACTCACCGCTACAGCAGCGAGTGCTGTTAATAAATTTATGCCCAACCAAACAGACCGTTTACGAGTACTTTGAAGAACTGGTGCGAAGGTATCCTCTTCATCATCAAGACCTGCAAGACTCATCATTGAATGTTCCGCTTCTTCGCGAATAATATCAACGACATCATCAATGGTGATACGGCCTAATAATTTTCCTGCTTTATCAATAACAGGTGCTGACAACCAATCGTGGCGTTCAAATTGCTGTGCTACTTCAGTTTCGTCCATGTCTGCTGGAATGGCTTCAATAGTACGATCCATTATTTGTGCGACGGTCATTGCAGGGTTGGTTGTAATTAATGTAGAAAGAGTAACGCCACCTAACAGTATGTCATCTTGGTCGACGACATAAAGCATATCTGTGGCTTCAGGTAATTCGCCTTTTAAACGCAAGTAGCGCATAACAACATCGAGGTTTACATCGGGGCGAAGCGTCACAGTATCGGTGTTCATGATACTACCGGCAGTATCTTCGTCATAAGCCATCGCGGCTTCAACACGGCTTCTATCTTGTGCGTCCATAGCCCCCAATACTTGTAAATAAATACTATCGGGAAGGGTACGTAAAACGTCGGTTAAATCATCTGTATCCATGCCTTCTGTGGCAGCAGCAAGTTGGTGAGCTTGCATTTGTTTGACGATACTTTTTTGTACGTCTTCAGATAATTCTTCAAGAATATCACCTTGGTCATCATGGTCAACGAGTTGCCATAACACCTGACGATTTTTATAAGGGCTAGATTCAAGTAAAAGCGCTACATCACAAGCTGGTGTGTCCATTAAAATTTGGCGAACATGCACGAACATCCCACTATTAAGTGCTTTTTGGAGTTCGTCGAACTTCTCATTAGAAAAGTTTTTTTCGATAATTTTTTCTGGCATAACGACAGCGCTTTTATTGGTAAATGATTTTAATTTCTACAAAATCATTTAATTTTTATAAAAATAAATAATTTTTAGCGTTTTTAATTAATTGTTACTTTTTCGCAAAATTTCACGGTGATGTATTTGTATATTATGACGTTCTCTAGAGAAGTTCTTCGCTAATTTTTGTGCTAAATAAACACTACGATGTTGTCCACCTGTACACCCGATTGCAACGGTGACATAACTACGATTGTTACGTTCAAGATGTGGTAACCATGAACTAATAAATTCAGTTATTTGGCCTTCGAGCTTATTAACTAATGGGTCGCTTGATAAATATTCTTGTACGGGTAAATCTAGACCTGTAAATGGCCGTAATTTAGGCTCCCAATGAGGATTAGGTAGAAATCTTACATCAAACACATAATCTACATCGCGTGGTAAACCGTATTTAAATCCAAAAGATTCGAATACTAAAACAAGTTCACTACCTTCAGTACCTAATACTCGTTTTTTGAGTAAATCACTCAATTGATAAATAGTTAATTCACCAGTTTCAACCTTTAAATCAGCTGCTTCAGCGATAGGTTCTAGCATGACTTTTTCAGCTTTAACGGCTTCAAGTAATGTTAAACACTTTTGTGTTAAAGGGTGTAATCGACGTGATTCACTATAGCGTTTGATGAGCATAGTGCTAGAAGCATCAAGGTAGATGATTTCTAATTCACAATATTGTCTTAATGATTCTAAAAATTCAGTGAGTTCTTCTGCTGTAGGAGGAATATTACGAACATCTAAACTTACAGCAATAGGTTGCTCTGAATCTTCAGTGTTTTTAATAAAAGGTAGCAATAGATTTATTGGTAAATTATCAACACAGTAATAACCAATGTCTTCCAAGACTCTTAATGCAACGCTTTTCCCTGCGCCTGAGGTACCACTGATTATCGTTAGCTTCACTTTACATCCTAAAATTTGGAATTACGGACCTTAAGTATCCATTTTAGAATCTTATTATCATTTTGCAATCAAATGTTTAGATACTTGATATAAATTATTTTTCAACATTAAACTCTACTTGATCAATATGCCCTTGTTGGTCGAGTACCAGCAGTTGATATTGGCCCGTTTTGTCAATAAGTACCTCGTTAATTGAAGATAATAACTTACCATTAATAAACCAATTAAGCGGCGAATTAGTTCTATTAGACATTAAGGGAAGTCGTAATTTATTGTTTTCTCGAAGAATAAAACTAGAATTTGGTTTAATCGATATAATTCTTAATGGAGTAATATTCGTCGTTAATTCATTACACTGTTTTGATAAGTTTGGGAGGCGATAATTGTTACGCCATTTAGGTTCAATCCAACTCGTTAATGCTGGTGGCCATAGCGCTAATGTAAAAGGCGTAGCATTAGCGCTGGCACATAAAGCGTTACTTCGTTTACCATTTGGTTCAACAAAGTACTTGGCAACAAGTGAATTGGATAATTCAGGAGACATAGCTGCTAATGTTGGTGGTGCTATTGCTTGATATAACCATGCAGACTTATTGATTAAGCAATTATCTTGAGTTGTTTGAGAGGCTTTTAAACCATTAGGCCAACATATTTGATGCTTGGTTACTGATGATGGCTTTTCAGGAAGAAATGATTGATTAAACAAAGCTGCAGTTTGCATAAATAAAGGCAGAGCATTATTACTTCCCGTATTATTTTCAAGCGGAGCAGCATCAGGGCGGCCTACCCAAGTGCCTATAATGTAGGGGCCGGAGAAACCAATTACCCATGCATCACGATAGCCATAACTTGTTCCTGTTTTCCAGCCTATATTCTTATTATTATGCAAACTTAACTGTTCGCTGATTCGCCCCGGTTGTTTTTGTTGTCGTAATATATTTTGAATAATCCACGCACTTGCAGGTTCTAATAAAAAGTGAGAAGTAATGGGAGTATTCTTTTGGTAACGCGGTGTAATAGCTTGTCCATTATTAATTAACGCAGAGTAAGCACTAACTAAATCTTCTAATTTTGTACCAACACCGCCTAACACAAGCGCTTTATTAGGCGTTGCATGTTTTGGCCAGTGCATTGATAACCCTGCATTGTTTAAACGTGCAGCAATAGCATCGGCCGAACCGTGGTTTAGCACCTGCAAAACAGGTAAGTTTAAGCTTCGTAATAATGCGTCACTCATTGATACAGGGCCTGAATAACCACCACTGAAATTAGTCGGGCGGTAACTGCCTTTAATGACCGGTGCATCATGCAATAGTGATTGCTCGTGAATGATGCCTTGTTCTATCGCATCGCCATAAACAAAAGGTTTTAGCGTAGATCCAGGAGAGCGAATAGCTTTTATCATATCAACATGGCCAGCACGTTGTGCGCTATTGAAGTCAGCAGATCCTAAATAAGCTTTCACCTCGCCAGTTTGTGCATGCATCACCATAATGGCAGCTGATGCTTTTGATGGTAGTTTATTCACATAGTTTTTAAGTCGAGATTCTAATTGTTCTTGACGGTCGCCATCGATAAAAGTTTGTATATCTCGATTTTTTAATACATCACGATGTTGATTTAAAGAGGCTTGTTGTGCTTTTACTAATCGACGACTCAATAATGGAGCTACATTAGGATGAGGAAAGTAATCAGCGTAAATAGGGTCTAGTTTTAATGTTTCAATATTTTGTGATGGCCAAACCTTAAATGTCTCTAACCTGTTTAATAATTTATTACGTGCTTGTTTAGCACGTTCTGGGTATCTGTCTGGTCGATAACGACTCGGTGATTGCGGCAGTACAGCCAATAACGCTGCTTCATTTTTATTTAATTCACTCGCAGGCTTGTCAAAATAAACATAACTTGCTGTTTGTATACCTTCGATGGGGCCGCCAAAAGGGGCAATGTTTAAATACATATCAAGAATGTCACTTTTACTAAAGTGCCATTCCAACTGAAATGCGCGAAGCATTTGATATATTTTACCCGTAACTGTTCGTCTATTAGGATGAAGTAATCGTGCTACTTGCATTGTAATAGTTGAACCGCCAGAAATAGCTTTACCGTAATAGGCGGCTTGACCAACAGCGCGCAGCATTGATAGCGGGTTAACACCAGGATGTGAATAAAAATGGCGATCTTCATAATTAAACAATGCGTCTAAATAATAGGGACTCACATCTTTAGCTGATACGCGATAACGCCAAATACCGTCAGCGTTAGCAAAGGCGCGAAGTGGTCGGCCTGAATCATCACTGACGACGGTCACGTTATCGTTGAGTTTACTTAAATCTAAGGGAGCTATTTTATCTAAAATCAGCAAGGTTATAAGAAGAATAACTATGCTGATGACAAAAGATAACAACCATTTTTTTATGTTCACTTTTGCTATATCACTTAACGATTAAGTCAGGCGCATGTTCGCCTACAGCGCGAACATCATGACGATACATAGATTCAGCCATAACAGGTGGATGCTTATAAACACCGGGAGTAACCGCTTGTACTTGATAGAACAACTCCGTTTCTCGGTAACTGTTTACTGAAATAGAAGCTATAAATCGATCATCTAAATAACCTTGATAATCAATGTTATGTTTTCTAATACGGTCACTAATAGTTTTACCATCAATGATAATGTTTGCTGTATCAACGCTAGCATCAAATTTTGAATTTTCAATTTCTAATCCAGCAGGTAATAAATCCACAACCATAATATCTTTAATCGACGATTTTTTACTACGCACGCGAATATGAACAATATATTGCTCACCGCTATTAATATTATCTAAGTCTACCGAGTTACCTGATAAGTCGTAATAATCACGGCGAATATCAATACCTTTAGCTTCGGCTTTTGGTGGTGTTAATGGATAACCTTGGCTTATTTGGTCAATAAATAATAATGTTTGTGATGTATTGGTTAACGTACTTTGGTTAATAGCTTGGCCATCAATACGGTAAAAGGCATTATTTTTATCAGGGCCTGTAAATGTGGTATCAGCTACTTGTAAACGGTAGTCAAAATCGTCACCAAATTGTGTCTCTAATTGGGCATCGGCGAGTACTAACGCTAATCTTTCTTGCGTACTAAACCACTGGCGACTTTGTTTGTCTTTCCATAATGAAAAGGCGAGTTCTTGTGCCCAATCATTATCGAGTTTGTGCGTTAATAACAGGTGAATCATTAATGCATTATCACGAATTTTCGAAGAGTAGTTACCGTTATAAATACGTTTAAAAGGGATCGTTTTAGCGGTATTAATAAGTTCTTGTGATCGTTTTTGATCTCCCATTAATTCAAACGCTGCGGCTAATTGAACAACCGCCAACGGTGATTTGCTGTGTTTAACTTTTCTTACTAATTGACGCATATGGCTTTGATTAGCACGAGATAGCGAGGCTAATACTAATGCTGAATAAGCTTGTGTTGAAAAACGGTAATCTTTCATGTCGCCATAGCCGCTAAAGTTGCCTCGACGTAAATAATACGTTAATCGTGATAATAGTTTTTCTAACGCTTTTTCTGGGACATAAATACCGGCTTCTTTAGCTCGTAGTAATACCTGTGCGCCATAAGCGCTTAGCCAAGGTGCTTCATTACCGGCACTACTCCATAAACTTAAGCCGCCGTTATAAGTTTGCATACTTAAAATACGTGCCACACCATCGTTTACTAATTTGTTTCTGTCGATATCTACGAGGTTTTCTTGTAGTTTTTGTTGTGTTGCTGGTGGCAGTACTAACCAAGGATAAAGACGACTACTCGTTTGTTCTAAACATCCTAATGGAAATCTATATAGTTGGTTAATTTGCTCGGTTAAATCAAATTGTGGGCGTGTTGCAATGCTAACACTTGATTGTAAGTCTTGATGCCAATCGTTAATTTCTGGTGAGAATGCTAATGATGCATCTTGTTTTAGTGTTTGGCTGTTAGATCGTCTTTGAGCAGGATAGGGATGTCTAACGGCTAACTGCCATTGACGTGTCGCTTGATAATGTTCACCTGTAATATTTACATCAATATTAGCAGCGTCAGTCGCTTGTTGCGGCGTCGCGGTTAAATTAATTGTGTGGTTTGCTTTAGGCGCTAACGTAATAATTTGCTCATCGTTAATTGATAACTCAGTCGCAATCGTTGATACCGTTAGCACTTGTTCAATATCGGTTGTATTCGTGAAATCTAATTTGATTTGACTTTTATCACCAATGGCTAAAAATCGCGGCATATTAATTTGACTAACCACGTCATCAGCTACTGTTAATGGCTGCATTTCGCTGGCGAAATTATCATCATTAAATGCAATGGCAAACAAACGTAATCGACCGTTAAAATAAGGAATTGGTAAATCAAATGATGCTTCTTTTGTTGCACTATCAATTAGTGTTGGTGCTGACAAAATTGAAATAATTTGTACTTTTGCACTTGCCTGTTTACCGCCACGTGCCATCTCAGCACCACCACCCCATAATATATTTGCTTTTGCATAATCATTGGGCGCTATAATATCGTTGAAGTTATCTTTAATGGCTACATTGTATTGACGTTTGGCAAAGAAAAAGCCTAATGGATCGGGTGTTTTAAAGTTATGTAGGTTTAATACACCAACATCAACCGCCGCTAAAACAACACGCGTATTGTCATTACCATTACTAACTTTTACCTGTACTTGTTGCGTCAGGTTTGGTTGAATAGTTTTAGGCGCATCAATCGTTATATTAAGTGCTCTGCTATCACGATTGAGTGGTAAATGAATTAAGCCTAGTGCTCGCTTAATTGAATTTTCTTTACTCATCGGTGATATAAGATAAGCCGTTAAGTAAACATCATGTCGTTGCCAATCTTTAATCGGGATTTCAACATTGTTTAATCCTTTAGTTAACGTGACTTGTTGCTGCCATAATAAATCGTCTGATTCGAGTCTAAGCCATGCTTGTCCT